>JBGQIB010000174.1:0-9166 GCA_041498295.1 bacterium | reverse complement strand
GTCGCCCTCGCTCGAGCTCGGCAGCACGGCGACGCTCGAAGCTTGGGTCAAGCTCAGCAACCCGGGCGTGAACGATGCGACCCGGATCCTCGACAAGAAGCCCTGGTGGTCCGATCCGCAGGGCTACGACTTCGAGTATCAGCCTGCCGGCGGATACGCGACCGTGCTCGGAAGCGGCGACGACTACACGCGCGCCGACGGTCTCAACCTCGACACGCAGTGGCACTGGCTTACCGCGACGATCAGCGGACCCACCGGGCGCGTCTACCTCGACGGCGTCGACCGAACCACAGACTTCTCGGCCTCGCCGCTCGCCCCGGGCTCGTCGCCGCTCGACATCGGGCGCAGCCCGGCCGCCGTCGCCTACTTCCAGGGCTCGATCGACGAGCTGCGCATCTCCAACGTCTCGCGCTCCGCCGATTGGGTGCGCGCGCAGCATCTCTCGATGATGGGCACCTTCAACTCGATCAGTGCCGAGGAAGGCTCGACCGGGCTCACCGGCACGGCCAGCGTCAGCATCAATCCCGAGACCCGGAACCTCGCCTTCTCGACGAATCCGACCGGGTTGCAGCTCACCGTCGGAAGCGCGACGCAGACCGCGCCATTCAATCAGACCGTGATCACGAACTCTGTGAACTCCCTGGCGGTGCCGTCACCGCAGCAGATCGGCAGTGTCAACCAGCTCTTCGCGAACTGGTCGGACGGCGGAGCGCAGAGTCACGAAGTCGTGGCCACGCCCCAAGTGTCAGGCTTCTCCGCCACGTTCGTCTCGGCCCTGTGCGGCAACGGCGTGCTCGACGCGGGCGAAGACTGCGACGACCACAACACCGTGAACGGCGACTGCTGCTCCGCCCTGTGTCACTTCGAGGCAAGCGGCTCGACCTGCAGCGACGGGAACGCGTGCACCACCGGTGACACGTGCTCGGCCGGAGTCTGCACCGGCGGCAGCGCCGCGGTGTGCAACGACTCGAACGCGTGCACGGCGGACAGCTGTAGTCCCGCCACGGGCTGCGTCTTCAACCCGACTCCGCTGAACGGCTCGACCTGCAACGACGGCAACGCCTGCACCTCGGGCGACGTCTGCAGCGCGGGAAGCTGCCTGGGCGGAAGCACGGTCGTCTGCAACGACGCCAACGCGTGCACGTTCGACACTTGCAGCCCGGCCACGGGCTGTACCTACGACCCGGCGCCGCTCGACGGCGCGTCGTGCAGCGATGCGCAGATCTGCACGATCGGCGACGTCTGCAGCGCCGGTGTCTGCAGCGGTTCCGCGGCCCCGGACGGCGACAGCGACGGCCATTGCAACGCGAGTGACAACTGCCCCTACGTCGCGAATCCCGGCCAGGCGGACAGCGGTGGCATCACCCTCCTCGTCCCGGACGGAATCGGCGACGTGTGTCAGTGCGGTGACTTGACGGGCGAAGGTGTGGTCGACGAAGGCGACGTACTCACTTACCGGAACCACCTCGCGGATCCGAACGGGTTGCCGCTCGTGAACGCCGCCGCGGCGAAGTGCAACGTCGCGGGCGGAGATCCCGCCGCCTGCGATCTGCTCGACGTCGTGATCGCGCGGCGCGCGCTGCTCGGCGCAGCCCCGGGTATCTCGCAGCTGTGCACCGCGGCACTGCCGCACTAAGCCAAGAGGGCTCTCAGAACCCGCTGAGCGTCGCGAACCTCGCGCGGTGGTAGGTCGCGTCGCCGAAGGTGAGCTCCGCGACGCGCGCGCGCTTCAGGAAGAGGCCGATCTCTTCCTCGTCCGTGACCCCGATGCCGCCAAACATCTGCACGGCTTCGTTGCCGACCAGGTGCGCGGTGTCGGAGACGCGCGCCTTGGTGATGGACGCGAGCAGCGCCACGTCGGGCCGCTTCTCGTCGATCGCGCGCAGCGCGTCGAGCACGATCGAACGCGAGAGCTCGACCTCGGTGAACATGTTCGCGGCGCGGTGCTTCAGCGCCTGGAAGCTGCCGATCGGCACGCCGAACTGCTTGCGCGTCTTGAGATAGTGGATGGTGCGCTCGAACGCCTCGCTGATCGTGCCGAGCGTCTCCGCCGCGAGACCGATCGTGGCTCGGTCGAGCACGGGATCGAGCACGTCCGCGCCGCGCCCGACGTGACCGACCGCCGCCGACTTGTCGACTTCCACGCCGTCTAGCTCGACCAGCGCGGAGTTGCGCCCGTCGACCATCGCGGTGCGAGTCACTTTCAGGCCGCGCGTGTTCTTCGGCACGAGGAACAAGCTGAGTCCATCGCGCTCGCCCGCCTTCCCGGCGCTGCGCGCGACGACGATGATCTGATCCGCGACGTGCCCGTCCTGCACGAACGTCTTCTTGCCGCTGAGCTTGTAGCCGTCGCGGGTGGCCTCGGCGCGCGTCGCCACTTGGTACGGCGCGTGGTGCGGGCCTTCTTGCAGTGCGAGCGCGAGCACGACCGCGCCCTTCGCCACAGCCGCGAGCACGTCCTTCTGCTGCGTGCCGTTCCCGGCGAGCAGCAGCGCGTTCGCGCCGAGCAGCACCGTCGAGACGAACGGCGTCGCCGCCAACGTGCGCCCGCACTCCTCGAGCACGATGCCGAGCTCCGCGTAGCCGAGATCCGCGCCGCCGAGCTCCTCGGGCAGGACGATCCCCGCCCAGCCGAGCTCCGCCATCCGCTTCCACAGAGGCCGCGAGAAACCGACGGGGTCGTTCGAGTCGCGCAGCCGGCGCAGCTCCTTCACCGGCGAGTGCTCGCCGACGAATTCGCGCGCCGTGTTGCGGAGTAGCTCTTGTTCCTCAGTCAGTGCGAGTGACATTTTCTCTCCTGGCCAGTTAGCGCGCGGCGGAGCCGCGCTGCCGGCACGGCACGCCTGCGGCGTGCCTCACTACGTCGGGTCTCAGTCTGTTAGTCGGGCAGGCCAAGCACGCGCTTGGCGATGATGTTGAGCTGTACTTCGCTGGTTCCGCCCTCGATCGAGTTGCCCTTCGAGCGCAGCCACTCGCGCGTCGCCGCGAGCTCGCGCGGCTTGAAGCCCGTCCCCTCCCAGCCCAGCGCCTGGGTGCCGAGGATCTTCACGAGCAGCTCGTAGCGGCGCTTGTTCATCTCGGTGCCGTAGAGCTTGAACATCGACGAGGCCGCGCCGGGGCCCTGCCCCGCCTTTGCTTCTTCCGACGAGCGGCGCACGGTCGTCATGAAGCAGCGTTGGTCCATCTGGTGCTGGGCGATCTGCTCGCGAACCACGAAGTCGGCGATGCGGCCGCCCTCGTCGCCGCAGTACTCCTTCGCCATCTGGTCGATCGAGCCGCCGCCGCCGCTGGCCGCGAGGCCGAAGCCCATGCCGCCGATCATCTCGCGCTCGTGCTGCAGCAGCTTCTTCGCGATCGTCCAGCCGCCGTTCTTCCTTCCGATCAGATTCTTCTTCGGGACCTTCACGTCCTGGAAGAACGTCTGGCAGAACGGCGAGCTGCCGCTGATCAGCTTGATCGGTGAGACGGAGACACCGGGACTCTCCATGTCGAACAACAGGAATGAAATGCCGTCGTGCTTCGCCGCGTTCGTGTCGGTGCGCACCAGACAGAAAATCCAGTCCGCGTAGTTCGCGTACGACGTCCAGATCTTCTGCCCGTTCACGAGGTAGTGATCGCCCTTGTCGTCGGCGCGCGTCTGCAGGCCCGCGAGGTCCGAGCCCGCACCCGGCTCGCTGTAGCCCTGACACCAGCGGATCTCGCCGCGCGTGATCTTGGGTAGGTGCTCGCGCTTCTGCTCCTCGCTGCCATATTCGAGGAGCACGGGGCCGAGCATCGTGATGCCGAAGCTGATCAGCGGCGGCCGCGCGTGAACTCGGCGCAGCTCTTCGGCGAGCACACGGGCCTCGGCGTTCGAGAGACCGCCGCCGCCGTATTCCTTCGGCCAGGTCGGGCACGTGTAGCCCCTCGACGCCATGCGCTCGAGCCACAGCTTCTCGTCGGGGTTCTCGTACTTCTTGCGGCGGCCACCCCAGTTCGTCTCTTCTTCCGAGACCATGGGCTTGAGCATCGAGGCCGGGCAGTTCTCTCCGAGCCATTTGGCGACGTCGGCGCGGAAGGCATCGAGATTCTCCACGAACGGTTCCCTCCAAGGGGCCGCGAACCAGCGCGGCGCGCGCGTATCGTATGCGGCGCAACGGGAACCCTGCAAGGCGAGTCGCAAGGGTTGCTGGCTCGTCCGGGTTCGGCTTTGATAGCCCCCCGATGAGAGCGCTCCGAAGATTGGTGGGTCTGGGCGACGACGTTCCCGACGAGGCGCGCGACACGGCGACGGTGCGGCGGATCGCGCGCGAGCTCGATGCGCTGCCACCCGCCGAAGCGCGCTTTCTCGCGGCGTTTGCCTACGTGCTTGCGCGCGTGGCGCGCGCGGACCTCGAGATCTCGGGCGAAGAGACGGACGAGATGGTGAAGCTGGTGCGCGAGTACTCGACGCTCAGCGAGGCCCAGGGGCTGCTCGTCGTGACGATGGCCAAGACCCAGGCGACGGCGCTCGCCGGGACCGAGAATTACCTGGTGACGCGCCAATTCAAGGAGATGTCCAACCGCGCCCAGCGCGTGGACCTGCTGCGCTGCCTGTTCGCGGTCGCCGCCGCGGACAACAACATCTCCGTGGTCGAGAGCACCGAGATCAACTTCATCGGCCAGGAGCTCGGCTTCACCGCGCAGGAGATCGCGAGCGTGCGCGCGGCGTACCGCGACCAGCTCGCGGTATTGAAGGACTTGCCCGAGTGACTGCGCGCGCCGTGCTGTTCGATTTTGGCGGCACGCTCTACGACTATCGCTGTTTCGCGCGCGCCGAGGCGGAGAGTCTCTTGCAGCTCGCGCGCTGGGCGGACGTCGACGCGCCCGTCGAGGCGATCGCGCGCGCGCACCGCGACGCGATGAGGCGGGTCTTCGACGACTACCGCGAGCGCAGCTTCTACTTCCACCGCGACCTGTTCGGAGACGCCGTTCGCGCGATGCTCGCGAGCTTCGGCAAGACGGCCGACGAAGCGACCTTGGGGCGCTACCGGCGTCTGCAGTGGGACCTGCACGCGCGCGACTTCGCGCTGCGGCCCGGGGTGCGCGAGACACTGGCCGAGCTGCGCGCGCGCGGCCTGCACCTCGGCATGGTCTCGAACATCGACGACGATCAGCTCGAGCACTTGCTCGAGATCGCCGGCGTGCGCGCCGACTTCCACGCGGTGCTCTCGAGCGAGCGCGCGCGCTCGTGCAAGCCCGCGCCCGGCATCTTCGAGCAGGCGCTCGCGAGCGCGGGCTGCGCGGCGAGCGAGGCGATCTTCGTCGGTGACTCGCTGTTCCACGACGTCGCCGGGGCGAGCGCGCTGGGCCTGCGCTCGGTCCTCATCTGGCACCGCGACGACCGCGACCCGCCCGACGCCGAGCCGAGGCCGGACCACGTGATTCGCCGCTTCGACGAGTTGCTCGAGATCGCGCGCTCAGCGCCGCGTCACGGATGACACCGATCGATGTCGCGACCGTCGGCGAGGATGTACCGCTGCTCGAGGGCATCCGCACCGCGCGCGCGCTCCGGCGCCTGCGCGCGGATCCGGTTCCGCGCGAGCTGATTCGCAAGGTCTGCGAGGCGGGCACGTTCGCGCCGAGCGGCGGCAATCGCCAGCCCTGGATCTTCGTCGCGGTCACGGAGTCGGAGCGGCGCGCGTGGGTCGCGGAGCGCTATCGCAATGCGTTTCGCGAATACATCGCTCCGGCGCTAGAAGCGGCGAAGGATCCGAGTTACCCCGAGGCGGGTCGGCGCAACATGCGCGCCGCGATCCACCTCGCGGAGCACATGCACGAGGTGCCGGTCCATTTGTTCGTCGCGGGCTACAAGCGGCGCGGCGATCCGCAGCTCCAGGCTCTGTATCCCTGCGTGCAGAATGTGCTTCTCGCCTGTAGGGCCGTGGGCCTCGGCGCCTCGCTCACGACCATGCACCGCTCGTTCGGACGTGAGTGCGACGCGTGGCTCGGACTACCCGAGAACTGCCCTAGCGCTGCCCTGATCCCGATCGGCTGGCCGGTCGGAAAGCACGGCCAGCCGCCGCGGCGCCCGGTGGACGCGTCCCTTCATTGGGAGTCATTCACGACTCCCCCGTAGGGTAATTTCAGTGATCTCCGCCGGCGCAAACAGGCGCATCGGAGGACCCCAGAAGCCGGTGCCGCGACTCACGTAGAGCTCCGCCCCGTCGCGCGCGTAGCGGCCGGCGACGAACGGAACCGCGAGTCGCACCACGTGGCGGAACGGCCAGATCTGGCCGCCGTGCGTGTGACCCGAGAGCTGCAGATCTACACCGTTCTGTGACGCTTTCTTGAAGGTGTTCGGGTCGTGCGCGAGCAGCACGACCGGAAGCTCGGGGTCGCAGCCCGCGAGCGCGCGCGGCAGGTCCTCGCGCTGGCCGTCGCTGAAGCCGCCGCGGTGGTCGTCGACTCCCGCGAGCGTGAAGGCCGCACCGTCGCGCCGAATCTCTACGTGGCGATTGCGCAGCGGCACGAGCCCGAGTGTTTCGATCACACGCACCCACGAGTCCGCGCCCGAGTAGTGGTCGTGATTGCCCGTGACGAAGAAGACGCCGTGACGCGCGCGCAGCTCGCCGAACGGCGCGACTTCGTCGGCGAGCAGCCGCGCGCTGCCGTCGACGAGATCGCCCGTGACGCAGATCAGATCCGGCGCGAGCGCGTTCACGCGCGCGGTCACGTGGCGCGAGAAACGCCGATCGCGCAACGGCCCGATGTGGATGTCGCTGATCTGCGCGATCCGGAAGCCGTCGAGCGCGCGCGGCCAGCGCGCGAGCGCGATCTCGAGCTTCACCAAGCGCGGCGGCCGCAGCGCCCCCGCGAGTCCCGCCGCGCCTGCGAACGCAACGAACGCCGCCGACAGCGCGGCTTGCACGCGCGCCGAGGTCTCGAACGCGGGCAGGTCGTTGCCCGCGGCGTACGCGACGCCGCCCGCGATCCAGCGCAGCGCGTCGCCCGCGCCGAGCACGAGCAGAGACAGGAATGCGACGCCCATCCAGATCGACGCCGGCCAGCCGATCAGGCGATTCCACGGCGGCCGCACGAGTCGCTCCGCGAACGGCTGCAGCAGGAGACACGCGAAGCCAGAGCCGATCGCGCCGAGCGCGGCCACGCGCGCCAGCCCCTGCAGGTCCGGATCGAACACGAGCCGCTGCGCGATGTAGAAGTGCCCGCCCAAGAGAACGGCGGCGACCACGACCAGGAACAGCAGCCCGGCGAGGACGCGTTTCGCGAGACTCATGCGCGCGAAGCTATCGAAGCGCGCGCGCGCCGTCCCGCGACGGCAAGCCCGATGAGCCACGCGGCGAGCGCGGCGCCGGAAAGCGCGAGCCCGGCGCGGCGCAGCGGCGGCGGCTCGAGCTCCGCCGTCACGAGCGCATCGCCGGCGGGAATCTCGAGCTCGAGCGTGCCCCAGCGGCTCGGCGTCCAGAGCGTGGGCGCGCCGTTCACCTCGACCCGCCAGCCCGGGAACGCCCAGCGCGCGAGTCGCAGGCGCGCGGGCTCGGGCGAGTGAGTCGCGAGCTCGATGCGCGAGCCGCGATCGATGCGCGTCTCCCAGCGCGCCGGTCCGCTCGCCGCCACCACCGGCCCGTCGAGCGGCCGCTGCGCGTGCCACACCTGCGTGTCGGATGCGCGCGGCAGATACTCGTCACCCGCGGTCACGGTCTCGAGACTGTTCCGCACCACCTCGGGATGCACGAGCGCCGCGAGCTCCGGCTCGGCCGCGGGCGGAAGCGGCTCGTATTGCAAGAGAATCGGCAGCGCGTTCAGGAGCAACAGCGCCGCGGTCCCGAGCTCGGCGAGCGCGCGCGTCCGCGACGGACGCCCAGCGAGCGCGAGCGCGGCCACGAGCGCCGCGAGTGAGCTCGCGACCAGCGCGAGCGGGCCCATCATCCGCCAGGGGAACTGAAACAGCGGCAGCCACGGCACGAGCGACCAGATCGGCTGACTCGCCGTCGTCTCGAGGAACAAGAGGCCGAGGGCGGCCGCCACGAGCGACACTAAAATGCGTCGCTGGGCCGGGAAGCGAACGGCCGCCGGGATCGACGCGAGCAGCACGGCGGGGGTCGCGAGGCCGGTCGCGAAGAAGCGCACGTACCAGAAGATCTTCTCGAGCGGCGGGAACTGCTTGTGGTAGTCGAACTTCCCGCGCAGCAGCTCTTCGGGCCGAATCAGGTCGCTGAGCGCCAGCGCGGGCAGCCAGAAGAACGCGGAGAGCGCGAGGCCCGCGCCGACACCGCCGAGGATCACCCCCCAGAGCATCCGGCTTCCGCGCCCGTACAAGATGAGCGCGAGTCCGACCGCGAAGGTCACGGCGACCAGCGCCGTGAGATTGTGCGCGAGCACCACGAGCGCGATCCCGGCGGAGACGAGCGCGAAGGCGCGCCGGGGCGCGCGCCCCGCGAGCGCGACGCCGGCCAGCGCAACCGGCACGAGACACAGGGCGACGAATTCCGCGTCGGCGTTGCGCACGAGCTTGTTGCCGAGCAGATATGGGTGCAGCACGAAGAACACCGTGCCGATGCGCGCCGCCGCGCGGTCGCGGAGGCTCGCGCGTTCCAGCAGCGCGTCGAGGAACGAGCGCATGAACGGCACCGAGAGCGCCGAGATCGCGACCAGCACGAACGTCGCGCCACGCGGCACCGACCCGAGCACCCAGCCCGCGAGCGACGCGACCGCCGAGAACAGCGGCGCGTAGTACAGGAAGACCGGCGAGCCGTAGCCCGCGTACAGGTTCTCGCTCCAGTAGGGCGGGAGTTGACCCGCAACGAGCGCGGCCTGGTACTCGCTCACGCGCACCAGCTCGTATTGCCAGTCGTGTCCCAGCGGGAAGCCGCCGGACAGGAGCGGCGCGACGCCGGCGAGACACGCGAGCCACGGCAGCGCGCGCAGCAGCGGGGCGGCGCGCGCGCCTGGAGGCGCGCTCGGATCTGCCGGTGTGCTGCGCATGCACGCGAGATCTTAGCCGCCGCGCGGCGAGTCGCGGGGTGGTGATACGCTGCTCCCGAGGAGTCGCGCCGTGCCGCTCGTCGTCGAGACACGCACCGGTCGAGTTCGCGGTCGCCTCGACCGCGGGGTGACCGCCTTCCGCGCGCTGCCGTTCGCGCGCGCGCCGATCGGCGTATTGCGCTTCGCCGCGCCACAGCGCGCC
>JBGQIB010000173.1:0-9230 GCA_041498295.1 bacterium | reverse complement strand
CGGATCGGTCGGGAACTTCACACCTGCCTATCGCGTGACGATCGACGTGCAGCGCTTCCAATCCACGCTCGGCAGCTCCGCGCTCGTCGATGCGCTCTGGACGGTGAGCAAGACGGGCGGCGGCCCACCGCGCTCGGGGCGTAGCATCGCGCAGGAAGCCGTCTCTGGCGCGGACTACGACGCGCTCGCGGCCGCGCACAGCCGCGCGCTGGCGAAGCTCAGCTCGGACATCGCCGCCGCGATTCGCGCGGAGGGCGCCGCCAGCCCTTGAGGTCACTCGGCCGCGGAGCTGTCCTAGCTCGGGGAGCGAGGGGCGACGACGCTTGCGAACTCGGGGCGCTCGGAGAGGCGTGAGCCGGGGTAGAACGCCTCGCGGAACGACGGACGCGCGCGCACGCGTCCGAGCCAGTCACTGAAACGGAGGCGGCCCGCCCAGAGCTCGGCCATGCCGAGATCGTCCATGCGGTCGAGGAGCGGCGCGACGCAGCACTCGGCCAGGGTGAATGACTCGCCGAGGATGAATGGGCCGCGCGCGAGCGCGGACTCGATGCGGTCGACCGTCTGCTGGAGCTGCTCGCGCGAGCTCTGGACTTCCTCCGCGCTGAAGCCGCGGCCGGCGTTCATCTTTCGATCGAAGCCCTTCCGGATCGGGCGCCGGTCACCCGCGACTTCGAAGTCCGACTCGCTGCGGAAAGTTCGAACCACCGGCAGAAACACGTCCGGGAACGCTTGAACCGACCGGGCTCGCCCGTCAGATCGACGACAGCTGGCGCAGGAACCACTTCACACAGAATGAGATGAATGACTCAGTGGTCGCGTTCGCAAGAGGCCGGGGGTTCGGCGGGATGCCGACGAGTAGGGTCGAGGTCCTCCGAGGGGACCCGCGAGGAGGCGCCCGCCGAAGCGCCGGCCGTTGCTCTCTAGCTGCACGTCGAGCTCGCGTTTCAGGTCGACGAGAGCTGGCGCAGGAACGCGATCAGGTCGCGGATGCCTTGGTCGTTGATGACGCCGCCCCAGGGGGCCATCATCGCTGACTTGCCGACGGAGGCGCCGCCCTTCGAGATCACCTGATAGAGGTGCTCGTCGGTGAGGCCGGCCATGAAGACGTGGTCGGTGTGATTCGCGGGGCGCGGGCTCAGGGTGGCGGAGATCGGCCCGTCGCCCTTGCCGCCCGGGCCGTGACACGTGGCGCAGTACTGCGCGTAGAGCGCCCTTCCCGCTTCGGCGTCGCCGCGGAGATTCCCGCTGGGAGCGCTCGCGGCGGGCGGGGGTGTGGGTGCAGGAGCGGATGCCGGCGCGGGCGCGGTCGGTGTCTGCGTCGCGGGAGTCGGCGGCGCGCTCGATTTCTCTCCGCCGCAGGCGACGAACAGAGCCGCGACCAGGAGCGCCGCGACTGCGCGAGTCACAGGGTGCTCCGCACCACGAGGTCTGCGAGCATCGCGCCGAACGTGCCGACGAGATACACGAGCGAGACGCGGAACGTGCGCTTGGCGGTCGGGGCGTCCTGGCGCCGCAGCAGCGCGACGGCCTGCGCAAAGAACCACGCCCACAGCGCGAGCGTCACCGCGCCGTAGCCGAGGCCGAGCATGCCGAGCCACACGGGCGCGAGCGTCACCGGCAGGAGACTCGCGATCCAGTAAAGGCTGCGGCGACACGTCGCGGTGTCGCCAATGCGGTCGTGCAGCATCGGAAAGCCCGCGCGCTCGTAGTCTGTCCGGTGGTTCATCGCGATCGCGTAGAAGTGCGGCGGCTGCCACAGGAAGATGATCGCGAACAGCAGCCAACCCGAGAGTGAGATCGTGCCGTCCACGGCGGCGTCGGCGATCAGCGGCGCGATCGCCCCCGACACCCCGCCCGCAATCACCGCGAACGGCGTGCGCGGCTTCAGCCACAGCGTGTAGACGAACACGTAAAAGAGGATCGCGGCGAGCGCGATGCCCGCCGGCGCGGCACCAGCCGCGCCCCACAGTACGCCGGTTCCGACGACGGAGAGCACGAGGCCGAGCGCGAGCGCGCGCTCCGGCCGCAAGGTTCCCGCGGGCAGGGGCCGCGTCGCGGTGCGCGCCATGCGCGCGTCGCGATCGCGCTCGAGATAGCTGTTCAGCGCGTTTGCGGCGCCGGCCGCGAGCGCCGTCCCGAGCAAGGTCCAGGCGGCGAGGCGCGGCGACGGCCAGCGTCCCTCCGCGAGAACCAGCGCGGGCAGCCCCGAGAACAAGACGAGCGGCAGCAGGCGCGGCTTCGTCAGCGCGAGGTACGCGTTCACCGCGCGCCTCCGAGCGCATGCCGTTCGCGCGCGGCGGTCGCGACACCTTCCTGTGTCGCGCGCGCGCCGACGAGCGCGTCGCGCGCGAGGAGCCCCGTCGTCAGGAAGATCCCGGCCGCGAGCGCGGAATGCAGTGCCGTCACCTCGACGGGCAGGCGCAGGAGCACGTTCGCCGCACCGACCGCGATCTGCAGGAGCACGAGTCGCAAGCCCGTCCACGCGAGCCGCCCGCAGAGCCCCGCTCCGCGCAGCTGCCACGCGAGCAGCGCGAACGCCGCCGCGACGCCGTATGCGTTCAAGCGATGGAGCACGTGCAGCCCGATCGGTCCCTGCAACGTCGGCGCGACCGAGTCGCCGTTGCACAGAGGGAACGTCGCGCATGCGAGGCCGGCGGAGTGACTCGACACGAGCCCGCCGAGCACGAGCTGCAGGGCGACCAAGGAACACACGACCGCGACGAGCCGCACGCCAGCGGGCGCGAGCTTCGCGGGCGCCCGCGCCTCGCCGTGCGCCGTGTCGAGCAGGTCTCGCGCGAGCCAAGCGAGCGCGAGCGCGAACGCATTCCCCGTCACCAGATGCGCCGTGACCGTCCAGGGCGCGAGTCCGAGCAGCACGGTGAGTCCGCCGAGCACGACCTGCAGGCCGAGCAGCGCGAACACGAGCGCGAGCGAGCGCCCGAAGCGAGCACGCAGCGCGCGCCGCCGCAGCACGGCGA
Source organism: bacterium (assembly GCA_041498295.1). Lineage (GTDB taxonomy): Bacteria > Myxococcota_A > UBA9160 > SZUA-336 > SZUA-336 > VGRW01. The sequence continues at coordinate 6,252 of JBGQIB010000173.1, read as the reverse complement.
ACGCGAGCGCGGCCACGCCCAGCGACAAGCTCCCGGCCAAGAGACGGTGGCCCCACTCGAGCGCGACGCGCGCGTCGAAGCTCGGCACGAGCTCGCCGTGGCAGAGCGGCCAATCCGGGCACGAGAGCCCCGCACCGTGCGCGCGCACCAGCGCACCGACGACGATGAGTGCCCAGGCCGCCAACGCGAGCGTGGCTGCCCCGCGTCCGGCGCGGCGCGCCGCTGCACGCGCGTCGTCGGGGAGGGGGGTCAAACCACTAACTCACGAAGTGACCGTTGAGGAGCATCAGCACGATGATCATGAGCGCGGCCAAGCCGAGCGGGAAGCCGAAGACCATGCGCGGGGTGCCGTGGTCCTGGCGCAGATGCATGAAGAAGTAGACCACCGCCCAGAACTTCACCGCGGACAGGATCAGGATCACCGGCACGACGATCGCGGCGAACGCCGGCAGATGCTCGTGGTACCAAGCCTTGATCCCAGGCACGATGATCATGATCTCGAACGCCGTGATGAGCGTGAGCGTGGTGATCACCTTCACGTACAGACTGACCGGCGGGTGCGCGTGTGACTGACTGCCGTGGTCGCTCATTGCGCGAACTCCATCAGGTAGACGACGCTGAAGATGATGATCCAGACGATGTCGACGAAGTGCCAATAGAGACCGGCGATCTCGACGTCCATCTCTTTCTCTTTGGGCAGCTTCCCCTGCGCGTTCATCACGAACAGCGAGAGCAGCCAGAGGATGCCGCCCGACACGTGTGCGCCATGGAAGCCGGTGAGGACGAAGAACGTCGTGCCGTACAAGTTCTGCGAGAGCGAGAGTCCCTTGTGATAGAACTCGGTGAACTCGAAGGCCTGAAAGCCGACGAAGACCAAGCCACCGCCGGCCGTCGCCAACAGCCACGCGCCCGCGGCGAAGCGCTTGCCCTCGCGCACGTAGTGCAGAGCCATGACCATGAAGAACGAGCTCGCCAGCAGCGTGAAGGTCGAGATCGTCGTGACCTGCAAGGAGAACGTGTCGTGCGGGTACGGCCCGGTGAGACTCTTGCCGCGATAGGACAAGTAAGTCCCGATGAGCGTGCCGAAGAACATGCACTCGGAGCCGAGGAAGGTCCAAAAGCCGAGCTTGCGGTGCGGAATGCCGAGCGAGGTGTAATCGGCGTGAGCGTCGGCCGACATGGTCTAGTGCTCCTCGGGTGCGTAGCCGTAACCGGGCTGGAAGACCCAGCCGAAGGTTCCGGAGAGGAAGATGAAGAAGCCCGTGAGCGAGATCCACGGCCCGTGCGCGGGAATGGTCATGGCGCCGCCGAAGATCATCGTGATGCCGAGGCCGACGATGATCGGCCAGTAACTCGGCGGCGGAATGTGAATGCCATCGTCACGGCCCGGCGGAGCCTTGGGCGCGCCGTGATACTTCTGGTCGAAGACAGGCCGCGAGCTCGTCACCGGCGGAATCCGATCGAAATCCCACTCCGGCGGCGGTGAGCTCGTCGCCCACTCCAGGGTAGCGCCGTCCCAGGGGTCACTGCCCGCGATCTTCCCGCGCACGCGGCTGGTGACGTAGTTGTACAGGAAGATCAGCTGCGAGGCGGCGATCACGAACGCGCCGATCGTCGCGACGTGATTCCAGAAGCTCCAACCTTCCCACGACGCGTACGTGTAGATGCGCCGCGGCATGCCGTCGGCGCCGAGGAAATGCATCGGGAAGAACGTGAGGTTGAAGCCGATCAACGTGCACCAGAAGTGAATCGCGCCGAGTCTCTCGTCCATGAGTCGGCCCATGAACTTCGGATACCAGTAGTAGATCCCCGCGAAGAGCCCGAGGATCGAGCCTCCGAACAGCACGTAGTGGAAGTGCGCGACGATGAAGTACGTGTCCTGCTGCTGCAGGTCGATCGCCGGCACGGCGTGCATGAAGCCCGACAGACCGCCGATCGTGAACATGAACACGAAGCCGAGCGCGAACAGCATCGGCGTCGCGAAGCGCAGCTGGCCGCCCCAGATGGTCGCGATCCAGTTGAAGATCTTCACCGCCGTCGGCACGGCGATCATCATCGTCGTGAACGAGAACGAGATGTCCGCGACCGGGCCGAGCCCGGTCGTGAACATGTGGTGACTCCACACGCCGAAACCGAGGAAGCCGATCGCGATGCCGGAAAAGATCACGAACTCCGCGCCGAACAGCGGCTTGCGCGAGAACGTGGGCAGCACCTCGGACACGATGCCCATCGCCGGCAGGATCAGGATGTACACCTCGGGATGTCCGAACAGCCAGAACAAATGCTGATAAAGGAGCGGGTCACCGCCGGCCTCGGGGATGTAGAAGTTCGTGCCGAACAGGCGATCGAACATCAGGAACACGAGCCCGACGGTGATGATCGGGAACGCGAGCACCACCAGGAACTGCACGACCAGGACCATCCACACGAACACCGGCATGCGCATCAAGGTCATGCCCGGCGCGCGCATGTTCAGAATCGTCACGATGAAGTTGACGCCGGCCATCATCGACGCAACGCCCAGGATCTGGAGACCCAGAATCCAGAAGTCGACCGAGTGAGTCGCGGTTCCGGTGCGATTCGAGAGCGGCGCGTACGCGAACCAACCGGCGTCGGGCGGCGTGCCGAACAGGAAGCTCGAGTTGATGAACAGCGAACCGAAGAGGAACACCCAGTACGAGAGCGCGTTGAGTCGCGGGAATGCGACGTCGCGCGCGCCGATCATCAGCGGGACCATGTAGTTAAAGAATCCGGCGCCGAGCGGCATGATCGCCATGAAGATCATGGTCGTGCCGTGCATCGTGAACAGCGCGTTGAATACCTGCGCCGACACGACCGTCCCGTTCGGCTCCATCAGCTGCATGCGCATGATCAGCGCCTCGATGCCGCCGACTATGAAGAGAATGAACGCCGAGACGCCGTAGAGGATCCCGATCCGCTTGTGATCGACGGTGGTGATCCAGCTCCAGACCCCCGTCTGCTCCGCGGCGTACGCGTGCGGAAGCGTGTGAGTCGCGGTCGCCATCGCTTGCTCCTCTACTTCATCATCTCGAGATAGGAGACGAGCTGATCCACGGTCGCGTCGGGCAGACAGTTCCCGATCTGCACGTCGCGACAGCACGCGTCGGGCTGTCCCGGACCGGTGCACTGCATTGCCGGGATGTTCATCTTCGCGTCCGGCTTCACGTGCTGCGCGTCGTGGATCCACATCTTCAGGTTCTCGGGTGTGTTGTCGAGCGTGCCCGCCGCGATCTGCTTCCGCGTCGCGACCTTCATCAGGTTCGGGCCGTTCATGTGCAGCACGGTCTTGTCGTTCGCCATCGTCATGTGACACGCGATGCAGCCCGAGGCCGCGAAGACGCCGAAGCTCGCCATCGATTCGGGCGGAGGCGGCGTCTTCTGCTGCTTCACCCACGCATCGAACTCGGCCGGTGTCGTCACGACGAGCTGCATCTTCATCAGCGCGTGCGAAGAGCCGCAGTACTCAGTGCACTGACCCTCGAAGACGCCCGTCTGGGTCGGCGTGAACCACATCGGCTGGTTGCGGCCCGGCACCGCGTCGCGCTTGCCGCCGAGGCGCGGAAACCAGAACGCGTGAATCACGTCCGTCGAAGTGACGTGGAAGAGAGCGGTGCGGCCGGCGGGCAAGACGAGCTCGTTCGCCGTCGTGAGGTCGTATTCGGGGTAGTAGTACTCCCAGAACCATTGGCGCCCGGTCACGTCGACGACGATCGGATTCGCGGACGGCGGCGGGCCCTGGTGGAAGCGAATCGCCTGGCAGCTCGGGATGTACATCACGATCACGAGCAGCACGGTCGCGAGCGTCCAGCCGACCTCGAGCGTCGTGTGTCCGTGCGTCTGCTCGGGCAGCGCCGTCTCGTCGCCGCGCCTGCGGAAGCGGAACAGCGCGTAGACCAAGAGGCCCTCGACGACGATGAAGATCACGAGCGTGATCCAGTAGACCATCGCGTACATCCACTGAGTCACTTCCGCGTTCTCGGTCAGCGGAAAGATCGTGGACATCGGCAAGAGCGCCGTCCCGAACGGATACCAGATCCATAGAAGTGCGAGGACGACGAAGACGCTGAGAAATCCGACCAGAGGCGCGCGCTTCTCGCTCACCGTCCGATTCCTTTCCTGGCGATACTTCCTGCGGGTCCGCGGACCGCGGGCGCGGCTCGCGCCTGCAACCCCGTGCGGACGACAGTCAACGCACGTCCCCTGACCCCGTGACGACCGGCGCGCAGGTTACTGGCGATCCCCCTGCAGGGTCAAGCAAACCGGGGCACGCACAGGGCACTGCAACCTTCCGCTGCGCCTGATTCTGCTTCGCTCGCCTGCGGCTCGCTGCGCGCGTCGCTTGCGGCCTCGGCTTTGGACGGCCCTCGCCTCGGCTGTCGCGCTTCAGTAAGAGCGCGGAAGATTCAGGACGTGCTCCGCGACGAAGTTGAGAGCCATCTCCTGTGAGATGGGGGCGAGTCGCATCAGGCGCGCCTCGCGCCAGTAGCGCTCGACGTGAAACTCGCGCGCGTAGCCGAAGCCGCCGAGCGTTTGCAGCGCGCGATCGCAGGCGCGGAACGACGCATCCGCGCAGCGAAACTTGGCCATGTTCGCGAGCGGACCCGCGGGCTCGCCGCGGTCGTAGGTCCATGCGGCCTTCTGCCACAGGAGCTCTGCGGCGATCAGCTCGCTATACGAGTCGGCGAGCGGATGTGCGATCGCCTGGTTCTGACCAATCGGCCGGTCGAAGACCACGCGCTCGCGCGCGTAAGCGACGGCGCGTTCCAGCGCGCGGAAGCCGATGCCGACCGCCTCGGCCGAGATCACGATCCGCTCCGGGTTGATGCCGTCGAGCAGGCAGTAGAACCCGCGGCCGACCTCGCCCACGACGTCTTCGTCCGACACCGGCAGATCGCGGATGAAGACCTCGTTCGAGTTCACCGCGTTGCGGCCCAACTTCGGGATCTCGCGAATCTCGACGTGCGCGGGGTCGAGGTCGGCGAGGAACAAGGTCATGCCGTCCATCCGGCGCGCGCACTGCTCGCGCGGTGTGGTGCGCGCGAGCAACAAGATCTTCTGGGCCTGCTGCGCCTTGGTGTTCCAGACCTTCTTCCCGTTCACGATCCAGCGGTCGCCGTCGCGCCGCGCGAACGTACGGATGCGCGAGGTGTCCGTGCCCGCGTCGTCCTCGGTCACGCCGAAGGAGACGTGCAGCTTCCCGGTCGCGGTCGGCGGGAGATACTTCTCCTTCATCGCCTCCGTGCCGTGGTGGATGACGGGGCCCATGCCAAAAATGGACAGGTGCATGGTCGACGCCGCGTTCATCGCGCCCGCGCTGCCCGCGACGGCGCGCAGCAGCGCCCCGGCGTGCATCACGCCCAGCCCCGCGCCCCCGTACTTCTCGGGGACCAGCACGCCGACCCAGCCCGCGTCGGCAAACGCGTTGTAGAACTCCCAGGGGAAGAGCTTCTTCTCGTCGTGCTCGAGCCAGTAGTCGTCGTCGAAACGCGCCGCGAGCTTCCCCGCCTCAGCGGTGATGCTCGCGAAGTCCGGGTCCGCTTCGAAATCCACGCGTGTATTCTACTCTCGCGCGTGCCTCTTCGCGCCGGAGGGAAGCAAGTGCGACTTCGCGCGCACGTGGGCTCGCGCCTGGCGCTGCTCGCGCTCTTCACGGCGTGCGCGCCTGCGCCGTACAAGGCGCTGCCGAGCCCGGACGAGCTGAATCACCTCGACCTCGGCGAGCTCTACACGAAGTTCCCGGAGCTCGACGCCTGCGGCCCCAAAGCGAACGCGGCCGCCGCGAGCGCAATCACGACGCGCAGCGCGAAGAGCCTCGCCGAAGCCTGGGGCAAGCCCGACGAGACATCGCTCAGCGCATTGAACTTGATGATCTGGCTGATCCCGCTCGCTCCGGTCACGACCTGGAAATGGACGCACTTCGACCGGGACGTGGAGATCACCGTCTGGCATCCCCTCGCACACGGCTATCGGGCGGCCGTTTGGGTGTGCGACTTCGGATCGTTGCGACCCCGCTGAGGGGCGCCAGTCACCGGCTCGCCGGCTGACTACTTCAGCTTGGCCTCTTTGAACATCACGTGCTTGCGCACGACGGGGTCGTACTTCTTGATCTCGAGTTTGTCCGGGGTGTTCTGCTTGTTCTTCCGCGTGGTGTAGAAAAAACCCGTCCCAGCGCTCGACTCCAGCTTGATCTTCTCGCGCGCGCCCTTCTTGGCCATGGGCGGCGTTATACCT
>JBGQIB010000172.1:0-9246 GCA_041498295.1 bacterium | reverse complement strand
CGTTCGGCGTGAAGCCCGACGCGCTGCGCGCCGCCGTCGCGGAGCTCGGGCGCGAGCTCGGCCGGCCCTGGGGCGCGGAGGAGAAGACGGCCGCGCTCGTGGCCTGGAGCGCCCTCGGGTCTTGTTGACTTCGCTCGGCTGTGCCTCGCTGCGCGCGGCTGCGCCCGACATCGGCCCGCGGGCCGATGTCCCGCGGGAGCGGGCTCGGCTCGGGACGGCCCTCGCCTCGCCGTCCGACGGCGCGTAGTGTCGGACAGGAGAGTACGCGCGGCGTCCGCGTGCTCGAGACACGCGAGCATGATTGCCAGAGCGCGCCTGCCGGCTCTACCATGGTGCGATGCAACGCCGCGCGGGACAGCGCAAGTCGGCGACGAGACGGCGTCCGACGTCGCGCACCGGAGACCGCGCATCGCGCGCGCACCGGCTCGCGACGCAGCCGCGCATCGTGCTGCTCGTCGCCACGCGCAAGGGCGCGTTCTTCTATCACGCGAACGCCGCGCGCACGCGCTGGCGCGTCGACGGCCCGCACTTCTTCGGGCAGATCGTCAATCACGTGATGCTCGACCCACGCGACCAGCGGACGTTGCTCGCGGCGGTCCGGCCCGGGCAGCTCGGCCCCACGATCTACCAGTCTGTCGATCTCGGTGCGACCTGGCAGGAAGCGAAGCGGCCGCCCGCGTTCCGAAAGGCGCGCGAGGGCGAGCTCGCGCTCTCCGTGAACTACACGTTCCACCTGAGCCCGGGTCATGCGAGCGAGCCGGGGGTCTGGTACGGGGCGGCGTCCCCGCCCGCGCTGTTCCGCAGCACCGACGCGGGAGTCACTTGGAGCGGGGTCGACGGCTGGAACGAGCACCCGATGCGCTTCAAGTGGTGTCCGCCGGAGGATCAGACTCCCGACGGCGCGATCCTGCACTCGCTGCTCGTAGATCCGCGCGATCCCGCGCACCTGTACGTCGGCGCGTCGGGCGGCGGTAGCTTCGAGAGCACGGACCGAGGTGAGTCGTGGCGGCCGCTGAACGAAGCGGTCGAGGTGAACTTCAGCCCCGACCCGTATCCCGAGTACGGCCAGGACCCGCACTGCATGGCGCTGCACCCGCTGCGCCCCGACCGCCTCTACCAGCAGAATCACTGCGGGATTTACCGGCTCGACCGTCCGGCGACGCGCTGGCAGCGCATCGGCCGGAACATGCCGGCGGAGATCGGCGACATCGGCTTCGGCATCGTGTTGCACCCGCGCGACCCAGACACCGCGTGGGTGTTCCCGATGGATGGCACGAGTGTCTGGCCGCGCACCAGCATCGACGGCAAGCCGGCTCTGTACTGTACCCGCGACGCCGGCGCGACCTGGCAACGCCAGGATCGCGGCCTCCCGCGCGAGCACGCGTGGTACACCGTAAAGCGTCAGGCGTTCTGCGCGGACATCGCGGAGCCGGTCGGCATCTACTTTGGCACCACCAGCGGCGAGCTCTGGATGAGTCCGAACGAGGGGCGCAGCTTCCGACAGATCGCCGCGCACCTTCCGCACGTGTACTCCGTGGTGGCGGCGACGCTGCCCTGATGCGAGTCGCGATCGCGAGCGCGCTGCGCTCCTACACTGAGAGTCGCGAGCACGTCGCCGCGTCGGGCGCGACGGTGGGCGAGTTACTCCGCAGTCTCGACGCGTCCTTTCCCGGCATTCGCTTCCGCATCGTCGACGAGCAGGAGCGGATTCGCGTCCACGTTCGCATCTTTGTGAACCGCGAGCTCGCGGATCTGAAGCGGCCGGTCTCCGAGGGCGACGACGTCCAGATCCTGTGCGCGCTGAGCGGCGGGTGAGCTCGATCTATCACCTCGCGACCGAGCCGGAGCTCCTGGCTGGAATCGGCGCGACTCACTACGCGCCCGCGCGTTTCGCCGAGGACGGCTTCGTGCACTGCTGCGGCGAGCCGGAGAGTGCGCTCGCCGTCGCGCGCGACTACTTCGCGAGCGCCCGCGATCCCGTCTTTCTGCTCGAGCTCGCACCGCGCCGGCTCGACGCGCGCCTCGCCTTCGAAGCGCCCGCGCCGCTTCCCGGCGCGCCGACCGCGCATCTCGCGACGGCCGAGAAGTTCCCGCACGTGTACGGGGCGATCGCGCTCCGCGCGATTGCGGGCGCGGCCCGTCTGGAGCTCCACGACGGCGCGTTCCGCTGGCCCGAGCGCTTCGCTCCGCTCGCCGAGTCACTCGGTTTCGAGCTCGCGGCACGCCTTTCTGCGGGCGAGGTGCCAGGCCTGTCGGCGCTGCGCAAGCTGCGCCGCAGTTACTCGCGCGCACTGCGCAAGGCATCGGCAAGGCTGGTCCTCGAGCTCGGTGCCGCACTCGTGCGCAGCGGCGCCCCCGGCGCGCGCGTCCTCGGCAGCGAGCTGGTTCTGCATCACCCGACCGCGCACGCCGAGATTCGGGCCCGCGACGTGCGCCCGCTCGCGGGCGAGCTCGCGAGCTGGTCGGACGTCGACGTCTTCGCGTGCATGATCTCGGGCCAGGCGTTTCGCGCTGGACGCATCTCGGACGTGGAGATCCAGCGCTGGACGCGCTCGCGGAATCGCTGGTGGCGGCGCGCGGCCCTGGTCAGCACCGTGCCGCTGAACGTGAAGGCGCAGGGCGGGCGCGGCGACGCGCGACGGACGCTTCGCGTTTGTCGCGCACTGCTCGACGATCCCGACGACATGGTCGTGAAGGGACTCTCTTGGGCCCTGCGCGCGCTCGCGGAGCGCGATCCCGCAGCGGTGCGCCGCTTTCTCGAGGTCCATCAGAACGAGCTCGCGCTGCGCGTGCTGCGCGAGGTTCGAAACAAGCTGCGCACGGGGCGGAAGAGCGGATGAGCGAGCGCGAATTCGAAGGCGGCTGTCTGTGCGGCGGGGTGCGCTATCGCGCTACGGGGCCGGCCCGGAACGCAACTCTGTGTCACTGCCGCAGCTGCCGGCACGCCGCCGGAGCCCCGCTCGTCGCCTGGGTGACGTTCGCGGCGCGCGCCTTCGCCTTTACTCGGGGCGACCCAGTGCGCTATCGATCCTCGCCGCTCGTGGTGCGCACGTTCTGCGGCCAGTGCGGGACGCCGCTCAGCTACGCGCGCGATGACGAGCCGGAGAGCATCGACGTGACCACGATCAGCCTCGACCGCGCAAACGAGCTCGCGCCGCGCGACCACACCTGGACGAGTCACGCGCTCCCGTGGACACGCGGCCTCGACGCGCTTCCGCGCTTCGTCGAGAAGCGAAGCGGCGCCGGTGAGTGACTCGGTCCCGGTTTTCGGCGCGCCGCTCGAAGGGCGCGAGCACCGGCCGCGCGCAGCCCTGTACGCGGTGATTCGTGCGGGGCGGCGCATCGCCGCGGTGCGCACGCGCTTGGGTTTCCTGCTTCCCGGCGGCGGACTCGAGCGCGGCGAGACGCTCGTGGAGTGTCTGCAGCGCGAGCTGCGCGAGGAGTGCGCGCGCCCGATCGCGATCGACCGGCAGATCGGCCTGGCGCTCGAGTTCTTCGAGACACAGGAGGGCGCCTTCGAGGGCCGCCACGTGTTCTTCGAGGCGCGCTTCGTCGGCGAGCCGAAGGGCATCGCCGAATACGAGCTCGCCTGGCTCGAGCCCGGCCAGGCGCGCGAGCTCCTGCACCACCGGAGTCACGCGTGGGCGCTCGACCGGTGAGCGCACGCGGCTCGGCGCTGGAACGCTTCGAGCGGCTCGGTTCGGACGCGCCGCGCGGCGAGTATTTCGAGGCGCTGCGCGCGGCGGTCGCCGAGCACTATCTAGCGGAGCCCGGAAACCCGTACCGCGAGAGCGGCCGCTCGAGCGGCGCGGCGCGCTGGGAGGAGACGCGCCGCTGCATCGCGGAAGCGGTCGACCGCGACGGCCACTTCATGGACGTGGGCTGCGCGAACGGACTCCTGCTCGAGACGCTCGCGCGCTGGTGTCTCGACAAGGGGATCTCCATCACCCCATATGGACTGGACTTCGTGCCCGAGCTCGTCTCACTCGCGCGTGCCCGGCATCCCGCACAGCGAGACTCGTTCGAGGTCGCGAACGCCTGGGACTGGGAGCCGCGCCGCCGCTACGACTACGTGCGCATCAGCATCGAAATCGTGCCCGCCGCGGACCGCGCGGAGCTCGTGCGCCGTGTCCAGGCGCGCGCCGTCGCGGACGCCGGGCGGCTGATCGTGTGTCACTATCGAAGCGGCGGCGAGGCGGCGGTCGACGTCGCCGCGTGGCTGTCCGAGATCGGCCAGCGCGTCGCGGGCGCGGCGCGCGCGCCCGGTGTCGAGCTCGCTTGGATCGACCACGAACGGAGAGAGCGCGAAGTATGCCCGTCGAAGTGATCGGAATCGACCACGTGTACCTCGCCGTTCGGGAGCTCGCCCGCTCGAAGCGCTTTTACGACGGAGCCATGCGTGTGCTCGGCTACGCGCAGGTCGAGGCGCCGATCGGCGGCGATCCCCACGTGCACTACTACAACCGTCAGTTCGGTTTCTCGCTGCGTCCTGCGCGCGCGGGCACGTCCGCCCACGATCCGTACGCGCCGGGACTTCACCACTTCTGCTTCCGTGTGCTCGACGAGCGCGCCGTCGATCGCGCCTGCGCCGAGCTGCGCGCGCTCGGCGTTGCCGCGACCGATCCGCGCACGTACCCCGAGTACGCGCCCGACTACTACGCGACGTTCTTCGAAGACCCCGACGGCATCCGCCTCGAGATCACGAACTTCCGCGAAGGCCGCCGGAAGCGGATGTTCGATTGGGAAGACGCAACCAAGCCCGTTCGCTAGTCACTTGTCGTAGCGGGGGATCAGCTCTTCGCCGATGGTGCGCATCGAGCGCAGGATCGACTCCTGCGGTAGCGCGCCGAACTGCAGCAGGCACATGAGTCGGTCGACGCCGATGTCCGCGTAGGCCTCGATCTTGCGACGACACGAGGCGACGTCGCCCACGATCACCGACGGCAGCGGGTCGAGAGTCTCGAAAATCTCCTCGTTCGAGACACTCTCGCCGGCCGCGAGCTGCTTCAAGAGCGCGACGACGGGAACCTCCTGTGCGAGCCCACCGGCTGCGGCGCCGCCGCCCGACGCGAGCGAGCGCGTCGCGGCGGGATCGTTCGCGAGGAAGCCGCCGCGAATCTGCCCGTACCAGATCTCGGCCGGCGCGTTGAACACGCGCGGCGCGGTGTTCACGTACCAGCAGGCGGCCGCGGAGGCGCCGCTCTCGATCGCCTCCTTCTGCGAGTCGCGCACGTGCACGAACGTGAAGACGGCGCTCTGTCCGTTCACGAACTTGCCCGCGGGATCCGTGCACTCGGCGAGGCCGCGCCGATATTCGCGCAGGAGTGACTCCATCTGGCCCAGCGGCGTGAGCAAGGTCGTGCCGAGCGAGCCGACGCCGAGCGTGCCGGCGAGGTGGAATGACTCGGGGCTTCCGCAGGTCTGCCAGAGCGGCGGATGCGGCGACTGCAACGGCTTGGGAATCACGTTGCGTTCGGGGATCTCGATGTGCTCCGACTTCCAACGGAACGCGTCCTCGGTCCACATCCTCGGGATCATGCGCATCGCTTCGACGAGCTGCGCGCGCGAAGTCGCGGGGTCGACCGCGAACGTGTCCCACTCGTTGCCGCCCGAGCGCGCGAGCCCGAGCTCGAGCCGCCCGCCGCTGATCACGTCGAGGAGCGCCGCGCGCTCGGCCACGCGCAGCGGGTGATTGATGCGAAACGGCGCGAGCACGCCCGCGTGACCCAGGTGAATGCGCCGCGTATGCTGCGAGAGATACGCGAGAAACACCTCGGGCGCGGAGCTCCACGAGAACTCGACCGCGCCGTGGTGCTCGACCTCCCACCAGCAGCGAAAGCCGAGCTCGTCGGCGAGTATCGCCTGCTCGCGCGTCTCGCGGAACAGCTCGAGCTCGTGATTCGCGAGCCACGGCCGCGCTTTCTGGATCTCGCAGAAGACGTCGAACTTCACGGTTCTGACGAGCAGAGCACGCCTCCGCGCGCGTTGGCAAGCCTGAAGCCGCCACGCGATTTGGTGTATGGTCGCTCGCGATGAGCTCCGACTGGGAAGTCCGCGCCATCTTCCACTTCACGGTGAACGCTTCGGATTTCGAGCGCTCGCTCGCGTTCTACCAGCGTCTCGGCTTCAAGCTGCTGCGCGACAACCGCGACGTCGTTTGGCCGCCCTTCGTCGCGCGGAACTTCGGCATGAAGCGCGCGCAGGGTCGCGGCGCGCTGCTCGCGATCGGCCCCGAGGAGCACCACACGCGCCTCGACCTGATCGAATGGGTGGAGCCGAAGCTCGTCGATGCGCAGGCGCACGTGCCACAGGACGAGCGCGTGCCCCGCATCATTGCGCTGCGTACCCGAAACGTGCGCGCGGCCTATGATGACTTGCGTGCGCAGGGCGTCGTGTTTCACGGCCCGCCGAATCCCCCGGACCCGCGAAGCGGCATCGAGGCGGTAGTGTGCTGCCGAGATCCCGACGGGAACATCGTCGAGTTGATCGAGTACATGGAAGGTCTCTTGGGCAGCCGCATCGACCACCTCGAGCGACGCAGGGTCGAGTCGGAGTGACCAGCGCCGACGTGCTCGTGCGAGCGTCGACGTACGGCAAGACGCCGACTCACTTCGCGGCGCGCGTGAACGACTTCACGCGCCGCGAGCGCGCGCTGCGCGGCCTGCGCGCGTTCCTGCCGTACTTCGGCGCGGGCTGCGCTCTCCTGTTCGTGCCGCCGCACGTCGTCTGGCTCGCGACCTGGACGGTGGTAGGGATCGTATTCGGCCGGAGGCGCTACAAGCAGGAACGCGAGTTCGTGTCACTCTCGGGCAGCTGTCCCGAGTGCGGCAAAGCCGACGACCTGAAGCCACCGGACGCACTCCCGGCCATCCAGCGCTGCGTCGCCTGTGGCGCGTTCGTGAAGCTGGAAGACACGGCAGCGACCGCGTAGCGCGGAGTCTCTCCTCGCGCTCCGTGATCGCCAACGCGCTTCGCCTGCAGCGCAAGCGCTCGTGAGTCACTGACTCGCGCGCTCAGCCGAAGCAGCGCAAGACCTCGAGCTCGCGGCCGCCGCGCACCGCCTGGTACTTCTTGAAGAAGGCCGCGTCGATCGCGCGCAGACTCTTCGGGATGTTGGCGCTGCGGTAGCGGGCGAGCTGGCCCGGACCGCCGTTGTAGGCCCCGTACGCGGCGCGCGCCAAGTTGTCGAAGCCGCCGGTACGGCGCTGCTCGCCCTTGGCGTACGCGAGGTCGAGGTAGTAGCGCAGCAGGATCTCGCTCCCGGCGCGGGCGTTGTACGACGGGTCCGCGAGCAGGAAGCGCGGGTCGTAGAAGCCGCGCCAGACGCGCGAGTTCACCTGCATCACGCCGACGGCGCCGGCGCTCGAGCGGATCGCGACGACCGAGCCCCTCACGCGCACGTAGTGGCGCCAACAAGTCTCCTGCCACGCGGTCGCGATCTGCAGGTCGAGATACGTCGCGCGGACCTCGGCGGAAACGCGCTTTGGAGTCAGCGCGTCTTCGGCGGCGCCGCGCAGCAGGCGCTGCATCAGCGGGAGATACTCGTTCAGCTCGCGCCGCAGCGGCGCCCAGCCGCGCAGACGCCGCTCTTCTTCGCCCGTGAGTCGCGGCAGCGATCCGGAGGGCTGCGTCGCGGCCGCGGCGCTGGGCGCGACGAACGCGAGGAGCGTGCGCAGCACGGAGTCGAGGCGCGAGCTCGGCGGCGCCGGCGGCTTTGGCGCGGGCTCGGGCGGTGACTCCGGTGCCGGCGCGTCATCGAGCTCGGGCGGCGGGAGCGGCTCGCCGAAGTCGAGCGCGCGGCGCAGCTCGGGGTCGACGCTTTGCGGCGCGTCGAGCGGATCCGCCGGATCGGCGGGCGCGAGCACGCGCGCGAGGCGGCGCAGGCCGTCGCTAGTCATCTCGAGGCCGAACTCGGGCCCGAGCTCGTCCAGCGCCGCGAGCGCGTCGCCCGCAGCGATGAAGCCGAGATAGCGCAGCACGCCCCGCCCGCCGGCCTGCGCGCCGAGCTCTTGCAACACGCCCGAGAGACGCCGCCAGCTCGCGAGGAAGAGCGGCCGCACTGGATCCGTGTTGGCGGCGCTCGGATTCGCGAGCGTTTCGACCAGCTCCTCGCGCGCTTGGACGAGCACCTCGAAGAGCTGCTCGCGCAGGCCGGCGTCACTCGTCTGTGTCCCCGCGCGCTTCACGACATAGGTGATGAAACCGTCCCAGCGCGAGAGCGCCGCCTCGAAGCGCGCGAGCTCCTCGGGACTGAGCTCCGGCTCCGGCGCGCGCGGCGGGGCTGGGGGCGCGCTCGGCGCATCGAGGCGCGCGCGCAGCGTGACCTCGTGCTCCGCGACGGAGACCGACTCGAGCGCGAGTGAGTCGACGAGCGCCTGTGCGCGCGCGGCGTTGCCGTCGGAGAGGAACAGCGGCAGCACGGCGCGCAGGTCTTCCAGCGGCTCGCCGAGGTCGATCGTCAGACGCTCGAGGCGCGGCCTGCCGTAGCGCTCGAGCCAATCCCAGAGCGTCCGGGTCGTCGCGTGCTCCGAGCCGTCGGCTTCGAGCAGCTTCGAGTCGAGCACGCGGAAGCGCACGAGCGGCTGCTTCGGATCGAGCCGTGGCTCCAGCCGCGACTCGAGCTTGCCATTCCAGTCGACGCGGAACAGACAGATCCCGACGAAGAGCGTGCCGAGCTTGGTCTCGACGTCGCTCACGACGGTCATGGCGCCGCCGCCGACGCGCAGCTCGGGGTTGCGCAGAGTCACGCTCTTGCATTCGACGCCATCGCTATAGAGGACCGCGGATTGCTCGGGGTCGGTGAACGCGCTCTGCACGAGCAGCTCGCGCAGGAAGCGCTCGTCGAGACGGATCGGCACGAGCACCTCGCGAGCGGCGGCCGAGCCGGCGAGATTGAGCGCGAGCGCAAGCGCGGCGAAGAGGCGCATCGACGGCGCCCGAGGGTAACCTGTCCGCCACGGAGTGCTCAGCGTGACGCTTTTCTGTTACGGCTCCCTCGAGTTCGCGGAAGTCATGCGCTGGGTCACCCGGCGCTCGTTCCCACACGAGCCTGCGCGCCTCGCGGGCTGGGTTCGACTGCGCCTGCGCGGCCGCTCGTATCCGGGTCTCCGGCCACACGCGTGGGCGAGCACGCCGGGAACGCTCTGGCGCGGGATCGACGAAGTCTCGGCGGCGCGCCTCGACGCCTTCGAGGGCGCGCTCTACCAACGCCGCGCGCTGTCGGTGCGCAGCGGCGCTGGCGTTGCG
>JBGQIB010000171.1:0-9306 GCA_041498295.1 bacterium | reverse complement strand
CGTTCGCATTCGCGTCGTAGAGGCCGGCATACACTTCTCCACGTCGCGCATCGACGAGTGGCGCGACCCAGCCCGCGCCTTCGGCTTGCAGCGCGAGCGCGGCCAAGGTGGGCACCGCCACCAGCGTCCGCTCGGTGCCGAACGCGAGACCGAGCGCGGTCGCGAGACCGATGCGTAGTCCAGTGAACGAGCCAGGGCCGATCGCGAGCGCGATGCGGTCGACTTCGCGGAGCTCGCGACGCACACGCGCGAGCAGCGCGTCGAGACTCATCAAGAGGCTCGCGGCATGGCGCTCGTCTGCGGCGACGTCGGCCTCCCCGACGAGCGTCCCGTCCTCGAACAGCGCCACCCCTCCGCGCTGCGCGGAGGTCTCGAGCGCGAGCAGCACGCTGCCCCTCTTAGCCGAGGTCGCTCAGGAACGAAACGACGCCCGACCAGTGGCGCGCGATGTCGTTCCAGAACGCGACGCCCATCAGCAGCAGGATGAGCGAGAGGCCGACGGTCTGCGCGATGTCGCGCGCGCGCGCCGGCAGCGGACTACCGCGGATGCCTTCCGCGGCGGCGAGCGCGATCTGCCCGCCGTCGAGCACCGGGATCGGCAGGAGGTTGAGGATTGCGAGGTTCACGCTGATCACGGCCATGAGCCAGACAAACTGAGTCCACGACGCCTGGTACGCGTCGGCGGCGATTTCGCCGATGCCGATCGGACCCGACAGACTGTTCATGCCCACCGAACCGGAGAGGACCTGCGCGATGCCGCCGACGATCATCGCGAAGACGTCGGCGGTGCGCTCCGCGCCGCGCGCGAGCGCGACGAAGGGATTGCGCACGACGTCATCGCGGTACTCGGAGCCGACGTCGGTCGAGCCGAGCGTGACGCCGATGCCGTAGTGAGTCTCCGTGCCCGTGGCGGTGCGGATCGCGCGCTCCGTCGGAGCGATCTCGACGTTCACGAGTTCGTCGCCGCGCAGCACCGCGAGCGGAATCGGCTTGCCGCCGCTGCCCCAGATCTTCTCGCGCACCTGATCCGGGCCGGTCGCGAGCTCGCCCCCCACCGCGAGAACCACGTCCTTGGGCTGCAGGCCCGCGCGCTTCGCCGGGCTGGTCGGCTCGATCCCGACGAGACTCACGCCGACCGGGACGACGCCGAGTGACTCGAGCGTCGGCGGGCCGGCGAGCTCGCGCACGCTCACGCGGACCGCCTCGCTCGCGCCCTGGAGCGGGCGACGGACTTCGAGCTCGAGCGGCGGCCGCAGCGTCGCCAGGCGGCGGCGCAGCGCGTAGAGATTCTCGACGGGCTCACCGTTCGCGGCGACGATGCGATCGCCCGTCTGCAGCCCCGCGAGCGCCGCGGGGCTCTGCGGATCAGGTACACCGATCAGTGCTACGGGCGCGTGCGACGAGAGACCCGCTTCCTTCCAGCCGCCGCCATCGGCTTTCTCGCGCGCGAGCGCGACGTCGATTCTCTTGCCGTCGCGCTCGACGGAGAGCGTGACTTCGGCGGGCCCGGGTGTGTCGAGCTTGTCCTCGAGATCGGGCCAGCGCCAGATCTCCTCGCCGTTCACGGCGACGATGCGATCGCCCTCGAGAATCCCCGCGCGCTCCGCTGGCGAGCCGGGCAGCACTCCGCCGACGCGCGAGGTCAACGTCGGCACGCCGCTCATCAGGATCGAGGCGATCAGGACCACGGGCAGCGCGAGGTTCATCACCGGCCCCGCGAGTGCGATCGCGATGCGCTGCCAGACGGGCCGTGCGTTGAAGGCGCGCGAGATTTCATCCGGCGGCAACTCTTCGCCCGGGACTTCGCCGAGCATCTTCACGAAGCCGCCGAGCGGCAGGGCCGCGAGCACGTACTCGGTCTCACCGATGCGGCGCGCGAACAGCGACGGCCCGAAGCCGATCGAGAACTTCTCCACCTTCACGCCGAGCCACTTGGCGACCGCGAAGTGACCGAGCTCGTGGATGAAGATCAATACGCCGAGCAGCAGTAGGAACGGCACGAGCGTGTTGAAGACCGCGGGCAGATTCAATGGACTCGCTCCTCGATCCGGCGCCGGGCGTGCGCGCGCGCGCGCTCGTCGACCTCGCAAATCTCCGCGAGCGACAGGCCGGGCAGAACCGGCAGCGCCGCCAATACCTCTTCGGCCGTTTCCGCGATCGCCGTGAACGGAATCTCGCGCGCGAGAAACGCAGCGACGGCGATCTCGTTCGCGGCGTTCAATGCGGCGGGCGCGGTCCCACCGGCGGCCAGGGCCTCGAACGCGATGCGCAGCGCCGGGAAGCGCTCCATGTCCGGCGCCTCGAAGTGCAGCGCGCCGAGCGCGAGCAGATCGAGCGGCGGCAGGTCCGGCAGGGGGAACCGTTCCGGCATTCCCAAAGTGTATGCGATGGGGATGCGCATATCTGGAATCCCGAGCTGCGCGAGCCAGCTCCCGTCGCTGTACTCGACGAATGAGTGCACGATGCTCTCCGGGTGCACGAGCACTCCGATGCGCTCGACCGGCAGATCGAAGAGCCAGCGCGCCTCGATCACCTCGAAGCCTTTGTTCATCAAGGTCGCCGAGTCGATCGTGATCTTCGCGCCCATGTCCCAGTTCGGGTGCTTGAGCGCTTGCTCGGGCCCGGCCGCCGCGATCGTCGCGCGGTCGGCTTTGCGGAACGGACCGCCCGATGCGGTGAGCCAGATCTTCTTCACCGCGCTCTGCGGATGACCCGCGAGACACTGGGCGATCGCGACGTGCTCCGAGTCGAGCGGCAGGAGCTTCGCGCCCGAGCGCCGCGCCTCTTCGAGCACGAGCGGACCGCCGGTGACGAGCACTTCCTTGTTCGCGAGCGCCACGTCGCGGCCGAGCCGGAGCGCGGCGACGACGGGTGCGAGGCCCGCGCTGCCCACCAGCGCGCCGACGACCAGGTCGGCGTCGTGAGTCGCCACCTCGACGAGCCCCTCGGGGCCCCACACGATGCGCAGCTTCGGGTCACCGGCCGCCTCGCGCACGCGCGCGACGTCCTCGGCGCGCGCCACCGAGACGAGCTCGGGCCGGAACTGCTTACACTGCTGCACGAGCAAGTCGACCGAGCGACCCGCGGAGAGTGCCGTGACTCGAAGCTTCTCGGGGAAGCGAGTCACGAGGTCGAGGGTCTGCGTGCCGATCGAGCCGGTGGAGCCCAGGAGCGCGAGTCGCTTCACGACTCCGGGTCCCGCTTCTGCGCCGGCGTGCGGCCGAAGCGCCGCTCGCGCTGCTGATAGGCGCAGACGGCGTCGACGAGCTTGCTTTTCGTGAAGTCCGGCCAGAGCACGTCGCTCGTGAAGAACTCGGTGTACGCGAGCTGCCACAACAGGAAGTTCGAGATACGGTGCTCGCCGCCGGTGCGGATCAACAGATCCGGGTCCGGCATGTCCTTGCAGTAGAGGTTCGCCTGGACGCACTTCTCGTCGATCGCGTCGGGCTCGAGCACGCCGCCCTCGACGGAGCGCGCGATCGCGCGCACCGCGTCGACGATCTCCGCGCGCCCACCGTAGGAGAGCGCGAATGTGAGTCTCATCTCGTCGTTGCTCTCGGTGCGCGCGATCAGGTCGGCGAGCAGTGACTGGAGACTCGGCGAGAGATTCGAGAGCCGACCGATCGCGTCGACGCGGATGCCGTTGCGCACGAGCTCGTCCGCGTCGCGGACGATGTATTCCTCGAGGTGCGCCATGATGGCGTCGATCTCTTCGCTCGGCCGCTTCCAGTTCTCCGTGGAGAACGCGTAGAAAGTGAGCCACTGAATGCCGAGCTCGTGGGCGCCGCGCACGATCTCGCGCACGATCTCCGCGCCGTCGCGATAGCCGGCGATGCGCGGCAAGCCGCGGCCCTCCGCCCAACGGCCGTTGCCGTCGGGAATGATCGCGACGTGGCGAGGAATGTTGCGCGGGTCGAGCCTGGGCATGGCCCTCTCAGACCTTCATCAGCTCGGCTTCCTTCGTCTCCACCGCCTTGTCGATCTGCGCGGTGGAGTCGTCGGTCAGCTTCTGGACTTTGTCGGTCAGGTGGCGCGCGTCGTCTTCCGCGAGATCGCCGTCCTTCTGGAACTCCTTGACCATCGCGATCGCGTCGCGGCGCGCGTTGCGCACGCCGACCTTGTGCTCCTCGCCGAGCTTCTTCACCTGCTTCACGAGCTCCTTGCGCCGATCCTCGGTGAGCTCGGGAATCGGGCAGCGCACGATCTTGCCGTCAGAGACCGGCGAGAAACCGAGGTTCGCCTTGTGAATCGCTTTCTCGATCTCCCCGATCGCGCTGCGATCGAACGGCTGGATCGTGAGCAGCCGCGCCTCGGGCGCGTTCAGCTGCGCGAGCTTCTTCAGCGGCGTCGGCGTGCCGTAGTAGTCGACGGTGACTCCCTCGAGCAGCGCGGGATTCGCGCGCCCGGTGCGGACCTTCGCGAGGTCGTGCGTGAAACCCGCGAGGGCCTTCTGCATGGCGTCCTTCGCCTCGTTCAGAACCAGATCCGTGCTCTCGTCGGCCATGTCGTCCTCCGCGGGAAACGCGACGCTAGAAACGTGTCAGGCGCTGACCAGCGTGCCGATCGCCTCCCCGCAAACCACTTTCAACGTGTTTCCCGGCACGCTCATGTTGAAGACCACGATCGGCAGCTTGTTGTCCTGACACAAAGAGATCGCGGTCGAATCCATGACGCTCAGATTCTGGTGCAGAAACTCGCGGTACGTGACTCGATCGAAGAGCTGCGCCTCCGGGAACTTCTCCGGATCGGAGTCGTAGACGCCGTCGACCCGCGTGCCCTTCAGCAGGATCTCCGCGCCGATCTCCATCGCGCGCAACGCCGCGCCGGTGTCCGTGGTGAAGAACGGGTTTCCGGTGCCGGCCGCGAAGATCACGATCCGGCCTTTCTCCAGGTGCCGCACCGCGCGCCGCCGGATGTGCGGCTCGGCGACTTGCTTGATCTCGATCGCCGAGAGCAGCCGCGTCTCGGCGCCGCACTTCTCGAGCGCGTCCTGAAGCGCGAGCGCGTTGATCACACCGCCGAGCATGCCCATGTAGTCGGCGGCCGTGCGGTTGATCCCCTCGGCCGACGCGGTGATGCCGCGGATGATGTTGCCGCCGCCGCAGACGACGCCGAGCTCGACGCCGTGAGCCGCCAGCTCGACGATCTCGCGCGCGGTCGCTTGGATCGTCTTCGAGTCGATCCCCCAGCCGCGCTCGCCCGCGAGACTCTGCCCCGAGATCTTCAGCACGACGCGCTTGTAAGCGGGTTTCATTCCTCCGCGGCTTCCCCGAGTTGGAAGCGGCGGAAGCCGACGACCTTCGCGCCGGCATCTTGCGCCGCTTTGCCCACGGTCTTGTCGGGATCCATCACGAGGCCTTGCTCGAGCAGCACGACCTCCTTGAAGAACTTCGCGAGCCGTCCCTCGACCATCTTCTCGACGATCTGCGGCGGCTTGCCCTCGCCCGCCGCCTGCGCCGCCAGCACGCGGCGCTCCGCGTCGACCGCCACCTTGGGCAGGTCGTCGCGCGAGAGACTCGCCGGGCTCGCGGCGGCGACGTGCATGCACACGTTGTGCGCGAGCGCGCGTGCTTCGGGCTTCACCGGGCTTGCGCTCTCGATCGCGACCAACGTGCCGATCTTGCCGCCGGCGTGGACGTAACTCGCGACGAAGCCCGAGACCGGCGCTTCGAGGCGAGTGATTCGTCGCACCGCGAGATCCTCGCCGAGCTTCGCGACCGCGGCGGTGACCTTGTCGCGCAGCTTCTCGCCCTTCACCGACAGGTCGAGCAAGTCCTCTACACTGCGCGGTGTATGGGCGAACGCGGCGCGCGCGAGCTCGTCGCCGACGTGGGCGAAGTCGTCGGTCTTCGCAACGAAGTCCGTCTCGCAGTTGAGCTCGACGAGCGCGCCCGTCTTGCCGTCCACGGAGACGGCCGCGATCACGCGCCCCTCGGAGCCCGCTCGACCGATGCGCTTGCTCGCCTTCGCGATGCCGCGTTCGCGCAGGATTTCGATCGCGCGCGCGCTGTCGCCGTTCGCCTCGGCGAGCGCCTTCTTGCAGTCCATCATCCCCGCGCCCGTCTGTTCGCGGAGCTCCTTCACCTGTCCTGCCGAGATATCGGCCAACTCGCTCCCCCGTTCCCCGTCGACTCGAACGATCACTCGGGCGTCGTCGGCGCCGCTTCGCCAGCGGCCGGCTTGGCTGGATCTCCCTCCGCCGCCGCGATCTCAGGCGTTACCACTTCCGGCGGAACCACCGGCGTATCCGTGAGACCGAGCGCGAAGTCCGCCTGCTCCTCGAGCTCCTCGCGGCGCCGCTCCTCGGCCATGCGTTCCATGCGCGCCGGCCGGCGTGCGGGCTGCGTGATCTCGACGACGCGCTTGCCATGCTTGGGCGTCGCTTCCTCGCCCTCTGCCGTCTCGGTCTGGCCTTGGTCGACGATGCGCGAGTTGAACAGCGCTTTCCCTTCGAGGCACGCCTCGGCGACTTTCTCGCAGTAGAGGCGAATCGCACGCAGCGCGTCGTCGTTGCCCGGGATCGACAGGTCGATGCCGTGCGGGTCGCAGTTCGAGTCGACCACCGCAATCACGGGAATGCCGAGCCGCCGCGCCTCGAGAATCGCGATCGCCTCACGCCGCACGTCGATCACAAACAGCGCCTCCGGCGGGCGCTCCATGTCGACGATGCCCTCGAACGCCTTGTGGAGCTTCAGCTGCTCGCGCACCAGGCGTGAGCGCTCTTTCTTCGAGAGCGCGGACGCGTTCTCTTCCTTGCCCAGGAGCTCGTTCAGCTCCTTGTAGCGCTCGATACCGCGCCGGATCGTGCGGAAGTTCGTGAGCATTCCGCCAAGCCAGCGGCGGTGCACGAAGGGTTGCCCCGCGACGCGCGCCTGCTCCGCGATGATCTCTTGCGCCTGTCGCTTGGTGGCGACGAACAGGACCGCGCCGCCGGCGGCGGTCGTCTCGCGGATGAAGTCGAGCGCTTCTCGGAAGCGCGGCAGCGTGTGCTGCAGGTTGATGATGTGGACGCCGTTGCGTTCCCCGTAGATGAACGGCTTCATCGACGGGTGCCAGCGTCGGGTCTGATGGCCGAAGTGGACTCCGGCCTCGAGCAGGTCTCTCATCGAGACTGCGGGCGTGGACATCTAGGCAGGTTCTCCGAGCTCGGGTTTTTCCGCCGCCCCTCGGCGTATTTGCCGCCGCTCAGCGTCCGAAGGCGTTGGGCCAAAGCCCGCGGCGCACTCGTACGACCCGGAGCGGGACGAGGCGTGTGAGGTTGGCTGGGTCGTATAGCAGATTTCACCCCCGCCGGCCGCCCGGCGGAAGGCCGAGCGGCACGAGGTGCTCGTGCTGGTTGAAGGCGCGCAGCGCGAAGGCATAGGCGTCGGCCACGGGGACGGTCGCGAGCCGCGCGATCGAGGCCCAGTAGCTCGAGAAGCGCACCGGCGCCCACGGCACCGGCTCGACGTCGAGCAGGCGCGAGAGGATCACGGCGTTGGTGCCCTCGTGCGCCACGATCAGGATGCGCTGGTCGTGCTCAGGCGGGTGCCACAGGTGATAGCCCGAGTTGTCGTGACTGCGCATGCCGTGCGTGCCCTCGAGCAGGGATTGGATTCCGCTCGCGACCCGCTCGTACATGTGGCGGAACGACTCGCCGCCGGGCATGCCCTCCCACCACTTCTCGAGATCGCGCGCGCGCGCGTCCGCGAAGAAGCGTGCGACCTGGTCCGCGGTGCGACCTTCGAGCGTCGGCAGGCGCAGCTCGTCGAGCCAGGAGCACTGCGCGAAGCGCACGCCCGAGCGCCGCGCGACGAACTCCGCGGTCTCGATCGCGCGTTCGAGCGTGCTGGTGTAGCAGTGGTCGAAGCGCTCGCCGGCCAACGCATCAGCCATCGCCTCCGCCTGGCGGCGGCCGTGCGCGGAGAGCTCGGGGTGATCGACGGCGCGCCCGCCCGGCTCCCAGTCCGGCTGCGCGTGGCGCACGAGCACGATCTCGATCACCTCAGTCGAGCTCCACACTGAACTGTGTCGCGGCGCGCTCCGCGAGGATCGGACGCACGCACTCGGCGACGAACGCCGTGTGCGCGGGGTGAGCGAGATAGCGCCGCCATGCGTCCTCGTCGGCGAAGTCGGCGACGATCGCGAAGTCGAAATTGCCGCTCGCCTTGCCGGCGTCGCGACCGAAACGGTAGGCGCGGACCTCTGGAATCGCGCGCGGCAGCGCGGCGAGCGCGCGCTCGAGCGCTGAGAGCTCGCGCTCGGCGGTCCCCGGCTTCCAGCGGAACAGCACGACGTGGCGAAACGCAGCCGACACTACGTGGTGTACTCCGCGTTGACGCGCACGTATTCGTAGCTGAGGTCCGTCGTCAGGATGCGCGCGCGGCCCGGTCCCGCGCCGACGGAGATCTCGATCGTGACCTGCTTGGCCTTCATGGCGCGCTCGGCGCGCGCCAGCGCCGCGCGGCCGCCCGCGGGCTCGCCCCGGCGCAACAGCTCCACTCCGCCGATGCGCACGCTCACGCGCGCCGGCGAGAGCGAGACGCCCGCCGCGCCCACGGCCTGAACCACGCGGCCCCAGTTCGGATCGCCGCCGAAGAGCGCGGTCTTGACCAGCGCGGAGTTCGCGACCGAACGGGCGACCCGGTCGGCGTCGCCATCGCTGCGCGCGCCGCGCACGGCGACGGTCGCGAGCTTCGTCACGCCCTCGCCGTCGCGCGCGAGGCGCTCGCAGAGCTCCGCGCTCGCGTCGAGCAGCAGGCGCTCGAACTCGCGCGCCCGCGCGGACCCCACACCGATCAGTGTATTGCCGGCGGCGCCGTTCGCGAGCACGAGCACCGTATCGCTCGTGCTCGTCTCGCCGTCGATCGTGAGCGCGTTGAAGGTGGCGTCGACCGCGCCGCGCAGGGCGCGCCGCAGCAGCGCGGGCTCGACGGCGAGATCGGTGACGAGATAGGCGAGCATCGTCGCCATGCGCGGCATGATCATGCCCGCGCCCTTCGCCATCCCGGCGAGCGCGAAGCCGCGGCCGCGGCGATGCACGAGCTTCGCCACCGTGTCCGTCGTGAGGATCGCCTGCGCCGCCTTCTCGAAGCCGCGCGGCGAGAGCGCCCGCACCGCGCGCGGGATGCCCTCGCGCAGCCGCTCCATCGGCACGAGCCGTCCGATCACGCCGGTCGACGCGACTTGGAATTCGCGCGGGCGAGCGCCGATCTCGCGCGCGACGAGCGCCGTCATTTCGCGCGCGTCGCGCAGGCCGCGCGCGCCGTTGGCGACGTTCGAGATCCCGCTGTTCACGATCACGCCGCGCGCGCGCGCGCCGCGGAT
>JBGQIB010000170.1:0-9421 GCA_041498295.1 bacterium | reverse complement strand
GGCGCGGCTCCGCTCGGGTGCTCCCACGGCGGCTCGAGTGGCACATACAGACCCTCGCCTTCGTCGCTCACCACGAGCTTGCTGAGGACGGGTTCGATGTACTCGCGAAACCACGCCTCCGCGCTTGCGCGATTGGCAGCGTCCGAGGTCGGCTCCACCTCCTGCGCCAAAACATTCCTCGGGACGGCGAGGCACACGAGGGGGCCAACGATTCCCAGCGCCAGAACTACTCTGAGTGCCATTGTTGCCTTTGCTGCGCGCGCGAGCGCGGCCGATACGGATATTCCTTAAATTAAGTGCTAGGCGCTCGGCGGCGTACGTCAAGCCGTGCCTCACAGCGGGTGCGCCCAGAGGCCCCGGGCCCCTTCGCGGTCGTGGTGCCAGCGTGGTGCCAACTCGACGCGACAAGACCGAACGGCGCCGATCGCTTCTCTACACGGGGTGACTCAGACCGCCTAGTATTCCGAGCCCTTCCACACGAGAACCAACTCGACCGCCTATCCGGGCACTACTGACTCGCGATTCGCGGAGGCTGATCGAACCTTGAGCGACCTGAAACACCGGCTCGTCAACGTAGGTGGTACGAGGCTGCACGTCGTGGAGCAGGGGGAGGGGCCGCTCGTGATCCTCGTGCACGGCTTCCCCGAGCTCTGGTACTCGTGGCGCTTTCAGTTGCCGGCAATCGCCCGCGCGGGATATCGGGCCGTCGCGTTCGATCAGCGCGGCTACGGGCAGTCGTCGAAGTTCTGGCAGACCGACGCCTATCGCATCCATCCGTTGGTGAGTGATGTCGTCGGGCTCGTGAGCGCGCTCGGCGAGCAGCAGGCATTCCTCATCGGGCACGATTGGGGCGCGCCCGTCGTCTGGTCCGCGGCGTGGCTGCATCCCAAGTCAGTTCGCGGCGTGCTCGGCATGAGTGTTCCGTTCTCGGGTCGCGGCCTGATCGCACTGCCAGGGAACCCCTTCGGCGAACGCTCGCCGCACGAGATTCACGCGGCCATCGCGGGTCCCGGTCAGGACTTCTACCAGGTGTACTTCAGCGCGCTCGGGCCGGTCATCGAGGAGATCGAGCGCGATCTTCGCGCGTGGGTCCGCGACTTGATGTGGACCGTATCCGGCGATGCGCTCGCGGCGAGCGGCTTCCGGCTCGAGGGCATGGATCCGATCGCGCTGATCCGCGGGAGCGCACTGTGTCTCCCTCGCGGACAGCGCATGAGTGACCGGTTCGTGACCCCGCCGAGAATGCCGGACTGGCTGACGGAGAGAGATCTGGACGTGTTCGTCGACGCGCTCGAGCGCGGTGGCTTCGGCGGCCCGCTGAGTTACTACCGCAACCTGGAGAACGACTGGCACGACCTCGCGCCGATGCAGGGCCATCCGCTGGAGGTGCCGGCCATGTTCCTCGGAGCCGAGTACGATGTCGCGACCTGGTGGGGTGCCGAAGCGATCGAGCGGGCGCCGGAAGTCATCCCGAACTGGCTCGGGAGCCGCGTCTTGAAGGGTGCAGGCCACTGGCTGCAGCAGGAGCGCGCCACAGAAACGAACGCTGTGATCCTCGAGTTCCTACGCGCGCTTCGCTAGTGACTCGCGAGGTGGATGTCGATCTCACGCGTCGCCGAAGCCCCATTGAGTGACCTGAGTCACTTCGCAAGCGCGGTCGCGATGCGCGCGCCGGCCCCCCGCCATCCCGCGGTCGCCGTGTTCCTCGAAGGCGGGGACGTCGGGCGACAAGGTCACCCACGGATGCTTGGAGCGCGTGAGGTAGTGGACCTCCGGCGGCAGGCGCTCGCCGAGATCCAGCATCCCCACAGCGACGAAGGCAATCGCATCGCCCGATGTCGGGTTGTAGGCCCAAAGGCTGAGCCGGCAGGCAGAGCACTGGAGCACCTGGTGACTGTCCGCGCCCTGGAACGGCCGCGGCTCGCCTGCGAAGATTTCGACGATCGCCCGAAAAAACTCTTGGCGATGTCGAATCTCGGCGGCGCCGAACGACAAGTCGCGTTCACACGGAAAGGAGCCCCATCGTGCGCTATGCCTGCCTGATCTATTTCGACCCCCAGAAGGTCTTCAACCAAAGCCCGGAGGCCGAGGCGGTCCTCCGCGAGATCCCCGGCTTCGACGCCGAGTTGAAAGCCGGCGGCCACATGGTGACGTCCCATCCGCTCACGCTGCCCGATCAGGCCATGACCGTGCAGGTGCGCGACGGGAAGATGTCGACCACGGATGGTCCGTTCATGGAGACCAAGGAGATGCTCGGCGGCATCATCGTGATCGAGGCGCGCGATCTCAGCGAGGCGGTGCAGGTCGGCGCGAAGATTCCCTTTGCCAAGCTCGGCTCGATCGAGGTGCGGCCGCTCGTGGACTACAGCAAGCCCCGTCCGAAACTATGAGCGCAGCCAGCGCGCGCGACGCCCTGGAGGCTGCCTACCGCACCGAGGCGCGGCGGGTGCTGGCGACCTTGATCCGGCTGCTGGGCGGCTTCGACGCGGCGGAGGAGGCCCTTCACGAGGCCTTCGCCGCCGCGGCGGAGCAATGGCCGCGCGACGGTGTTCCGGCGAATCCCCATTCCTGGCTGGTCTCCGCTGGCCGCTTCAAGACCATCGATCGCTGGCGTCGGCAGGCGCGGCTGGCGGGTGCTCTGCCCGATCTGAGGGCGCTGGCGGACTCGACGCAGGAGCCGGTCGTGCCCGAGCACATCCAGGATGACGAGCTGCGGCTGATCTTCACCTGCTGCCACCCGGCCCTCGCGCCGGACGCGCGCGTCGCGTTGACCTTGCGCGAGGTAGGCGGGCTGACCACCGAGGAGATCGCCCGGGCCTATCTGGCGCGCGCACCGACCATCGCCCAACGCATCGTCCGAGCGAAGGCGAAGATCCGCGACGAGGCAATCCCCTACGAGGTCCCGGCCCGCGCCGAGCTGCCCGCGCGGCTCGAGAGTGCGTTGCGGGTGATCTATCTGATCTTCAACGAGGGCTATGCGGCGACCCACGGGCCGAGCCTGATGCGTGCCGATCTTTGCGCGGAAGCGATCCGGCTGGGGCGGCTGGTGGCCGACCTCGTGGACGAGCCCGAGGCCTTGGGCCTGCTGGCGTTGATGCTGCTGCACGAGGCGCGGCGCGCTACGCGCATCGACGCGGCTGGCGATCTCGTCCTGCTCGAAAATCAGAACCGGTCGCTATGGGACCACGGGCGGATCGCGGAAGCCCAGGGCCTGATCGAGCGGGCGATGGTCTCGCGGCGCGTTGGGCCCTACGTGTTGCAAGCGGCGATCGCGGCTGTTCACGCCGAGGCCCCGGGCGCCGCTGAAACCGACTGGGCGCAAATCGTCGCGCTCTACGACGTGCTGCTTCGCGTCGATCCCTCGCCTGTGGTGGCCCTGAACCGCGCCGCCGCCCTAGGCATGCGCGACGGGCCCGAGGCCGGACTCGCGAGCATCGAAGCGGTGCTGGGCCAGGGCGGCCTCGACGACTACCAGCTGGCCCACGCCGCGCGCGCCGACATGCAGCGCAGGCTCGGCCTCGCCGAGGCGGCGCGGGCCTCTTACCAACGCGCCCTCGAGCTGACGCGCCAGCCCGCCGAGCGGCGGTTCCTGCAGGCGCGCCTGACTCAACTCGCCGGCGAGTCACTTCCACACGAAAACTAACTCGACCGAGTGACTCCAAGATGCGCTCTGCCGACTTCGTAGTCCGCTGCGGGCGCTACTGAGTCAGCTTCGGCTGCGCTGGGTAGTACGCGGCCAGCTGCGCGAGGATGCCCTTCGCCTTCGCGAGCGGGGGCGCGAGAAACGCGCCGACGTCCATCTGTCCCTTGTACTGCGAGAGCTCGCGGTGAATCTGCTGCAGGCGCATGTACGCGGGCAGCGTCTGCTTCATGCCGGCGCCCTTCGCGAGGTCGGCGTTCATGCTCATCGCCCCGAAGTCGATCATGCGCAGGTCCTCACTCACGCCCCAGAGGGTGTCGTCCATTGCGGACTCGGCCTGCCACTGGGCGCTGTTCATCAGAGCGTTGCGGAGACCCGACACCGCGTTCGAGAGCTCGCCGGCGAGAGCCGTGACCTTCGCCTGGTTCCACTTCTCCGTCTGCGCGTGCCCGTCGAACGCAACTAGGAAAGTAAACGCAATGAGCGACCCAATGATGGCGCGGCGCATGAGAACTCCTACCGATCTGAGGGAGTCGCAGCATGGCATCGCCCCCAGCGTGCTGTCGACCGAACGTTGTGCCGATGAAGAGCCGTGCAAATGTCTCGACTTCTGGCTCTCGCCGCGCTCGCTCTGGCGCTCACGGGCGAGACTCGCGCGCCGGCGGGCGCGAGCTCACGCGATCTGCTCGCGCGCCTGCGCGGGCCGCGTGTCGCCGCGCATCGCGGCGGCTATGGCTTTCCGGATTCGAACACCGTGGCGCGCTTCGAGATCGCCCGCAGGCAGGGAGCCGACATCGTCGAAACGGACCTGCGCATGTCGAAGGATCGAGTCGTGTTCCTGTTCCACGACTCACTCTTGGACCATGCGACGAGCTGCACCGGGCCGATCGCGAGTCACACGGCGGCGGAGATCGAACGCTGCCATTTGAACGGGCTCGATCGCGGCCCGGATCGCTTCGAGAGCGCGTTGCGCTGGTCGCGCGGGCGCGTGGTGATCGACGCGGAGCTGAAGACCGGAGCGGTCACGCGGCCGGCCATCGACCTGGTGCGGCGCTATCGCGCGTACGAGTGGGTCTACTTCCAGGTCGGCAATGGTCTTCGCACCTACCAGGGCGTGCGTGACTACGATTCGCGGGTGGCGGTCGAGGCCGCGCCCCGTGGCCCGCGCGGAGACCACTGGCTCGCGGAGCTCCTGGCGAAGCGCGACCCGCGCTTGGTGCTGATCCAGCTGCATCCCGACTTTCTATCGAGTCAGATTCTGGGCGCGATTCGCGAGCAGGAGAAACTCACTTCCCTGAACGCGTGGCTGCTCGCGTCCGAAGCGAATGGCTCTTCCTGCACGCGGGTGTTCGAGCTGGGGATCGACGTCGCAGTGACGAACGCTACGGAGCTCTGTGCGAAGCAGCGCGATGAAGCGCGCGCGAGCGAGCTCGAGTCGACTCCGGCTGCTCACTCCGCCGCGAGCCCCTAGAGTATCCTCCGAACGCTGCGGAGGAACGCAAATGCGTCAAACGCCCGCCGACTGCATGAAGCGGTACGAGACCGCCGGGCACGACTTGCCGTGGGTGTTGTCGCTGATCTGCATGCGTATACGACTTCGCGTGGACCGGGATCATCGGCGCGAAGCCCGCCTCGGGCTCGGGTCGCGGAACGTCGGTGATCGCAGGGACCGGTGACTCGTGGAGAGTCGTCCACGAGCACCTGAGCAAGGGGAAGTTCTCGGCCTGACTCCTCGATCGCTGGGGGTGCACTCGTCTCGCGCAACCCCGCGAACTCGCGTCACTCTTCGGTGTCGGGTGACGGCTAAACGCCGCACCCTAGAGATCACCCCCTGTGCGGTTCCGGTGGACAGGCGCGGGCCGGAGCGCGTAAAAGCGTTCCCGGGGGGTGAGCTGCGAGGGGAGGCCCACCGTGCTGAGAAGCGCAGTCGGCGCTCTGTGCGTCATCGCCCTGAGCCTGATCTCGTGTCAGAAGCTCGAGCGGGGACCCACGGCGCCCAAAGTCCAAGGAACGCTCAAGTTCGACGTCGCGAAGTTCTCCGACGCGATACCGCTGGAGTACGGAACACTCGTCGGTGTCACGCAGAACAGCCCCGGTTGGGTCGGACTCTGGTTCCAGAGACCGGACAACACGATCGTCGCGTCCTTCGTGAACGTCGAGGACGGCAGACTCTGGGAGAAGTCACTCACGATTCCGCGCAAGTAGAGAGAGGTTGAAATCGCCATGAACCTTGAGAACTTTGTTTCGAGGGTTTCTCGCCTGTTCTTCTTCGGCGCGTTCGTGCTGCTCGCCGTCGCGGTGCTCGAGCGCGCGGCCAACGCGTCGGGCTACACCGTCGTGGGAGGCACGTTCACGGGAGGGCGCCTCCTCGAGATTGCGGCCATCCTGCTCATCTTCGTGATCGCCATGCAGGTGCGCGAGATGAGGGAAGAGCTGCGCCGACGAAGCCCGTAGGCGAGCGGCGCGAACCGCAGCGCTCAAGGGGGCATCGGCCGCGCGCGCGCGAACACGAACCAGAACGGCGCAGCGCTCGCGATCACGAGCAGGCAGACGAATGACTCGCGCGGATTTCCGCGCAGCATCGCGAGCGCCACCGCCGCGTTCGCGACCACGTACAGGCCCGGGACCCACGGATAACCCCAGGCGCGGTACGGGCGCTCCCGGTCGGGGCGGCGACGCCGAAGTGTGTAGAGCGCCAGGGTGTCCGCGATGGTGGCGAGCACGATCGCGAAGGTGGTGAAGTCGAGCACGCTCGGGAAGCTGCGCAGCACGAGCAACAATGCGGCGGCGACGCCGGCCTGGACCCAGATCGCGACGTGCGGCGTCTGGTAGATCGCGTGCACCGAGTCGACGCCGCGGAAGAAGCGGTCGTCGAGCGCCATGGCGTAGGCGATGCGCGGGCCGACCAGGATGGTCGCGTTCAAGGTCGCGAGGATCGAGCCCAGCACGAACATCGCGAGCAGAGTTCCACTCACCGGCCCGAACAGCGCCCGCGCCGCCGCTTCGCCCGCGTTGCCGGACCGCTGCAGCTCCGCCATGGGCAGCGCGTACAGGTACACGGCGTTCACCGCGAGATACACCGCGATGCAGATCGCGAGCCCGAGGAACAGCGAGCGCGGCACGTTCCTCTGCGCGTCGCGGATCTCGCTCGCGACGTACACCGTCGCGTTCCAGCCGAGGTAGCTGAACAGAACGGGCGAGAGCGCGAGCGCGAAGTCACTCCAAGAGCTCGAGCCGGCGCCGGGCGCGAAGACGCGGAGCCGAGTCACCTCTCCCGCACCGAGGAACGGCGCGATCACGACCAGCGCCGCGAGCGCGGCGATCTTCAGCGCCGCGCCCGCGTTGTTGACGCGCGCACTGCCGCGCACGCCGACGACGTTCAGCCAGCTCGCGGCCAGAGTCGCGACGAGCGCCACCGCCAGCTTCGTTGCCTCGCCCATCGGCACGAACGCGGCGAGCGCCTCTGCGGTGCCTGCGGCCAAGGTCGCGACGGTGCCGGTGAAGATCGCGAAGAACGAGACCCAGCCGGTGACGAACCCGGCAAACGGCGAGAACGCCTCGCGCAGATACACGTAGTCGCCGCCGGCGTGCGGATACATCGCCCCGAGCTCCGCGTTCGCGAGCGCGCCCGCGAGTGAGAGCGCGCCGCCGGCGAGCCATGCGGCGAGGATCAAGCCGGGGTGCGGCAGTCGCTCGGCGATCGCGCCTGGCGTCAGAAAGATCCCGGAGCCGATCACCGACGCCACACACAAGAGCGTCGCGTCCGTGAGACCGAGCGACGGGCGCAATCGGTCGCGCGGATGCCGGTCGTCCCCCATGCCGGCGGATTCTAGGGAAACGCGCCGCCGGCGCCTCAGCCCGCGAGGACTTCCTCGTAGAGCTGGCGCACGTCCTCGATGTGCGCGTCGAGCGACTCACGCGTCCAGTCGCGCGTCGAGACCGGCGGCAGCACGACGACGTCGACGGTGGCGGGCCGAACCACCAGCCCGCTCTTCGGGAGCGCGTCGAGCGCGTTGCGGATCACGATCGGCACGATCGGTACGCGCGCCTGCATGGCCATATGGAAGGCGCCCTTCTTGAAGCGACCGAGCCGCGGCGTCGGCGCGCGCGTGCCTTCCGGCGCGATCGCGAGCGACGTTCCCGAGCGCAGCGCGTCGACCGCCGGCTGCAGCGCCTGGATCGCCGCGCTCGAGTTCGCGCGGTCGATGAACACCGTTCCCAAGAGCGCCGCGATCTCGCCCAACACAGGAATGCGTCGCAGCTCCTGCTTCGCCACGCCGACGAAGTCGCGCCGCAACAGCTTGCAGAGCAAGAGTACGTCGAGCGAGCTCTGGTGATTGAAGATGAACACGCACGGACGCGACGACCAGAGATGCTCCTCGCCGCGCACGCGCAGCTCGATGCCCGCGAGCGCGGTGCCGAGGTCACCCCACGCGCCCAGCGCGAAGTCGAGCGCCGCCTTGGGCCGACCCGTGATGAGCGCCAGCGGCAAACCGAGCGCGAGCGCGAGCCCGCTCGAGGCCATGGCCAGCCCCGTCCGCACCACGTCCGCGAAGCTCGGCCGGCCGCGACTCGCGAAGCGCCGCATCGGCCACACGCGCCGTTCGGCGATGCGCGTCAGGCGCCGGTCGGGGTTCGTCGGGCGCGGCCGTCCGACCAGCTCGAGGAGCGGGAGATCTTCGGCGGCGTCGCTGTAGAAGTAACTCTGTGCGAGATCGAGGCCCTCCTCGGCGGCGAGCGCGCGCACCGCCTCGGCCTTGCCCTCGCCCCAGCACGCCGGTCGCAGGAAGCGACCCGTGAAGTGACCGTCGTCGACCTCGAGCTTCGTGCACAACACGCGCTCGATCCCGAGATCGCGCGCGAGCGGGTCGATCTGATAGCGTGTCGCCGCCGACACGATCGCCACCGTGTGCCCGCGGCGCAGGTGCGCCGCGACCAGCGCGCGCGATTCGGGATACACGAGCGCGGCCAGCTCCGAGTTGAAGAGGCGCTCACCCGTGTCGACGAGCTCCTGCTCCGGAGTCCCGCGCAACATGCCTGACCAAGCCGCGAGGATTCCAGAGAAACCGATCTGTCCGCGCTGGAAGCCGACCCAGGCGAGCGCGTTCTCGGAGAGGTCCGCGGCGCTCATTTGTCCCGACAAGAGTCGGTCGCGCCAGAACGCCATGCCCGAGAAGCCGGAGAGCAAGGTGCCGTCGACGTCGAAGAACGCGCCGACCTTCGGGCCTGCCGGTCCCCGTTCGATCTCCTCGGTCAGGAATGTCCCTGCACGCATCGTCACCGCTCCAGCACGCGGATGCTATCTCGGCGCGGCGCTCGGCGGCGAGCCTGGCGCGCGTGGGCAAGCGCCGACTCAATCGAAAGCTCCGCGACACCGAATAGTTTCGCCAGCTCGATGCGTATCTCGACCCCCGCCAAGGTGGCCGTCCTGCTCGTCGCCGGGACGCTATTCGTCGCTGCGCCCGTCGCGCGCGCGGGGAGCTTCGAGGTCAGTCCGACCTTCGATCCGAGCGACGACGCGGCCTCGCGGCCGCCCGCCGCGGAAGACGAGCCGGCCGCGCGCGATTGGAACGCGCTCGGCGAGGACGACGCGCGCTCGCGGCATCCCGCGCTCGAGGACCACCCGCGCTTGCGCGAGCACCTGCGGCGCAGACTCGCGCGCGAGGCGGCCATGGAGCGCGCCGACGAGTCGCCCGCGGAGGCGCGCGAGACGACGCCCGAGGCGCCGTCGTTCGGCGATCTCGACCGAGTGATTCCGCCCAATGCGCGCACCGAGCTCGC
>JBGQIB010000169.1:0-9556 GCA_041498295.1 bacterium | reverse complement strand
GGTGTCTCGTGAACGCGCGGCTTCCGGGGCAGGTTGTTGCGCAGCAGGAAGAGATCGAACGGCGAGCCGCTGAACGCGCCGCTGGCGTCGCGCGCGAACTCGAGCTGCTGAACGTATTTGGTGATCAGCTTCGCGACCGCCTCGACGATCTGCGCATCGCTCGCCTTGGCGACGTCGATGCGCAGCAACCTCGGCAGCACGAGCTCTTCCGGAATGCGCGGGTCGAGGCCGGCGAGCACGAGCCGGTATGCACCGCCGGATCCCGACGCGAGCTCGCCATGGCCGTTGTCCTGGCGGATCACGCGCGCGATGTGCGCCAGCGCCTGCTTGCGCTCGGCCGGCAGCCAGCCGTAGTTACGGCCGAGGAGTGTCTCGCGCACGAGCTCGTGCATGGAGGTGAACTCGCCGTCGAAGTGGAACTCGACGCCGCCGCGGCGCGCCAGCGACGCGTTCACGAGCGCGGGCGAGTTTCGCGCCGTATGCGTGTGCCCGTCTTCCACGCGCGCGGGCACGGGGCTGCGGCGCGCGAAGTCGGCGTAGGTGCGCATGCCGCCCACGCTCTGGTCGGGAAAGCCGAGCGAATCGAAGGCGAGCTGCTCGTCGACCAGGTGGCACGAGCGGCAGTTGATCGCCTGGCCGGCGAACGGCCCGGGAAGCGGATCGCCCGTGGTCTCGTTCGCCTCGACCACCGGATCGCCGCCGTCGGGCAGCGGCTGGTTGATGTCCATGGCGTTGGCCGCAAAGAACTGGGCGAAGCGCGTCTCGAGGAACAGCCGCTCGCCGATCGCGACTTCGGCCGGATCGGCCCCATCCTGGGCGTGGGCGAGCGGGGCCAGCGGGGCGAGCAGGAGGATTCCGAGCAGCAGGTGCGCCTTCATACGCCGCACTCTAGTCGATTTTGAAAGTCATTATCAATCTGACCGCTTGAGCCGCGTGGGTCCGCCCCGTATAACGGCCACTCCCCGCGGCGCTGCCCGCGGCCATGCCGCAACAAGAATTGGAGGGAGACGCAATGAAGGCGCTCGTCACACGCGAGTTGAACCAATGCTCGGTCGAGGACCTGAAGCTCGATCCGCCGAAGGCCGGCGAGCTGCGCATAAAGATGGGCGCGACCGGCGTCTGTCACTCCGATCTCTCCGTCATCAACGGCACCTTGCCGCTCGGGAAGCCGATGGTGCTCGGGCACGAGGGCGCGGGAGTCGTGGCCGAGCTCGGGGCCGGAGTCATTGGCTTCGCGGTCGGCGATCACGTCGTGCTCTCGTTCGCGCCGGCCTGCGGCGTGTGTCACTTCTGCCGCACGAAGCAGCCGCAGTTCTGCACGGTCGGCCCGCCGCATGGGCGCATGCTCGACGGCACCGCGCGCGCGCACGCGAAGGACGGCACGGACCTCGGCGTCATGCAGTTCCTCGGCTGCATGGCCGAGGAGGCGATCGTGCCCGCGATCAGCGCATGCAAGATCGACAAGTCGATTCCGCTCGACCGCGCGGCGCTCGTCGGCTGCGGCGTGATGACCGGCGTGGGCGCGGCCATCAACACCGCCAAAGTGACTCCCGGGTCGTCGGTCGCGGTCTTCGGCTGCGGCGGCGTCGGTCTCTCGATCATCCAGGGCGCGCGGCTCGCGGGCGCGGCGAAGATCATCGCTGTCGACGTGGCCGACAAGAAGCTCGAGATGGCGCGCCACTTCGGCGCGACGCACACGGTGAACGGCTCGAAAGAGAGCTCGGTCATGAAGTGCAAGGAGCTCACCGGCGGCATCGGCCCCGACTTCACGTTCGAGGCGGTCGGCATCCCGAGCCTGATGATGGAGACACACGCGGCCACTCGGCGGGGTGGCACGACCACGATCGTCGGCGTCGGCAAGCTCACCGAACAGGTGCCGTTCAACGCGCTCATGCTCTCGATGGAGGGCAAGACCGTGAAGGGCAGCTTCTACGGCGACACCAACTTCATGTCCGACTTCCCGATGCTGCTCGACCTCTACACCAGCGGGAAGCTAAACCTCGACGACATGGTCAGCGCCACATACTCGATCGACGATGCGCCGCGCGCGCTGCAGGACCTCGAGAAGGGCGTGAACGCGCGAGGAGTGATCGTCTACCGCTGAGCCAGGAGTGAGAGGCGGGCCGCAAGGCGCGAGAGCGCCGCGCAGCGCGGCTTGCCGCGCGGAGTGCGGGTGGCCCGAGGCCGCCCTCGGGCCGGGCTCCGCTCAGGCGGGTATCACACCGCTGGCGATGTGGTGGCGCAGCGAGAGGCGGAGCCCGCCGTCCTGGTAGATCCGCTCGACCAGCGCTGACGCTTGCTTCGGATCCGCGACGAAGCGGATCCGGAGCTTGCCAGTCTCGACGAGGCAGTCCTCGACGTGCTCGCTCGAGGCGAGTCGCTCGAACGCGGCCGCGAGCCGGTTCCGATCGGTGAATTCGAGCGTGTGCACGTACACGGATTTCCTCGCACTGCGACGTCGCAAGGCGCGTGCCTGGGCCGGGAGGGCGCCCTGCGGCCGCGGAGCTCGGAGTTGCTCAGCTCGTGCGCAGCACTCGACCAGGAAGTGCGCACGGCGGAGAATGCCTTCATGGCCTACTTCGAAGCGGCGCCGCCGGCTCGGCTCGGCGAATTCGTGGAGCGAGTCTGCTTCTCGAGCGACGCGGGCAGCGGGCCGCCACCCGGAGTGCGAGTCGTCCCCGACGGGGCGATCGACGTGCTGTTCTCGATCGCGCCGAGCGGCGCCTGCAGCGCGCACGTGTTCGGGCTGAAGACTCAGCCGCTCTGGGTCGAGACAGCGGATCCGCGCGAGAACGTCGCGCTGCGCCTGCGCGCGGGCGCGGCGGTGCGCCTGTTCGGCGTCTCGGCGAGCGAGCTCACCGATCGCGCGCCGAGTCTTACAGAGCTCGTCGGCCAGCGCGCGGGCGTTTGGTGCGAGCGCGTCGCGGAGGCGCGCGGCGCGTGCGCGCGAGGCGCGGCGCTCGAGCGCACGCTGGGCGCGTGGGCGTCCGTCGCGGCGCGCGCCGCCGATGCGGACGACGCGCTGCTACACGCAGCGGTGTCTGCGATTCGGCGCAGCCGGGGCGCGCTGCCGATCGCGGCCCTCGCCGGCGCGCTCGGCGTCGGCCCGCGCCGCCTCGAGCGGATGTTTCGCGCGCGCGTCGGCACGACTCCGAAGGGCTTCGCGCGCGTCGTGCGCTTCTTTGCCGCCTACCAGTCACTCCAGGCGGGACGCGCTCCGCTCGACGCGGCGCTGGCGCACGGCTACTTCGACCAGGCGCATCTGAATCGCGACTTCCGCCGGCTCGCGGGCGCGCCGCCGCGTCGCATTTTTCCAAGCGAGCGAGCGGGCAGGACCGATAGCCTGCGCGCATGAAGAAGCTCTCCGCCGCCTCGTTCCATAGGGCTGCTGGCTACCTGCGCGCGAACGCGCGACCGCTCGAGCGGGCGCTCTTCGCGCACGAGTTCGAGGGCGCCCCGGCGCGCCCCGTGCTCGAGGCGCTCGCCGCATACCGAAACCCCGACGGGGGCTTCGGCCGCGCGCTCGAGCCGGACTTGCGCATGCCCGCGTCGTCCGCGCTCGCGACCGCGACCGCGCTCGACGTGCTGCGCGAGCTCGACGCGGACGACACCGAGCCGCTCGTACGCGCTGCGCTCGCTTGGGTCGTCGAGTGCTTCGACCCCGAGGTGCCGGGCTGGCGCTACGTCCCGGCCGACGTCGACGCGTTCCCGCACGCGCCGCACTGGAGCTGGGAGCTGCACCGGCCAGGCGGGCCCTGGGATCACCTCGTGAATCCAGGAGCGCGGTTCTTGTCTCAGCTGTCGCACTGGCCTCGCCTCGCCCCGCACCCGCTCGTCGAGTCACTCTCCCGCGCGTTCGAGAAGCACGTGATGGCGCTCACAGGCGACGTTGGCGGGGACTCGCTCGGCTATGCCGCCCAGGTCGAAAACGCAGCGACGCGCGCGAAGCTCCGCGAGCTCGCACTCGCCACCGTGACTCGCGACCCGGTAGCTTGGACCGGATATTGCGCGAAGCCGCTGAAGCTCGCGCCGCTGCCCGACTCACCGCTCGCCGAGTGTCTCGTTTCCGAGACTGCGCGGAATCTCGACTGGGAGATCGACCAGCAGGCGCCCGACGGCTCGTGGCTGCCGAACTGGACCTGGCAGGGCCATCACCCCGAGCAGTGGGAGCTCGCGCGGCGAGAGTGGCAGGGGGAGCTCACCCTGGGCGCTCTGCGCAGCCTGCGCGGCTACGGTCGCATCGAAGGTTTCTGAGCCGCGCCTCAACGCCCTCTGCCGACGTGCCGATCGGTCACCAGGCTGGAGAGCGATGGACGGAAGCGGGAGCCAGAGAAGCGCAGTGGCGACAGTTGCGGAATTGCTCGCCGAGATCGCGGCCGCCTTCACGCGCCAAGGCGCGCTCGGCGTGCTGTACGTCGACTGCTCGTCGCTCGACGAAGTCGAGCGGCGCTACGGCGAGGAAGCGCACGCGCGCTCGCTCGGCGCGCTCGCCGAGATCATCGGCGGCGCATGCCTCGAGGTGCTGGGCAAGCGCGAGCCGCTGGCGCGCGGCGAGATGGGCCGGGGGGAGCTCTTGTGCTTCGTCCCGCGCGACCCGAAGGACGTCGAGTTTCACTCGAAGGTGCTGCCCGCGCTGGAGCGCGCGGCGCGCGAGCGACTCGCGCGCAACGCGCAGCGCGTCGCCTATCCGTATCTGCGCCGCCTGCCCGTGCTGCCGATCGGTGGAGCGTACACGCTGCGCAATCCGCTGCTGGCGGCGCTCACGCAGGTGCGCGAGGCGATCGATAGCGCGCGTGCCGACGCGGACCTGAACGCGCGACTCAGCTACCGAACGCAGCGCCGCGACTTCATCGACGTTCTGCTTCAGGGCAGGCTGCACTCCGTCTACGAGCCGGTCGTCGACGCGAAGTCACTCACCGTCTACGGGTACGAGGCGCTGGTCCGCGGCAACGAGGGATCCGGCCTCTCTTCGCCCGCGCAGCTCTTCGGTGTCGCCGCGCAAGAGGGACTCCTCTTCGAGCTCGACTGTCAGTGCCGGCGCGCCGCCGTCGAAGGCGCGGCCGGCTTCCCCGCGGGCGCGAAGCTGTTCATGAACATCCGCCCGACCGCGATTCACGACCCCAACTTCCAGCCCGACGCGCTGACCCGCACGCTCGAGGGCTGCGGCCTCGCGCCCGGCGACGTGGTCTTCGAGATCTCGGAGCAGGAGTCGATCGACAACTACGCGATCTTCCGCGAGGCGCGCGACAACTACGGCAAGCTCGGCTTCCAGTTCGCGCTCGACGACACGGGCGCGGGCTACGCGAGCCTGGAGGCGGTGCTCGAGCTCACGCCGGAGTTCATCAAGGTCGACCGCGCGTTCGTGAAGGGCATCGACCAAGACTCTGCGCGCCAGAACATGCTGCGCGCCTTTCAGACGATCGCGAGCGACATGAACTCGCGCATCATCGGCGAGGGCCTCGACACGCTCGAGGAGCTGCGCACGCTGGGCGAGCTCGGCATTCAGTTCGGGCAGGGCTGGCTGTTCGGAAAGCCCGCGCCGCTACGCGCCGGCGAGTGACTTCAGCACCCAGTCGGGCAGAGTGACTCGCAGCAGCCGGTCGCCCGCAAACGAGCCGATCACGAGCTCGTTGCCGATGCGCAGCGCCGAGGTCCCGGCGCCCATCGGCGGTCCGACGTTCTCGTAGATCGCGAAGCCCTCCATTTCCGTCGGGTCGAGCAGCACGATCGAGAAGTGGAACGGGCACTGGCCCTTCTCGATGGCTCCGCAGGCGAGTATCTCGTTCGTGGGTGCGTTGTGCGACGCGACCAGGAGCCGTCCGTCCGGCGTCCAGTTCAGATTGTCCGGGCTCGCGACGTCCGCCGTGCCGAGCAGCTCGCCGCTGCGCCGCGAGATCTTCCGCACCTCGTCCGCGAGATAGGCGTCGACGAAGAGCGTCTCGCCGTCGCGGGAGACGGCGATCCCGTTGGGCAGCGGTGCGTCCGTTCCCGCGAGCCTTCGGAAGCCGGCCTCGGCCTGCCACTCGAACACGTAGCCGGTCGGGATGCGCAGCAGGCCGAGCAGCGAGCTCCAGTTCGGGTGGTTCTTCGAGAGGAACTTCGTGGTGACGAAGCCGCCGTCGGGGAGCGCCGCGACGTCATTCAGCAGCGCGTCCTCGGGCGCGAGCGCGCAGCCGCGCCACGCCAGTGACGGCCCGCCCGGGGAGTCAGTCACTTCGAAGAGCTCGACGGACTCGCGCCCGCCGTGATTCACCACCAAGAGCTGGAGCGCGCCATCGGGGCGGGTCGCGAGATCGAGGCCGTGTGGGCTGAAGGCGGCCCCGGGCGGGCCCGGGCAGTGCGTGTCGCCCCAGCCGGGTCGCGGCGCGCTCGAGTCGCCGCTCGCCGGCGGATACGCGACGCCGAGCGACTCACTCGCGAGCGAGAAGAACGCGAGACTCCCCGGCTTCGAGCCGTCGACCGCGCCCATCTGACTCACGACCAGCGCGCCCGCCTGCGGCAGGAGCGCGAGGTCCTCGGGGTTGTGGAAGCCGCAGATCGGGCGAGCGTCCTTCGCGGGCGCGCAGTCGAGAATCGGAGGGCGCGGCTTCGAGCAGGCCAGCGCCCCGAGCACTGCAAGCGCGAGCCACAGACCTCTCACCGAAACGTCGCCAGCACGGGCGCGTGGTCGGAGGCGTTCTTTCCCTTGCGCTCCTCGCGATCGATCACGACGTCGTTCAGGCGCGCGCGCAGCGGCGAGGTCAGCAACAGGTGGTCGATGCGCAGCCCCCGGTTCTTCGGGAAACCGAGCTCGCGGTAGTCCCACCAGGTGAACGCGACGCGCTCCGGATACTTGTCGCGGAACGCGTCGACGAGCCCCCACTCACGAACGCGCGCGAGCGATGCGCGTTCGGCGTCGCTGCACAGGATCTGCCCGCGCCAGGCTTCGGGGTCGTGGACGTCGAGGTCGCCGGGGGCGACGTTGAAGTCGCCGACCAGCGCGAGCTCGCGGCCGGGATCGGCCTCGCGCTCGAGCAGCTTCCGCAGGCGCTCGTACCACTCGAGCTTGAAGGCGTACTTCTCCGAGCCGACCGACTGGCCATTGGGCGCATACGCGCACACCACGCGCACGCCGGCGACGGTCGCCGCGAGCAGGCGCGCCTGGGCATCGTCGCCGCCGTCCCGGAAGCCTTTGGCCACGTCGGCGAGGGGCGTCTTCGCCAGGATCGCCACGCCGTTGTAGCTCTTCTGGCCGGACGCGACGGACTCGTAGCCCGCCGCGCGCAGCTCGTCGGCGGGGAAGTCCGCATCGACCACTTTCGTCTCCTGCAGGCAGACGACGTCGGGTGCATGGCGGACGAGCACGGCGAGCAGCCGCTCGCGCCGTTGGCGAATCGAGTTCACGTTCCAAGTAACCAGCTTCATGGCCGGTGACATCGTATCTCGCGGCGGCTTGACGCGGGGTTGGGGTCAGCCGAAGGTGTTTCGTCGATGCGTTGCTCGCGTTGCGGTACCGAGCTCCTGGCGGGCAAGAAGTTCTGCGTCAGCTGCGGTGCGCCCGCGCAGATCCCGTGCCCGAATTGCAGCGCGCCAGTCGAGCCCGGCTGGCGCTTCTGTCCCGACTGCGGGCGCGAGCTCACGCTCGAGACCGCGCCCGCGGCGCTTGCAACGCTACTTTCGCCGCCTCCAGCGCCGCAGCCTCCGGAGCAGGTCGCGAACGAAGCGCGTCTGTCGCGCTTGTCGCGACACATTCCGGAGACGCTCGCCGAGCGCATCCGCGCCGCGGGCGCCGTCGCCGGCGAGCGCAAGCGCGCGACCGTGTTCTTCTGCGACCTGGTCGGCTCGACGGCGCTAGCCGAGCGGCTCGATCCCGAGGAATATCGCGACCTCCTCGAGCAGTATCTCGAGCTCGTGCTCGCCGAGATCTACCGCTTCGAGGGCATCGTGAATCAGCTCGCCGGCGACGGGATGATGGCGCTGTTCGGCGCGCCCATCGCGCACGAAGACGCGCCCGAGCGCGCGGTGCTCGCGGCGCTCGCGATCCAGCGCGAGCTCGCGGCGCTCTCGGAGCGCCTGCTCGCCGAGGGCGGCGTCGCGCTGCGCGCGCGCATCGGCATCCACACCGGCGTGGTCATCGCCGGCACCGTCGGCAACGAGCTGAAGATGGACTACACCGCGACGGGAGACACGACGAACCTCGCCGCGCGCCTCCAGTCACTCGCGAAGCCCGGCACGATTCTCGTGTCCGAACCGACGCACGCGCTGCTCCGCGGTCGCTTCAAGACGCACCCCGTCGGTCCGTTCGACGTGAAGGGCAAGGCGGAGCCCGTCACGGCGCACGAAGTCGAGGGCACGGCGGAGCGCGTGCCGAGCTTCGCGAACGCCGCGCGCGGCGAGCTCACGCCGCTCGTCGGGCGCGACGCCGAGCTCGGCCAGGTGCTCGGCTGCTTCGATCGGCTCGACAGCGGCCTCGCGCAGATCGTCTCCGTCGTCGGCGACGCGGGGATGGGCAAGTCGCGGCTGGTGCACGAGGTCCGCAAGCGCCTGAAGAACCGCGAGGTCGAGGTGCTCGAGGCGCGCTGCTCGTCGCTCACGCGCTCCATCCCGTACTCGCCCTGGATCTCGATGTTCCGCCGCTGGTTCGGGATCGAGCCGAGTGACGACGAGCGCACGCAGACGAGCAAGATCGCGAAACGCTTCACCGACGAGACCCAGACCCTCGATCAGGGTTACGTGTATCTGTGTTGGATGCTCGGTCTCACGCCCGAAGGCGTCGAGCGGCCGTCCGACGACTCGGTCAAGCAGGGCAGCTTCGACGCGATCGGGCGGCTGATCTCACGCACGGCCGAGCGGGTGCCGGTGGTGCTGGTCATCGAGGATCTGCACTGGATCGATGACGCTTCGCGCGAGACACTCGAGACGTCGCTTGCGCACATGCACGTGAAGCGCGTGATGTTCCTCATGACGCACCGCCCGGACTGGCAGTCGAGCTGGCAGTCGCACGCCGCGATCACGCAGCTCCGCTTGGGCCCGCTCGGCGACGCGGACGCGGCGCGCATCGTGAGCGCGCGCGCGGGCGGTCCGGTGCCGCCCGAGGTCGAGAAGCGGATCCTCAAGAAGGCCGACGGCAACCCTTTCTATCTCGAGGAGCTGACGCGCGCGCTGGTCGAGGACGGCACGCTCGAGCTGCGCGACGGAACCGTGCGCGCCACGCGCAGCGCCGACGAGATCCGGATCCCCGACACGATCGGCGAGCTGCTCGGCGCACGCATCGATCGCCTGCCGCCGGCGGCGAAGCGAGTCGCGCAGGTCGCCGCCGTGCTCGGCAGGCAGTTCGCGCGCGCGCACGTCGCGAAGCTGCTCGAGAACGAGTCGATCGACGCGCTCGCGGAGCTCTACGAGCTCGAGCGCCGCGGCATCGTGCACCGCAACGGAAGCATGGAGCTCGGCGAGCTGCGTTTCGGTGAGAGCCTGACGCAGGAAGTCGCGTACGAGGGACTGCTCATGCGCGAGCGCCGCGCGCTGCACGACCGCGCGGCGAAGCTGTTCGAAGCCGAGGCGGCCGCAGTGACTGGCG
>JBGQIB010000168.1:0-9638 GCA_041498295.1 bacterium | reverse complement strand
GCTCGAGCGTGCGCATGCCGTTGATCACCTCGAACGCCTTGTCTGCGTCGAGGAACGCGCCTTTCACGTAGTACACGTTCCAGAAGAGTGTCTCGCTCCAGTCGATCTCGCGCGTACCGCCCGCGACCCCGGCGACCGTGGCGCGGCTCCCCTTGGGCAGGAACATGCGCTCGTTGCGCGCGATCGCGACGCCCGCGGTCGTGGTGCCGCTGCCGACGAGATCCTTCGTGTAGGAGTGAATCACGAAGTCCGGCCGCTCCGCGGGATCGTCGCGGCGCAACACGGGGTGCAAGAACGGCGTGCCGACCGTCGAGTCACAGATCACCTCCAAGCCCGCGGCGTGCGCCGCGCGACAGATGGCGGGCACGTCGAGCACGTAGCCGTGCGGGTTGCACGGCGACTCGAGGTACACATAAATCTGTCGCCCCTGCGCCAGCCGATCGGCGTGCACGACTCGCAGCTGCGCGAGCGCGAGCTCGAAGTCGCGCGCCTCGAAGCCGTCGAACCACTCG
Organism: bacterium; assembly: GCA_041498295.1. Lineage (GTDB taxonomy): Bacteria > Myxococcota_A > UBA9160 > SZUA-336 > SZUA-336 > VGRW01. The sequence goes on along the minus strand of JBGQIB010000168.1, from coordinate 9,126 downwards.
ACCGCGACGTCCAGGTTGCCGCGTTTTCCGTACCAGTCCGAGAGCAACTGGTGCGCGCCGCCGTAGACGTTGCGGCTCGAGAGCACGATGTCGCGGTAGCCGACCAGGTGCGCGAGCACCGCGTCGATCGCGGCCATGCCCGAGTTGAAGTTCCAAGCGAAATACTCGCCCGCGAGCGGCCCGGCTTCGACGTCGACGATGAAGTTCGCCAGGCACGTCGACGTCGGGTTCATGAGCCGCGAGTAGATCTCGTGCAGGAGCTCCTTGCCCTGGAACGCGTCGTCGATCCACTCCGTGCACGCGTACAAGTAAGTCGCCGTGCGTGCGATCACCGGCGTCGAGCTGAAGATCGCGGTCACATTGTCGAACAGAGCGTACGGCCCGCGCTGCGCGGCGTGACCGCGGTCGACGACGAGTGACTGCCAGCTCTTGCGCATCGGGTTCTGGAGCGTGTCGAGCAGCTTCGCGAGCTGGAAGCACAGGAAGCGCTTCGCGTTCCAGAACGCGATGCGATCGCGGCGATCGAGCGAGGCGATGCGCGAGAGCGTCGCGTCCCACAGGCCGTGCATCGCTTGGTTCGCGCGGTAGACGTGAGTCGCGACCTCCGCGAGCTCGCGGCCGAGCTCGCTCGCGGGGTCCAGCGAGAAATGCAGCAGCTGCTCGCGCACGAGCGCGTCGACGCTCGTCGCGGTCGTCGTCTTGCGCAGTGGCGAGAGCTCGCGCGCGGCGGCGAGGTCGGAGTGCTCGCCCATCTAGCGATTCTCGTACAGGTACAGCGAGTGACCCTGGTCGTCTTCGAGCACGATCTCGCGCGTGCCCCACGGCGTCTCGTGCACGTCCTTCCGCAAGCGCACGCTCTTGCGCTTCAGCTCGTCGGCCGCGGACGCGACGCCGTCGACCTCGAGATACAAGTGCACGTGCTCCCCTCTTCGCGCGTCAGCGATCGACGGGTCGGGCTCGTCGACGAGCTTCAAGTGCACGACTTGACTCCCCGCGCGGATGCCTGCGTAGAAGTCCTGGTACTGGAACGCGAGCTCGAAGCCGAGCTTCTCGGTGTAGAAGCGGAGCGACGCCGCGAGGTCCGTGGTCCTGAGCTGCGGGACGATGGCGGTGACCTTCATGTCTTCTCCTTTCGCGGCGCCTGCGCCGCGAGCAGCGCGCAGACCGCCGAGTTGAGGGGCGTCGCAATTCGGTGTCGGGCGCCGAGCCGGACGATCGCGCCGTTGCGCGCGTCGAGCTCGAGCGGCCGGCCCGCCTGGCGATCGTAGAGCATCGAGTTGCCCGAGCCCGCAGGCAGTGCGAGCAAGCGGGCCAAAATCTCGTCTGCAACGGTGTCCGCGAGCTCCGCACCTTCCGCGCGGGCGACCGCGACGCCCTCGCGCATGATGCCGAGCGCGAGCTCCGCCATGCCGGGCTCGTGCAACACCTCGACCGTGCGCTCGGTGAGCGCGGTGATCGCGCCGCTCGCCGCATTCAGACACAGCTTGCGCCAGGCGGAACGCGCGAAGTCGTCCGTGACCTCGACCGCGACGTCCGTGCCGGCGAACAAGGCCGCGAACGCGGCGCCGGCGCTGCCGGCCGGAACCGTGAGTCGGGCGCCCGCGCGCATGCGGATCCGCCCCGGCGCGCTGCGCGCCGCGGGCAGCTCCACCACCACCGGCAGCACCTCCGCCTCGCCGGCGAACGGCGCCACGCGCGCGATGTGCTCGACACCGTTCTGCAGCACCGCGATCACCGTTCCCGGCGCGGACGCCGCGGCCAGCCACCTCGCCGCGCCCGGCACGTCCTGCGCCTTGGTCGCGAGCAGAACGAAGTCGACGGGCGTGAGCCGCGCCGGATCCGTCTCGCAGCGCGCCTGCACCTCGATGCGGCGCGCTGGTGACTCGACGATCAGTCGCTCGAACGGCTCGCGCACGCACAACACCACGTCGTGTCGGCCCGCCGCGGCGAGCGGCCCCGCGACCGCGCCGCCGATCGCGCCCACGCCCACGCACGCGATGCGCATCACGGCTCCTCTTTGAGATCGAGATCGGCCTCGACCTGCGCGCGTTTCGCCGCGATCCAAGCGAGATACTCCGGCCCGTCCCAGGCTCGCGAGAGGCCGCGCCGATAGAAGCTCGCATTGCGCTGATACTGCCAGGCGTTCAGCCGGTTCTCGCGCGAGGCGTCGCGCGTCGCGATCTGCTTCGCGGGAATGCCCACCACAATGGCGCCCGGGGGAAACTGCTTGCCCTCGGGCACGAGCGCGCCTCCGCCCACGATCGAGCCCTTCCCGATCACCGCGCCGTCCATGATCGTGGCGCCGATTCCGATAAGACAGTGGTCTCCGATGGTCGCGCCGTGAATCGTCGCGCGGTGCGTGATCGAGCAGAACTCGCCGATCACGGTAGGCGCGTCGTAGCCGACGTGCACCATGGCGAAGTCCTGCAGGTTGGTCATGCGCCCGATGCGCACGGACTGCGCCTCTGCGCGGATCACGGCGTTGGGCCAGAGCGACGCCTGCGCCGCGATCGAGACGCGCCCGTAGATCTGCACACCTGGGGCGATCCAGACCGACTCGTGAATCGACTGGAGAGAGTCCACGGGAGCGGAGCTTGGCACGAACGCGAGGCTGACGATAGGATTCGGTCCCCATGGCTTCCAAGACCTCTCCCGACATGACCCGCGGCCGCACGGTCGCGATCGTCGGCGCGACCGGCGCCGTAGGCGAAGTGCTCCTGCGCGTGCTCGAAGAGCGCGCGTTTCCGATCGCCGAGCTGCGCGCGCTGGCGAGTGAGCGCTCGGTCGGAACGACGGTGCGCTTCCGCGGCAAGCAGATAACGGTTGAGCTGGCGAAGCCGGAGGCGTTCGAGGGCGCGGACTTCGTGTTCTTCGCCGCGACCGGCGCGCTCTCGAAGACACTCGCGCCTGAGGTCGTGAAGCGCGGCGGGATCGCGATCGACAAGTCGAACACTTGGCGCATGCACGAGGACGTGCCGCTGGTCGTTCCAGAAGTGAACGGCGACGCGGTCGAGAAGCACCACGGCATCCTCGCGTGCCCGAACTGCACCAACATGCCGCCCGTGATGGCGCTCGGCGCGCTGCGCAAGCTCGCCAAGCTGAAGCGTGCCGTGATCACGAGCTTCCAATCGGCGTCGGGCGCGGGGCTGCCCGGGATCGAGGAGCTCGAGTCACAGCAGCGGGCGATAGCCGCGGGCAAGCCCGTGCCGCCGCCGAAGGCGTTCACGCGGCAGATCGCGAATAACGTGGTGCCGCTGTGCGAGACGTTCACCGAGAACGGCTACTCGACGGAGGAGATGAAGCTCCTGTTCGAGACGCGGAAGATCCTCGAGGATCCGAACATCGAGGTCGCGATGACCTGCGTCCGCGTACCGGTGCCGGTGGGTCACTCCGCTTCCATACTGCTCGAGAGCGAGCCCGCGATCACACCCGAGGCCGCGCGCGCGGCGCTCGCGGCGTTCCCGGGGATCATCGTGCAGGACGATCCGAGTCACAACGTCTTTCCGACGCCGGCCGAGGCCGCGGGACGCGACGAAGTGTTCGTCGGGCGCATCCGGCGCGACCTCACGAGCGATCGCCTGTGGCTCTGGACCGTCGGCGACAACCTGCGCAAGGGCGCGGCGACCAACGCCGTGCAGATCGCCGAAGAGCTCATGCGCCGCGGGCTGCGCTGACGGGAGCCGAGCGTTGAGCGCGCCGCTCTGGACGCCGTCGGCCGAGCGCGTCGAGCGCGCCGCACTCACGGCCTTTCGGCGGCGCATCGAGCGGCAGACCGGGCAGGCTCTTCCCACCTACACTGATCTGTGGCGCTGGTCCGTGGATGAGCGCGCGGCGTTCTGGCGCGCGGCCTGGGAGTTCTGCGAGGTCGTCGGCGAGCCGGGCTGGGCGCCGTTCCTGGTCGACGATCGCATGCCCGGGGCGCGCTTCTTCCCCGACGCGCGGCTCAACTTCGCGGAGAACCTGCTGCGCCGCGACGACCACGCGCCCGCGCTCGTGTTCGTGAGCGAGACCGGCGCGAGACACGAGCTCTCGTTCGCGGAGATGCGGGCGCAGGTCGGCGCGCTCTCGGCCTGGCTGCGCGCCGCCGGCGTGCGCGCGGGCGATCGGGTCGCGGGCATCGTGCCGAACTGCCCCGAGGCGATCGTCGCCATGCTAGCGGCCGCGTCGCTCGGCGCGGTGTGGTCGTCGTGCTCGCCCGACTTCGGCGTGCGGGGCGTGCTCGACCGCTTCGGCCAGATCGAGCCGAAGGTGCTGTTCGCCGCGGACGGCTACTGGTACGGCGGCAAGACGCACTCACTCGCGGAGCGGATCGCCGAGATCCGCGCCGGCCTGCCGTCGCTCGAGCACGTGGTCGCGTTCTCGTTCATCGGCCAGGGCGGGATCGCGCACGCCGAGAGCTTCGAGCGAATCGTCGCCGTGCACGCGCCCGCGCCGCGCTTCGAGCGCCTGCCCTTCGCGCACCCGCTGTTCATCCTGTTCTCCTCGGGCACGACCGGGATCCCGAAAGGCATCGTGCACTGCGCCGGCGGAGTGCTGCTGAAAATCGGCGTCGAGCACCGCCTCCACACGGATCTGTGTCGCGACGACCGGCTCTTCTACTTCACGACCTGCGGCTGGATGATGTGGAACTGGCTCGCGACCGGGCTGGCGTCGGGCGCCACGCTCGTGCTCTTCGACGGCTCGCCGTTCCAGCCGAACGAGCGCGTGCTGTGGAACCTGGCCGAGCGCGAGCGCGTGACCGTTTTCGGGACCTCGGCGAAGTATCTCGACGCGATCCGGAAGTCGGGCCTCGAGCCCAAGTGGACGCACGACCTGTCGTCGCTGAAGACGATTCTCTCGACCGGCTCGGTGCTCGCGCCGGAGAGCTTCGAGTTCGTGTACGGAAGCATCAAGCGGGACGTCCTGCTCTCGTCGATCTCGGGCGGCACCGACATCGCCGGCTGCTTCGCCGCCGGCAGCCCCACCCTGCCCGTGTACCGGGGCGAGGCGCAGTGTCTCGCGCTGGGCATGTCGGTCGAAGTCTTCGACGAGAACGGCGACTCACTTCCGCCCGGCAAGAAGGGCGAGCTGGTGTGCACGCGCGCCTTCCCGTCGATGCCGGTCGGCTTCTGGAACGACCCCGACGGCCGCCGCTACCGCGCCGCGTACTACGAGCGCTTTCCCGGTGTCTGGCACCACGGGGACTGGGTCGAGCTGACCGCTCACGGGGGCATGACCCTGTACGGCCGCTCCGATGCGGTGCTGAATCCGGGCGGCGTGCGCATCGGCACGGCCGAGATCTACCGCCCCGTGGAGCAGCTCGACGAAGTCGTCGAGGCGATCGCGGTCGGCCAGGACTGGGACGACGACGTGCGCGTCGTGCTGTTCGTGCGGCTGCGCGACGGAGTGAGTCTCTCGCCCGAGCTCGAGAAGCGCATCCGCGCCGCCATTCGCGCGCACGCCACGCCGCGCCACGTGCCCGCGCGCATCGCGCAGGTCGGCGACATCCCGCGCACCAAGAGCGGCAAGATCGTCGAGCTGGCAGTGCGCGACGTCGTCCACGGCCGCACGCCGAAGAACCTCGAAGCCTTGGCCAACCCCGAGGCGCTCGAACAGTTCCGCGCGCGCACGGAGCTGGCGAGCTAGAACGCCGCCTCGATCGCGGCGCGATTCAGATCGAGATATGCCCCCGCGCGCACGTTCAGCGGCCGAGTATCTCGCGGACGACGCCGATCACTTCCTGCGCGATGCTGAAGTGGCCGAGATCGCCGAAGACTCGCAGCGACGCGCCGGGTACGATCTGCGCGGTGTGGTGCGCGTGCGCGACCGGGACGATCGAGTCACTTCCGCCGTGCAGCACGACGACTGGACAGTGGATCGCCGTCACGTCGAAGCTGCCCCAGCCCGGACCGTCGGCGAGGCGGTCGTCGGCATAGCCCGCGACGCCGTGCGCGAACATCGGGGGCAAGCTGCCGACCATCCCCTTCCGCCACTCGGGGTTGGAGAAGAGCGCCATGTCCGCCGCGGGCAGAGCGGGCCCACTCCCGGCTTGCATGAGCATCTTGCTGCCGTCGACACCGAATGAGTCGACCGCGACCTCGAGCGCTCTCTTCCGGCTCGTCGCGTTCCAGATGTCTGCGATCTGACCGCCGTCGCGCGTCATCATCGCCTTGCCCTCGGCCCAGCGCATGTCGGTCAGCGCGCAGCACGCGACCACCCCGAGCACGCGCTCCGACTTCGAAGCGAGGGCCAGCGCATAGGCGCCGCCGGTCGATACTCCGACGCAGACGAACCGGTCGATCCCCAAGTGATCGACGACCGCGAGTGCATCCGGCACCCATTGCGCGACCGTGCGTCCCGGCCACGGACTCGAGTGACCGTACCCGGGCCGGTCGATGCCGATGAGGCGCAGCCCCGCGGCGCGCGCGACCGGCGCGAGGGCCTGCGGCTCGAGCCGGCTCCCCGGCCCGCCGTGACACCAGAGCACCGCAGTTTCCGCGCGCGTCCCGTAGTCGGCGTAGCCGACCGTCCGCCCGTCTGGAAGCTCGATTCGTTCGTCGTCGGACGTTGCGGCCATTCGTCAGCTCGCGCGCTTCACCGCCGGAATCCTCCAGGCTCCGTCGATGATCGACGGCGGTGTCACCGACGGCCTGTAAGCGGCGAACAGCGCCGCGGCGAGCGCGGCGGAGGCGAAGCGAGCGAACTTCATGCGCGGTCTCCTCGTCCCGTTGCGGACGATCGGGGGCGCAGTATACCCAGCGCGCTCCTGTGCGTGCTCGCGCACGTGTGCAGCGCGCGCGCCGCGTCAGCGCCCGCCCCACACCTCGCGCGCGACCTCGGCGACCCGCCGCAGCTTCGCCGCTTGAGCTTCGGCCGTGACTCGGTTGCCCTGCATGGTCGAGGCGAAGCCGCACTGCGGCGAGAGCGCGAGACGCTCGAGCGGGATGAAGCGCGCGGCCTCGCGGATGCGACGAGTCAGTGACTCCGCGCTCTCGAGCGCGGGCTTCTTGGTCGTGACTAGGCCGAGGACGACCGTGCGATCGTCGGGTACCAGGCCCAGCGGCTCGAAGCCGCCGGAGCGCTCGTCGTCGTACTCGAGCAGGAAGCGCTGGAAGCGCGTGCCGCGGAAGACGCGCGCGGCGATCGGATCGTAGCCGCCGCTCGCGTAGAACTTCGAGTCGTTGTTCCCACGGCACAGGTGCAGGCCGAACATGACTCCCGGGTGACTGCCGATCACCGCGTTGTCGAGCTCGATGCAGCGCTCCAGCAGCCGGTCGGGGTCGCTGCCGCGGCGCTGGTAGCCGGCGCGGATCGCCGGGTCGAGCAGGCCCGCGTACTGCGGCGCGTCGATCTGCACGTACGTGCAGCCCAGGCGCACGAGCTCGCTGACTTCGTCGCGGAGGATGTCGACGACGTCGGCGAGATAGGCGTCGATGTTCGCGTACGCTCCCATGGACTTGTCGGGATCGAAGTACGCGGCGGCTTGCTGCGCGCTCACGAGCGTCGTCTTCGCGACCCGGTCCGTGCGCGCGCGCAGATAGGTGAACTCCTCCGCGCACAAGTGTCTTCGTCGGCGCAGGCGCGACACCACGACGGGTCGCTCGAGACGCGTCTCGTTCCCGTCTTCGTCGCGGAAGGCGATCGCCCAGCCGCCCAGCTTGTCGAAACCCTCGACACAGTCGATCAAGTGACCGTAGAACGCGTAGCGGCGCATCTCCCCGTCGGTCACGGCATCGAGCCCCGCCTCGACTTGCAGCGCGATCGCCTCGTTCACCGCGCGGTCCTCGATCCGCTTGTACTCCGTTTGCGCGAGCTCGCCCGACTCGCGCGCGCTCCACGCGCGCTTCAAGTACTCGGGGCGCAACAGACTTCCGACCACGTCGCTGCGGATCACGCCCCTAGTGTGCACCACCACGCGTCCGAGGGGTGTGAATCTATATCTAAGGCCTTGAGGACCTGACTCTGTTGGTGGCAGACTCGCGAAGAGGGGAGTCGATGGGATATGGATGTCGCACAGCTCTGATTCTCGCCATCGCGCTCGTTGGCGTGGGTTGCCGAACCGTGCCTATCCCGCCTCCGGTCGTCATCAATGTGCCGCCGGGACTTACTGGCCAAGAGGTCGAGGTTGCGGTGATCGCAGGGATCCTGAACACCCATCCGCCACGTTCCTATGACCCGACTCACGAACTCTCTCAAGCCGATTTCGATGCGATGCTGGTGCGCGACTTCCTTGCAACAGCGCATGGGCACAGCTGGTTCCCGGAAGCTCGACAGGGCGACATCCGCTACGCGACCGTCGACACCCGGGGCCACTATCTCCGAGTCGCCATCCATATCAACACACAGCAGCTCCGGATCGAGATCGTGGAGAGCCGCAACCTCATGCAATCCGATGGCATGATCCACAAGACGGTGGTCTCCTGGATCGCGAACCTCGAGAGTCACATCCGAAGGGAGCTTGGGAGGATGGCCTCCTATGGGACCGCGCAGCACTAGGCGGCCACAGGAGTCTCCGGGGCGGGGCCGATGTAGCGCGACGATGGGCGAATGAGTCGCCCGGCGCGCGCCTGCTCGTCGATGTGCGCGAGCCAGCCGGCCACGCGCGCCACGGCGAACGTGGCCGAGAACTGCTCCTGCGCGAGACCGATCGCGTCGAGGATCACGGCGGTGTAGAACTCGACGTTCGCGGCCAGGCGCCGCTCGGGCCGGCGCTCGCCGAGAGACGCGACCGCGACCGTTTCGACGGCGCGCGCGAGGTCGAGCCGGTCGCTGCGCAGGCCGGTCGCGCGCAGCCGCTCGACCGCGCGCTCGAGCACCGCCGCGCGCGGATCGCGCACGCGGTATACGCGGTGACCCATGCCCATGATGCGCCGGCCCGCGGCGAGCTCGGCGGCGATCCACGCCGCGGCGCGCTCCGGGGAGCCGATCGCGTCGAGCATCGCGAGTACCGGACCAGGCGCGCCGCCGTGCAGCGGGCCCTTCAGCGCGCCGAGCGCCGCGACCACGGCCGAGACCGGATCGGACTCAGTCGAGGCGACCACGCGCGCGGTGAAGGTCGAGGCGTTCATGCCGTGATCCGCGGCGGTGACGAGATAGGCGTCGAGCGCGCGGCTGCGCGCCGGATCAGTGCCCTGGGGGCTCGCCATG
>JBGQIB010000167.1:0-9644 GCA_041498295.1 bacterium | reverse complement strand
TCATGATCGGCGGCAAAGCCGACGCTTCGACCCCCGTCGACATGCAGAGTCAGATCCTGGTCGCGGCGGTGCCGCTGATCGCCGCGCAGAAGGTCGCACGCGTGCTGGTCATCGGCGCCGGCTCGGGAGTCACCGCGCGCGTCGCGAGCGAGTTCCCGGGTGTGGAGCGCGTGGACGTGGTCGAGATCGAGCCGGCAATGGTCGAAGCGGCCCAGCGCTTCTTCGGTCCCGAGAACCACGACGTGTTCGCGCGCGACTCGGTAAAGGTGATCTACGAGGACGGACGTACGCACTTGCTCGCCAGCGGCGAGACGTACGACGTCATCATCTCCGAGCCGACCAACCCGTTCATCTCCGGCGTCGCGAACTTGTTCACTCTGGAGAACTACGCGAACGCGCGCGCACGACTCGCGCCGGGCGGCATGTATCTGCAGTGGGTTCAGACGTACTCCTCGAGTGACTGGATGGCGCGCGCGATGATCCGCACGTTCCTCGAGTCGTTCGAGTATGTGGATCTGTGGTGGAGCAGTCCCGACGATCTCTTGTTGCTCGGCTCGGACCGGTCGATCGTGTACGACCGGGAGCTCGTAGCGCGCCGCGTGGCCGGGAACCGCGGACTCGCGCAGGACCTCTGGCCGGTGCTCTTCGCGCGCGACAGCGACGACCTGTTCGGCCGCTTCCTGCTGCACAAGAACGAGCTCGCGCCGCTGATCGAAGGCGCGGAGATCCTGCACGACCGGCTGCCGCGGCTGGAAGCGCACGCGTCGCGCAACCGCTATCAGCCGACCGGAATCGACGTTTTGCTCGACGACTTGCGCCGGGCTCGCGCCGCTCGCGCCTCGCTATGGCCGCGCACCGTGTCACCGCCACCGACGGACGACGCAGCGCTGCGCGTGGCGGCGGTCCGGTTCCGCGGCGCGGATGCGGGCTCGGACGTCGAGCTCCTACGCGGCGTCGACCGCGACGAAGCGTTCGTGCTGCGCGCACAGGCGATGCCGGACCAACCGCGCGAGGCACAGGCCCTGTTGCGCAGCGGGCTCGAGCGCCACCCCGAGAGTGTCGCGATCCAGCTCGAGCTGGCGCGTGTCTCCGCCCAGCTGGGCGACACCGCGGAGGCGGTCCGCCTGCTCCAGGCAGTCGCAGCGAGCCCCGAGTCTCTCGCGGCGCCATACGCCCTGCTGCGGGCGCAGCTCACTGATCCGCGCACTCCCGAGGGCGCGGAGCGAGTCACTGCTGGCGTCGGGTCGGCGCTCGCGTCGCTGCGCCCGCGCACGACCGACTACGCGCTGCGCGAGCCGCTGCTCGAGCTCTTGGCCGCTGCCGCGCCGCAGTCACCCCGCGCGACGGCGCTGCTGCAGCAGATCTACGAACAGCACGCCTACGATGAGATCGCCGGCACCTCGCTGTCGCATGCCCAGTGTCGCAGCGGAGATTTCACCGGGTGTCTGGCGACGCTCGACCGCGTAATGACGCAGAACGACCTCGCCAACCGCCCACCGCTGCGCGCGCTGCGCTTGCAGGCGCTCGCGGCGCAGCACAGCGGGGAGCTTCCGGCGGAGGTGCGCCGCTTCATGGACGACTTCCCCGGCGAAGCCGCGGCGCCCTGGTTCCGCCCGTTCATCCGCATGTTGCGCTAGCAGGGCGAGCTTCAGGGGAGCGCGAGCTCGGCGGGATCGTTCGCGGGGAGCGAACAGACGCGCCCGCGACATAGATATGCGGTGGGCGCGCCGCCGCGCAGCTCGCGGCCTTCGAGCCAGTCACGCGCGAGCCACTTGGGTGGTGCGCCCGGGTCGACGACGACCACCGCGTCCTCGGGGCCGAGCAAGGTGCGTGCGCGGGCGGCGAGCGCCTGGGTGCGAGCATCGCTCGGCGGGCCAAGGATGATCGCGACTCCGAGCTGTGACTCGCGCAGTGCGGCGGCGCGCGTGAGGGTGGGCAGGTAGAGCGGGGCGCGGCTCGCGACGGGACCCTCGCGCTCGATCACGGCGTCGACGACCTCGGCGAGGTCGGCGCGGCCGGTGAGCTCGGCGATGCGCACGAGCGCGAGCACCGCGAGCCCCGAGGCGGCCGGGGTCGCGCCGTCCGAGTCACTCGAGGGGCGGAGCACCAGGCGCGCGTCCGCGGCCGGCGTGAAGAACAGCTCGCGTGCGCTCGAGTCGAAGAAGCGCTCGCGCAGCTCGCCGGCCACGACCAGCGCCGCCTCGAGATAGCGATCGCCCGCGCCCGCGCGGTGCAGGTCGAGGAGCGCGCCGAGCAGCGCCGCGTAGTCATCGAGGAACGCGGGGATCTTTGCGGCGCCGGCTTCGTAGATGCGCAGCAGCCTGCGGCCGCCGTCGGAGAGTCGAGTCAGTGCGAAGTCCGCCGCGCGCGCGGCGGCGGCCACCCAGTCTGCGCGCCCGAAGCTCGAGCCCGCCAACGCGAGGCCGGAAATCGCATAGCCAATCCAGGAGCAGACGTTCTTCTTGTCGGTTGCGGGCGCGACGCGCGCTGCGCGAGCCGCGAACAACCGTGCGCGCGCCTCGGCGAAGTGCGGCCGGTCACCGGCCAGGCCGTGCGCGAGCACGCTCTTCCCGGAGCGCTCGAAGTTCCCGCCTGACTCGACGCCGTAAGCCGAGCAGAACTCGTCGCCGAGCTCGGGGCCGAGCACGGCACGGATCTCGTCCGGGCTCCAGACGAAGAAGCGGCCCTCCTCGCCCTCGCTGTCGGCGTCCTGACTCGCGAAGAAGCCGCCGGCGGGGTCGCGCATCTCGCGCTCGAGCCAGGCGACCGTCTCCTCGACGGGCCAGCGCAGCTTCTCGTCGCCCGTCTGCCGGAACGCCTCGGCATACACGCGAAGCAGTTGCCCGTTGTCGTAGAGCATCTTCTCGAAGTGCGGCACCAGCCACTGCTCGTCCGTCGAGTAGCGGTGGAAGCCGCCGCCGAGCTGATCGAAGATGCCGCCGCGCGCCATCTTCTCGAGCGAGAAGACCAGGTGATCGAGCGCGCCGCCGCGCGCGACGCCGAGCTGCGCCGCGGCCAGCACGGCTTCCAGGTTCGTGGCGGTCGGGAACTTCGGCGCGGCGCCGAAGCCGCCGTGACGCTGGTCCGCGCGCGCCATCATCTGGCGCACCAACAGCGAGAGTGATTCCTTGCCCAGCGGATCGGGATGAGTCACTTCCGGGCGCGCGCCGAGCGAGGCGACCACCTCGGCCGCGGCCTTGTCCACCTCTTCGCGCTGCTCGCGCCAGGCGCGCGCGACCGCGAGCACGATCTCCGGGAAGCTCGGACGGTTGTGCAGGCGCGTTGGCGGGAAGTAGGTGCCGCCCATGAACGGCCGCCCGTCCGGCGTGCAGAACATGTTGAGCGGCCAGCCTCCGGAGCCGGTCATGCGTTGCACCGCTTCCATGTAGATCTGGTCGACGTCGGGCCGCTCCTCGCGATCGACCTTGATCGCGACGACCGACTCGTTCATGAGGCGCGCGATGTTCGGATCCTCGAACGACTCGCGCTCCATCACGTGACACCAGTGACACGACGAGTAGCCGATCGAGACCAGCACCGGCTTGTTCTCTCGGCGCGCGCGCTCCCAGGCCTCGTCCCCCCACGGATACCAGTCGACTGGGTTGTGCGCGTGCTGGCGCAGGTAGGCGCTCGTCTCTTCCGCGAGCCGATTCGCCACTAGACGAACTCTGGAGGCCGAGCGTTCCGGATCCACTCGGAGTAGCCGCGGTACGCCACGCGCTCCTGACGCGCGCGCACGCGCTTCAGGAGCGTTTCGCGCTTCTCGGGCGTGAGCGGCGTCTGCGCCCGGACGTCGCTCGCGACCTTCAGGTACTCGTCGCGCACGTGGTGGCCGACCGAGCGCGCGTGTTTGCGCGAGTCGACGATGTTTCCCTTGCCGGTGACCACGTTGCCCGCGGAGAACAAGGTCGGGAAGTCGGGCAGCCGGCCGAGATTCCAGTCGCTGTACGCGTACAGCTCGCCCTTCTGCGGCACGCCTTCGAGCGGCTCGGGAATGCTGCCAATCGAGCTGATCACCTGCGAGCCGTGAACCTCTTCGGTGTCGGCGGTCGTGACGAGCTTCCCGCCCTCCAGCTTCGTGATCGCGAAGCGCATGCCGACCACGCGCTCGTTCTCGACCAAGAGCGCGAGCGGCGCGCGCAGCGGGCGCACGTGGAAGAGGTACTTCGAGACCGCCTTCTCGAGCATGTGCGCGCGCGTCTTCTCGATCTTCGCGCGCACTTTCTCGTTCGCGTCGTCGGGCATGGAGACGAGCGGCATGTCTTCCACGCGGCGGCGGTAGAACAAGGTCGCGCCCTTGAAGCCGAGGCCTTCCCAAGAAAGGCCGTGCGCGGCGAGCGTCTTGGGGATGCCCTGCACCTCGAGCTCCTCGAGATCTTCCGCGACGCCCTTCGCTCGCAGCGCGCCGGAGGCGAGCTCGAGATTGATCGCCTTCACGACATCGATCGACGCGAGCCCGCCGCCCACCACGATCGTGTCGTCGAGTGCCTCGAACACCGGCCCGCGATACCCCGCCTCGTGTCTGTGGTTGAACCACTGAATGAACGGGTTCTGGTACACGAGCCCCGAGCCTTCGTACTTCTCGGCGTCGGGCACGGCGAGCGGCCGATCGCGCCAGGCGCCGTTCGCCAACACCACCGAGTGGAAGCCCCAGAGCTCGCAGAGCTCGCGCAGCGAGACGTCGCGACCGACTTTGGTGTTGGGCACGAAGTGCACGTGCGCTTGGCCGAGCTTGGTGTCGATCGTCTGGTACTCCTTCGCGCGCAGGCCGACATGCCAGCGCGGCAGCCCGTCCTCGACCTTCCCGTACGGCCGCGAGTTCTGCTCGAAGACGACCGTCAGAATTCCATACTTGGCGAAGATGTCGGCGGCTTCTGCCCCAGCGGTGGCTCCGCCGACGACCGCGATCGCGAACGACTCATCCGACATCGCCGCGATTCTATCGAACCCCCGCGCGCGCCGAAGGGGCGCGCGCATCGGACGGGACGCGCGGCTTTGACATCGGAGCGCGAGCGGATACGTTCCGCGCCCGTGAATGGCGCCTCGCGCTCTTCCCCCCGAGTAGCTGCCGTGTTCTTCGACTTCGGCGGAACGCTCTTCAGCTACCGCCGGGTGGGCGGCGGTACCGGTCGACTCATCGGCGACGCGGTGGCACGTCTGGGTGTCGCCCCGGATCTCGCGAAGCTCGGCCCCGTCTATCGCGACGCGACGCGCGACGCGTACCAGGCGCTGCAAGGGGAGCCGTACTACCTGCACCGCGATCTGTTCGCGGACACGTGGCGCCGCTTCGCGCTTGGGCTGGGTGTCGAGCCCGCGGCCGACTGGATGCAGTGGCTGATCGACACGCAGCGCGCGCTCGTGACCGAGTCGTTCGAGCTGCGCGACGACTGCGTCGCCACGCTCGGCAAGCTGCGCGCCTCGGGCCTGCACGTCGCGGTCGTCTCGAACATCGACGACGACTACCTCGAGCCGATGATCGCGCGCGCCCGGCTCAGCGACCTGCTCGACGATTGGACCAGCTCCGAGGAAGCCGGCTCGTGCAAGCCAGACGAAGCGATCTACCACTTCGCCTGCGCCAAGGCGGGCTGCGCGCCCAAAGACGTGCTCTTCGTCGGCGACTCACCCGAGCAGGACATCGCAGGCGCGCGCGCGGTGGGCATGACCACGGCGCTCTTGCGCGAGCCGGACGCGGCGCCGCCCGGGAGCGGGGTCGGAGCAGCCGGTGAGCCACACCACGAGATCGCCACACTCGACGAAGTGCTCCGACTGGCGCTCGAGTGACGCAAGTTTTTCCGCGTTCCGCTCGACCTGTAGGTGTTGTGGAGATAACATGCGCGCCGACTCGCGCCTGATTGCGCGATCGCCGCAGCTCTTTCACGGGAGTGATCGATCGATGCGTGCCTGGACCGTCCGCGAAGCCGCCGAGCTCTACGGCATTCCGTACTGGGGCGGCGACTACTTTTCCGTCAGTGCCGAAGGCGACATGCTGGTGCACCCGAATGGACCGGGAACCTCGACGGTGAATCTGCGCGCCGTCGTCGAAGAGTTGCGCGGCCGCGGTCTGCGCACGCCGCTCGTGATCCGTTTCTCGGACATCCTCGCGAGCCGCGTTCGACACATCTCCGACGCGTTTGCGCGCGCGATCCGCGACTACGAGTACAAGGGCCGCTACCGCGGCGTGTACCCGATCAAGGTGAATCAGCAGCGGCAGGTGGTGGAGGAGCTCGTGAACTACGGGCGGCCCTACCAGCTGGGTCTCGAGGTCGGCTCGAAGCCGGAGCTGCTCGTCGGGCTCGCGCTCTTGAACACGCCCGAGGCGCTGATCATCTGCAACGGCTACAAGGACCGCGCGTACATGGAGCTCGCGCTGCTCGCGCAGCGCCTGGGCCGCTACGTCGTGATCGTCATCGACCGCCCGAACGAGCTCGAGACCCTGATCAAGGCGAGCCGCGAGCTGGGCATCCGCCCGCACATCGGCGTGCGCGCGCGCCTCGCGTCGCGCGGCGCCGGCAAGTGGGCCGAGTCCTCGGGCGACCGCTCGAAGTTCGGTCTCTCGGCCGAGGAGCTGGTGTCGGTCGTGAACCGCCTGCGCGCCGACGACATGCTCGACTGCCTCGAGATGCTCCACTTCCACAACGGCTCGCAGATCACGGCGATTCGCGCGCACAAGGACGCGTTCCGTGAGGCGAGCCACATCTACACGGAGCTGCACGCGCTGGGCGCGCCGATGCGCCTGATGGACGTCGGCGGCGGGCTGGGCATCGACTACGACGGCTCGCAGACGAACTTCCACTCGTCGATGAACTACACCACGCAGGAGTACGCGTACGACGTGGTGTCCGCGGTGCGCGACATCTGCGACGAGAAGGGCGTGCCGCACCCTGACATCGTCACCGAGGCGGGCCGCGCCTTGGTGTCACACGCGTCGGTGTTGATCTTCGACGTGCTGAACGTGGACGGGGTGCGCGGCACGACCCAGCCGCAGACGCCGGGTCCCGACGACCCGAAGGTCATCCAGCAGCTCCACGAGGTGCTCTCCTCGATCTCCACCCGCAACGTGCTTGAGTCCTACAACGACGCGCTGCAGCTGAAGGAAGAGGCGACCACGGCGTTCTCGCTGGGCTACCTCGACCTGCAGACGCGCGCGCGCATGGAGGAGCTCTTCTGGGCGTGCTGCGAGAAGATCATGCGCATCGTGCGCGACCTGGAGTACGTGCCCGAGGATCTGCAGCGCCTCGAGCGCCAGCTCGCCGACACGTACTACGGCAACTTCTCCGTGTTCCAGTCACTGCCCGACTCGTGGGCGATGAAGCAGCTCTTCCCGGTGGCGCCGATCCACCGCCTGGACGAGTCGCCCTCGCGGCGCGGCACCTTCGCCGACCTGACCTGTGACTCCGACGGAAAAGTGGCTCAGTTCATCGACCTGCGCGACGTGAAGAGCGTGCTCGAGCTGCACGCGCCGAACGGCCGCCCATACTACATCGGGGTGTTCCTGGTCGGCGCGTACCAAGAGACGCTCGGCGAGATGCACAACCTGTTCGGCGACACCGACGCGGTTCACGTGAAGATCTACGACGACGGCGGTTACACGGTCGAGCAGGTCGTCGAAGGCGATTCGGTCGAGCAAGTCGTGCAGTATCTGGGCTACGACCGCCGCCAGCTGTCCGAGGCCGTGCGGCTCGCCGCGGAAGCCGCCATGCGCGAGGGGCGACTCACGATCGAGGAGTCGGCCCTCCTGCGCCGCCGCTTCGAGCAGGGCATGAGCGGCTACACGTACCTCGAGCAGGAAGGCTAGTCGATGGACATCCAGGGTGCGGGCGCCGTCGTCACCGGCGGCGCGTCCGGCCTGGGCGGCGCCACCGCGCGCGAGTTACTCGCCGCCGGCGCGCGCGTCGCGATCCTCGACCTGCCGCGCTCGAACGGCGAAGAGACCGCCCGCGTGCTCGGCCGCGGCGCAATCTTCTGCGCCTGCGACGTGACCAAGTCCGACCAGGTCGAAGCCGCCATCGACCGCGCCGTGAAGGAGTTCGGCGGCATCCGCATCGCGGTGAACTGCGCGGGCATCGGCTGGGCGCAGCGCACCGTGACCAAGGACGGCCCGCACGCGCTCGAGTCATTCCAGAAGGTCATGGAAGTGAACGTGGTCGGCACGTTCAACGCGATCCGCTTCGAAGCCGACCGCATGAGCAAGAACCCGGCCGACGCGGATGGCGAGCGCGGCGTCATTGTGAACACCGCCTCCGTCGCCGCCTACGACGGTCAGATCGGCCAAGTCGCCTACGCGGCGTCGAAGGGCGCGGTCGTCGCCATGACTCTTCCCGTCGCGCGCGATCTCGCGTCGCTCGGGATCCGCGTCGTCACGATTGCGCCGGGCCTGTTCGACACACCGCTGCTCGCCGGCCTGCCCGAGCCCGCGCGCCAAGCGCTCGCCGCCAACATCCCGTTCCCCAAGCGCCTCGGCCGGCCGATCGAGTACGCCCACCTCGCGCGCTCGATCATCGAGAACGGCATGCTGAACGGCGAAGTGATTCGCCTCGACGGCGCGATAAGGATGCCCCCGAAGGGCTAGGGCGCAGTCACCGGATCGACCGGCGGCTCGGAACCGAGCGCTGCCGACGGGAAGAGCGGTTCGAAGATGGGGGCCAGCCATTCGGCTCCGGCGCGCGACACGTGGTCGTCGTCGCTGTAGAGCGCGGTGCCGTCTCGCTCGACCTCGCAGGTCGTCTCGCCGCAGAGCCGTGGATGCGGGTACAGCACGTGGACGCCCGGCAGCGCGGCGAGCCGCTCGAGAGCTTCGAGCACCGATCGCTGTCGCGCGAAGAACTCGGTCGCGCGCGGATCGATGTCGATCTTCCAGCCGTGCAGCGACGCGCGCGCGAGCACGGATGGAACGTCCCAGCCGACCTCCGGGACCGGTCCCACGATCCAGACGCGCTTCTTGGCACTCACGAGACGCGCGACGGTTCGGTCGAGGGCTCTCGCGAGCGCGGCGGCTCGCGCCTCGCTGCCGTCTCCGTCGCCGAGGCTGACTGGCCACGCGGCGGGGGCCTGCTCGTGACCATAGCCATCCCCGTCGAAGTAGTACGCCCAGCGCGCGATGAGCACGATGTCAGCGAGCTTCGGGTCCCCATTCACGGCTGCGAGAACGCGCTCGCTCGCGGCTTCGCAGCCGTCGCGCGCGCTCGCCTCCGGCCCCAGGATCATCGGCGGACAGCCTCCGCCCCAGGCGAAGTACCCGCGCCGCCCGTCGCGCTCTGCGAGCGAGCCGATCTCTTCGGAGAACATGCAGGCGTGCGAGTCACCCCAGACGACGAAGCTCGGATCGGCGGCCCGGGAGTCACCGAGCTCTCTCGTGAAGGGCGCATGACTCGGCGTGCTCTCGTCGCGGCTGCAGCGTGCGGTCAGTGAATCCCGCTCGGCGCGCGTCTCGACGTAGCGCGAGACCTTCTCGTCAACGCGCTGCGGTAGCCCGCCGCTCGCCGAGATGCCGACGCCGAGCGCCGCGGTCGCAGCCGACAGCGCCGCCGCCGCCGCGAAGAGCGGCCGAGTGCGGATGGAGCTCCTCGAGCCGCGGAAGGGCCGCTCCACGAAGCGCCAGGAGGCGGTCGCGAGCGCGGCCGAGACCACGAGGACGCCGCTCGCTT
>JBGQIB010000166.1:0-9680 GCA_041498295.1 bacterium | reverse complement strand
CGTCCTGGTCCATCTGGTCGGCGTTCGCGACCGTCGGGCAGTTGTCGCCGTTGCCGGTGTTGCAGATCCCGTCGCTGTCCGGATCGTCCGGACCGCCGAGAACGCACGGATCCGCGCATACCGCGACACCGCCCACGATCGGGCAGGTCGAGGCGTTTACCTTCACCAGGATGTCGGTGTTGTTGGCTGCGGCCGCGCTGGGGACGGCGATGTCTCGGAACACGAACGATGAAATCGTGTTGACCGAGGTCGGATCCGGGAACGAGATGCCCGTCCCCGTCGGGCCGTACGGCGCGACGGCGAAGTGCGCCCGCGTCGCCAGGTCGGGGTGCCGGAGGTTGTAGCGATTGGCCGAAGCCTTGATCAAGCCGGACGTACCGACGGTGTACGTCGAGGCAACGTCGTCCTTACCCGTAGCGAAGAACCCGTCGCTCTGTGCGCCCGTGTTGCCCTTCCCGAGGTGCTGGTCGCAGGCATTCAAGCCGTTGGTCAGCGCCGAGTTGTCGCTCATACAACCTGGAATACCGTCGATGCCGGGACCGCGATCGAACACGCGGCTGAAGCCCTTACCATTCACTAGGTCAGCGGTACCCACTGCATCTGCGGCCCAAGAGATCGGCACTCCGCCGTCGCAGCACAGCTCGCCGATCGGAAGCGTCCCGAGCGGGAAGGTGCCGCCGCTGCCCACGCCCACGGCGAAGCTACTCGCCGGATTCACCAAGCCCATGTCGGCGAGGTCGAGGGCGGTGAGAAGAGGAAGGTCGCGGAAATCGGACGCTGCGAAGCCCGTCGTTGCAACGACGAAGAGCGGGACGCGCACGTCCGATGCGTCGCCCGCGATACCGCCAATGCGGTGGTTGGCGACGAGATCCAACTCCGGCAGACCGTGTGTGTTGTAGCCCGGCGGCAGGCCGAGGTTGTTCGGCAGGCCATTCGTGAGATTGGTGTTCGTAAGGTCGATCGGACCGCCGCACGCGCGGCACTGACCACCCTGCCCTAGCCCTGCGCAGAGCGCATCGCCGTTGGTGATGTCGCCGGGTTGGCAGGCCGCGGGACCATCACTGCAACGGCCGATGAACAGGGGTGCGTTGCCCCAGCCGCCCATTTTGCAGCGCAGGTCGTTCGTGGTGAGCCACGTGTCCGAGGTGACGACCGCAATACCGATCGCGTCACCAATTCCGGCCTGGGGGCCCTCGCCGCTCTGGATCCCCAGCTGTGCGCCCGCGTCCGGATCGAGGAGACCGGCGGCGATGAACGCCTCGATCTCCGTCGTGGTGATGTCGAAGTCCTTCTTGCAGGTCGGCGGGCAAGTCGGATTGGCCGTCTGTTCAGCCGCGGTCAGGTTGCGCTTCCACGTGAACGAGACGCCGTCTCGCCCCTTCTGGCTGCAGTAGCTGGTGCCGTCGACCTTGTCGTCCGTGTGGTAGCCGACCAGCGGATCGCACGCGTACACGATGATGTGGGAGTTGAACGAGCCGGTGACCTGCTTGCTGAGGAACGTCCAGTCGCTCCAGTAGGAGTCGCCGAAGTTCGTGATCTTCGTAACGCCTAAGACCGGCTTGAAGGTCGGATCGACATCGCGCGCATCGGTCACGCGCACCTTGATGATCGGACCACCCGGGTAGGCGGGGCGATTCACCGTTCCGGGGCTTCGCTGCGGCTCGACCTGCTCGTTTGCGGGGATGTTCTCGATCGCATAGCTGGGCGAAGTGAAGGGAGATTGCTCACCGGTATTCGTGGGGCCCATGCCGGGGAACGTCTCGCCGCCGAGCGCAGGGGGCAGGTTGATCTCGGTACCGAGCGCCGTTCCGTAGCCACCGAGATCGCGCGTGGGGTCGCCGTCCGAACACACGGCCTTGGTCGTACCGCCGTCGGTGCCGCAGACCGTTTCTTCGAAGGTGGCAAGGGAAGAGTCGGTGCCCTGACACACGCAGTCGGCCCGCAGCACCCCTCCGGGGTTGGCGGTGCCATACGTATCCGTGCTCACATCGCAGGTGTGGGGAACGCCCGTGGTGCCGGCGCACATCGCGTCGTTGATGCAACCGACGTGCGTGTCACCGTTGCAGCGACCCGCGCCGTGCGGCCAAACGCAGGTGTTGGTGCCGCCCGGGCCGCCCGTCGCCGAGAGCGAGCCGTAGGTGCAGCGACCCGCGGGAACGATCTGCAGGTTGCAAATGTGGCTCGTGTCAGCCGAACACAGGCCGCCCGTCAGGTTGTAACAGCCCTCGCCCGAGCTGGCCCAGACGCCAGTCCCTGTGTTGAGTGGGCTGTTGTCGCACGATTCGGCGTTCGAATCGATGATGTTGTTTGGACCGCCTTGGCCCACCTGTTCGTACGGAAAAACGCCCGCATGGGCCGGCAGCGCAAAGCCAACCGCCAGCAGCAGCGTGAATAGTCGTAGAGCGACCATTTCCCCTCCCTTGGAATGCTTCATAGTCTCCCTCAAGCGCAACGAGCGCCTCGGAAGCCTCTCACGGATTGCGGTGGAATCCAAGAACTTTCTTGGGGCCCGAACCCCACTCCTGAGAGGCTTTTCTCCATGTCCTCTAGTGGGGGTGGGGAGCGGAATGTGGCGCGCATTTCTCGCCGCAAGTGGCGACCCCATCGGGAGGCGTAGGTTTAAACGCGCTGGCCCCCGAGATCGGACCGATCTCGGGGGCCGGCGTCTTAGCTGTGGCGCGGCCCTGTCAGAGCTCCGCGAAGGCCTCGAGCAAGCGCTGCTTCGAAGAGTGCCGGAGCTTTTCGATCGCGCGGGCCTCGAGCTGCCGCACGCGCTCCCGCGACAGGCCGAGCTTCTCGCCGATCTCTTCGAGCGTGTGGTCCTGCTCGCCCTTCATGCCGAAGCGCCAGCGCAGGATGTTCCGCTCGCGCTCGTTGAGCTGCGAGATCGACTCCTCGGTCGCGCGCTCCAGCCGCAGTCGGTCCAGACCCTCGAGCGGAGATACCGTCGAGGGATCCTTCACGAAGTCTTTGAGCACCTTCGAGTCCGTGCCCTTGACCTGTGTCTCGAGAGACACCGGCTCGCGCGTCATCTTCTGGAGTCTCTCCGTCTGCTCGAGAGAGATCTTCAGCTCCTTGGCCAGCTCGGACGTCTTTGGCTCGCGCCCGAGACGCTTCGAGAGGGCGTTGTACGTCCGGTAGTACTTCAGCAGCGTGTCGTGCATGTGACTCGGAATCCGGATCGTGCGCGACTGATTCTGAATCGCGCGGATCAACGCCTGGCGAATCCACCAGAGGGCGTAGGTCGAGAACTTGTGACCGCGTCGATAGTCGAACTTCTCGACGGCGCGAATCAGCCCGAGATTGCCTTCCTGGATCAGATCCTGGAACGCGATCCCCATGTTCCGGTAGTCCTTGGCGATCGCGATCACGAGCTTCAGGTTGTGCTGAACGAACTTGTTCTTGTGGAACATCAGCCGCTCGTACGCGAGGTCGACCTTGTCCATCAGCTTGATGAAGTCCGGTGACTTCGCGCCCACGGAGATCTCGACGTCGCGCAGCTGCTTGCGCAGCGCGCGCAGCTCGCGCTCTCGATCCTGCTTGCCCTTCTCGGTCTTCGGCGTTCGCTTGGGCGAGCGAAGATCGCGAAGCTGGCGCTCGTAGCTCACCATCGTGTCGCGCGCGGCGCGCAGCTTGCGGCGGATGCGCTCGAAGATCTGCATCGAGAGGTCCGCGTCGCGCAGCGCCTTCTGGATGCTCTGCTCGAGCTTCCCAAGACCCGTCTTGTCGTCCTTGTTCGCGGCCTCGACCTCGTTGTAGCGCGCGATCAGGACCTCGACGCGCTTCAGACACTTGTCGAGCTTCTCGCCGCGCTCCTCGCCCTCGGGCGTCCCGGAGCCGTAGGCCTCGGACATCTTCGCGGTTACGCGATTCTCGGCCTGCAGCCCACGCCAGATGTCGATCGCCTCACGCCAAGTGAACGACACCGAGAGGATTCCGCTGCGCATCTCGTGCGTAGCGGACTCCATCTCCTTCGCGAGCATGACCTCTTCCTCTTTCGTGAGGGTCGGGATGCTCGCGATATCGTTGAAGTAGGAGAGCAGCGTATTGCGATTCCGCGCGGCCTCCTCTTCTGGATCGACGTTGGAGTGCTCCGGATCGACCGTGGTCGACTCTGACCAGCGTGCCCCTTTCATGATGCTTGCCTTATCTCCTGCTCGTTGACCGGAAGCGAGACTGCCTCCGGCTCCGAGCACCTGAAAACGCCGACTTGGCTGTTCGAATCACCTGCTGCTTGTCCGATGCCGGCTTCGCAACTCAGTGTTCTTCAGCCCGCGCAGCGTCACCCCCGCAACGCTGCCACCGTAACCACGCTACCGGAAAACTCTCCGACGCAGCGTGTCAAAACCTTGGTGCAAAAAAACGGCTCCGCTCGCACTCCGCAGGTTCCCAACGAGCCTCGCGGAGGGGGGGCCGATCTAGAATATACTTTCGCTGCCCTATCTTCGACGCGGACGCTACGCGACTTTAGCGATTCTGTCAAGAAACAACTCCGCGTCACAATTCTTTGCTCATTCGGGTACTTGCGCGAACTCCGCTGACGCGCTCGCGCGCGCAATGAAACCCGACAACCCCCATCGTCGCGTCCGACCGCCCGAGAGCGGTGTCGGATGCGTTTCTGACGCGCCACAGCGTGCGCGCATTCGGGGCGAAAGCAGAATTGCGCGGAGCTACAGGTCGCGTGACCTGCGGAGGAGCTGCACGAACTCGTCGCGGGTCTTCGCGTTGGATTCGAACTCGCCGAGCATGGCGCTCGAGATCGCGTAGGAATTCTGCTTCTGGACGCCGCGCATCATCATGCACAGATGTTGCGCCTCGAGGATCACCGCAACCCCGCGAGGTTGGAGCACCTTTTCGATCACGTGCGCGATCTCGTTGGTCAGCCGCTCCTGCACTTGCAAGCGGCGCGAGTACATCTCCACCAAGCGCGCGATCTTGGAGAGCCCGACGATCCGACCGTTGGGCACGTACGCGACGTGCGCGCGGCCGAAGAACGGCAGCATGTGATGCTCGCAGAGGCTGAAGAAGTCGATGTCCTTCACGATCAGCATCTCGTTGTACGACTCTTCGAAGACGGCATCGTTGAGGATCTTCTGCGGGTCGAGGCGGTAGCCCTGCGTGAAGAACTCGAACGAGCGCGCGACGCGGCCCGGCGTGCGCAGCAGTCCCTCGCGACGCGGATCCTCGCCGAGCTCTTGCAGCAGCTCCGCGACGATGGTCTCCATTCGGCTCAAGCCAGCTCCTCGTCTCCGGCGTACTCGACGGAGTTGTTTCGCGTCTCGATCAGCCGGACGCAGACGAGCCGCGCCGGCGAGACGTCCCGGACGACAGTATCCCAGATGTGCCGGGCGATGTTCTCCGCGGTCGGAACCGTCTCGACGAACGCCGGGACGTCGCGATTGAGAAACCGGCCGTCGAGGTCGCGCAGGATTCTCGAGCGCACGACGTCGTCGAGTTTTCCTTCCGGCAGGATCCTGCCGTTCTTCGGGTCGAGCTCGCCTTCGATCGCGATCTCGATCCGGTAGTTGTGACCGTGCCCGGCCGGATTCGCGCACTTGCCGTACACAGTATTGTTTCGCTCCGGGCTCCAGTCCGAACGCGCGAGCACGTGCGCGGCGCTGAAGTCGTAGCGCTGAATCACTCGGATCATCGCGTCACCTCGACCGAGAGTTGGGCCGTCGGGCTGAGGCGTATTCGGTGCAGGGAACCCTTCGGAAGCGCGGCATCGAGCAGCGAGAAGATCAGCGCCGCGAACGTCTCCGGAGTGGGCGCTCGATCGCGAAAGTACGGCGTGTCGTCCGACAGCGAGCGGTGGTCGAAGCGCGCTTCGACCTCGCGCTCCATCAGCTCCTTCAGCTCCTTCAGGTCGATCACCATGCCCGTTTCGGGATCGACTCGACCGGAGACTGTGACCTCGAGCTCGTAGTTGTGCCCGCTCGTCGCACCGCTCGCGTCGCGGTACGAGGCAGAGAAGTCCATGCGCCGGGTCAGGAGCACGAGCTCAGAAGCGTCGCAACAGCCCGACGACCACTCCCTGGACTTCGATGTCTTCGGCCGGGAACTCCATCGGCGCCAGGCGCTCGTTCGCCGGGACCAATCGGATCTTCCCGCCGTCCTGGTAGAAGCGCTTCAGCGTGCACTCTTCCCGGCGCACCAACGCCACGACCGTCTCGCCCGCGCGCGGCACCTTGCGTGACTCGAGGACGACGACGTCTCCGTCCATGATGTGGTCGTCGATCATCGAGTCGCCCGTGACGCGCAGCGCGAAGCATTCGCGCCGGCCGATCATGTCGAGCGGAACGGAGATCATGTCGGAGGTCGCGACCGCCTCGATCGGGCGGCCCGCCGCAACGCGACCCAGTAGTGGAATCTCAATTCCCGCCGGCGCGCGCTCTTCGCGCACGACCTCGATCGAGCGACTTCGGTTCCAGGCCTTCCGCAGCAGACCTTTATCGACGAGGTTCTGCACGTGCTTGTGCACCGTCGCGACGGAGGAGAGCCCGAACTGCTCCCCGATTTCCTCGAGACTGGGCGCGTAACCCGCTCGCTCCAGGTACTCGCAGACGAAATCGAAGATTTCTTTCTGCCGTTTGGTGAGATGCATGCGAACTCCCATGGCCCTGCACCGGCGCAGGAGCCCTTCGCGTCGAGTTGCACTCGAGTCTACTCCCCGCCGCCAGTGACCAGTGAACTAGAGCGGTGAAATAGAGCAGTGAGCACGAACGTCCGGCCGGGAGCCTAGTCGAAAGAATGGCGAAAATCAACCGGGGAGTTGCTCTCCTGGCGGCCTTGGTTGGCGCCGGCGCTTGGTTTCAACCCTCCGTCGCCGGCTCGGACCTCTGGTGGCACCTCGCGGCGGGACGCGAAATCGTCGCGCAGAAGGCCCTCCCGAGCGTCGATCACTTCTCGTTCACCTTCGCGGGCCAAGCGTGGATGCATCACGAGTGGCTCTGGGGAACCGGCTACTGGCTCGTCTATCGCCTGGCACCGGAGGCCGTTGCACTGGCGAATCTCGGCCTGATCTTTTTGGTCTTCGCGGTCTGGTTGGGCGTCGCGCTGCGGCACTGCGGATCTTTGCTCGCAGCGGCGATCGCGCTCTGGGCAGCGGCGGCGACCTGTTACTGGTTTCTCGACATCCGGCCGCACGAAGTGACTCTGCTCTTCGTCGGGATCGTCGTCGCGACGCGCGCCCAACCGTACGCGCGTTGGATCTGGGCGCCGCTCGTGGCGCTCTGGTGCAACCTGCACGGCGGGTTCGTGTTCGGGCTCGGTGCGATCGGACTGTTCGCGCTCGTGGAGACGGCGGAGAGCTCGCTCGCGGCGCGCCGCCTGCGCATCGACCCGACGCTCTGGCTCGGCGTCGCGCTCGCGGCCCTCGCCTTCCTCTGCAATCCGTGGGGCTGGCGGATTCTCGCGTACCCGATCGCATATCTCGACGCCGACTCGCCGTTCCGCGCGATCCTCGAGTGGCAGTCACCGCCGTTCGATCTCGACCCGCGGCGCTTCTCGGGCCGATTCTTCTGGTTGCTCGCGGCGGCCGCGCTCGGCGCGGCACTCGAGCTGCGCTCGCGCCTGCGCGGCGATCGACGCATGGGCGACGTGTATCTCGTGTCACTCGCGGCCGTGTGCGCGTCGATGGCACTCACTTCGCGGCGCTTCATCCCGCTCTTCGCACTCACTTCCCTTCCGCTCGTCGCGCGCCTGTGCGCGACTTCGATCGCGGCGCTCGCGCGCCGCCTGCCCGAACGCGCGAGCTTGCGGGCGAAGGCGCTGCTGCCCGCGCTCGCGCTGGGCGTCGCTCTCGGGCTCTGGCACGACGTGCGCGTGCTTCCGCGGCCCCTCGAGCGCTGGACCGAGTTCTATCTCTATCCGAAGGCCGGGCTGCGTTACCTGCAAGCGCTCGAGACGGGGCCGCGCGTCCTGAACTACTACAACTGGGGCGGCTTCATCATGCTTCACGCGCCCGAGCTGAAGGTGCTGATCGACGGGCGCGCGAACACGCTCTACAGCGAGAAGGTCTACAACGACTACGTCTCGATGATCGGGAGCAGCGAGGGCTTGCCCGCCCGCCTCGCGCTGTATGCGCCGGACGTCGCGCTTCTGCCGGTCGGCGCGAACTCACTCGCCAACACGCTCGCGAGACCGGAGCTCGGCTGGCGCTTGGTCTACTCCGACGAGGTGTGCGCGGTGTTGCTCCCGCCCGGCTCGCCGAGGCTTCGGCGACCGCTGCCGAGCCCGGACGAGATCGTCGGCGACGAGCCCCAGTGGCTGCTGGTGCGCGCCTCGACACTCACCGCCAGCGGAAGACCGGCCGCGGCGCGCGAAGTGACTGAGCGCGCGCTCGCGATCGACTCACTCCTCGCGCGCGCCTACGGCGAGCTCGCGGACAGCTACGCGGCGGAGCGCGATCTGCCCGGAATCGCGGCGGCGATCGCGCGCGGGATCGCGGTCGAGCCGCGCTTTTCCGTGGCGCTCCGCCAGTTCGAGGCGGCCGCGTACGAGAGCGCCGGCGCACCCGCGCTCGAGCTCGACGCGCTCGAGCGCGCGATCCCGCGCGGCCCCTTCTCTCGGCCCGAGGGGGTGAAGCGGAACCTCGAGCTGCTCCGGGCGCGGCTCGCGGGGCGTTGACTTCGCCTCTCGTGGGCGTACCCTGGCCTCCCCTTGGCACTCCCCTAGCGCGAGTGCCAACCAGTCATTCGGAACCACTCATTCGGAACCACTAGAGGGAGAGCGCGCCATGAAGATCCGACCGCTGCAGGACCGACTGCTCCTCAAGCCCAGCGAGGGCAAAGAGAAGACGGCCGGCGGACTATTCATCCCCGACACCGCGAAAGAGAAGCCTCAAGAAGGCGTCGTCTTGGCGGCGGGCAAAGGCAAGGTCCAGGACAACGGTCGAATCACTCCGCTCGACGTGAAAGTCGGTGACCGCGTCCTCTACGGGAAGTACTCCGGCAACGAAGTCACGCTGGCCGGAGACAAGCTTGTCATTTTGCGCGAGGAAGACGTCCTCGCCGTTCTCAGCTGAAGGAGCCGACACCATGGCCGCCAAGGAAATCAAATTCGATACGAACGCTTCGGATGCCATCATCCGCGGCGTCAACACGCTCGCGAACGCGGTGAAGGTCACGCTCGGCCCGAAGGGCCGGAACGTGATCATCGAGAAGAGCTTCGGCTCGCCGGTCGTCACCAAGGACGGCGTCACCGTCGCAAAGGAAATCGAGCTCGAGGACAAGTTCGAGAACATGGGCGCGCAGATGCTGCGCGAGGTGGCCTCGAAGACGTCCGACGTCGCCGGCGACGGCACGACGACCGCCACCGTCATCGCGCAGGCGATCTTCCGCGAAGGCCTGAAGATGGTCGCCGCGGGCCACAGCCCGATCGAGCTCAAGCGCGGCATCGACGCCGCGGTCGCCGCGATCGTCGAGGAGCTGAAGAAGATCTCCAAGCCGACGCGCGACCCGTCCGAGATCGCGCAGGTCGGCACGATCAGCGCGAACAACGACGCCGAGATCGGGAACATCCTCTCCGAGGCGATGCAGAAGGTCGGCAAGGAAGGCGTGATCACCGTCGAGGAGAACAAGGCGCTCGACACCGTGCTCGAAGTGGTCGAGGGCATGCAGTTCGATCGCGGCTATCTGTCGCCGTACTTCGTGACCGATGCCGAACGCATGGAGGTCGTG
>JBGQIB010000165.1:0-9712 GCA_041498295.1 bacterium | reverse complement strand
GCCGGTCGCGGTGGTGCGCGAAGTCGAGCGGCTGATGCGCGTGCGCGCCGAGGCCAAGGGGATCGGGTTCGAGGTCGAGTTCGACGGCGCGCTGCCCGAGCACGTCGAGGGCGACCCGACGCGCGTGCGCCAGATCCTCATCAACCTCGTCGGCAATGCGATCAAGTTCACCGAGATCGGCGAGGTGCGCCTGCGTGTGCGGCTGCGCGACGAATCCTTGCCCGCGCTGCTGTCCTTCGAGGTCGCCGACACCGGTATCGGAATCACAGCGGCGGAGCGCGGGAAGCTGTTTCGTCCCTTTGGCCAGGCAGACAGCTCGACGACGCGGCGCTACGGCGGGACCGGCCTCGGACTCACGATCTCCAAGCGACTCACCGACCTGCTCGACGGCACGATCGAGGTCGAGAGCGAGCCGGGGCGCGGTACGGTGTTCGTCGTCGAGATTCCGGCGGGCAACCTCGAGGGGGTCGCGCGCATCGGCGCGACTCAGTCAGCGGCGCCGGTCGAGCAAGCCAGCGCCGACGTCGAGCCGTCGCTCTCGGGCACCGTGCTCCTGGTCGAGGACGGGCCCGACAACCAGCGCCTGCTCGAGCTCTTGCTGCGGCGCGTCGGGCTCGACGTCGTCACCGCCGAGAACGGGCAGCAGGCGGTCGAGCGCGTGCAGGAGGCGCGCGTCTCCGGCCGGGCCTTCGCGCTCGTGCTCATGGACATGCAGATGCCGGTAATGGACGGCTACACCGCTACGCGCATTCTGCGCCGGCAGGGCTTCGAGCCGCCGATCGTCGCGCTCACCGCCCACGCGATGGACACCGAGCGCTCGCGCTGCATGAGGGCGGGCTGCGACGACTTTGCAACGAAGCCAATCGATCGCGCGCGCTTCTACGCGCTCTTGCGCCGGCATCTCGGCGAGAGCAAGGGCGCCTGAGGCGAGATCGTCACTTCACGGGCATTCGTTCCGTCCACTGATCACACTCCTGCGCCGATAGTGAATCAATGGGACGGGCCAAGGGGATCACGATCCTTGACGCGGTGAAATTTCTGCGTGCGCGCCGCGACGATGCGCTCGAAGTCCTGCCGGCCTCGCTGCACGGCTACCTCGACGACCAGATCGTAGCGTCGATGTGGTACCCCGAGTCGGACCTCGTCGAGCTGATTCGCGCGGTCGCGAAGCTGCTCCCGGGTCCGATGGATCGCGCGCTGATGCTGATGGGTGAGCGCGGCGCGCGCGCGCAGACGCTGGTGTACGGTGACTTGATCCGCGGCATCGTCTCGCAGAGCCGCACGTTCGCGCTCTGGTCGACGCAGCACGACACCGGCGAGATGCGTTCGACCATGGAGGCGCCGAACCGCGCCCGCGTGGAGCTCGTGGGTTTCGAGGACACGTCGCGCGAGTTCTGTCTCTTGCTTGGCGGCTACGTCGCAGGCACGCTCGCCATCAACGGCATCACGGACGCGTCGGTGCAGAAGTTGTCGTGTCGCCTGTGGGGCGATCGACTGTGCGCGTGGCGCTGCAGCTGGACGCCACTCGACGAGAAATGAGTCGCCTCCATCCGCAGCGTCCGCCCGCCGATGCCAAGCCCGTGGGCGCGGGCAAGATCAAGGGCGTGGCCTTCCTCGGGGTCGTGAAGCTGCTGCGCTCGCGCAAGGACGACGCGCTCGGCCTGTTGCAGCCCGAGCTCCAACACTATCTGAGGGACACCGTGCACGCGTCCGGCTGGTACCCCGAGGCGGAGCACGCGGGACTGCTGTACGCCGGCTCACGCCTTTATTCCGGCTCGCCCGATCGCGCGCTCGAGCTGATGGGCGAGCTCGCGGCGCGCGGACACTCGGAGATCTACCACGAGTTACTCGTCGGCCACGGCTCGCCGAGCCGGACGTTCGCGATGTGGTCGACGCAGCACGACACGGGCGAGCTGCGCCGCATCCGCGAGGCGACGACGCGCATGCGCTTCGAGCTCGTGGACTTCGACGACACCTCGCGCGAGCTGTGTCTTCTGCTCACCGGCTATTTCCGCGGCACGTTCGCAGTGAACGGCTTCTCCGACGTCTCCGTCGAGAAGCTGGCCTGCAAGCTGTGGGGCGACGAGTCGTGCGCTTGGCGCTGTTCCTGGAAGCGCCCGGAGACCGAGGAGTGACCCGTGGGTAACGCCAAGGGATCCGTGCTCGTCGGCCCGGTGAAGTATCTGCGCAAGCGGCGCGACGCGGCGCTGGCGCTCCTCGCGCCCGAGCTCTCGCACTATCTCGACACCGAGGTACGGCTCTCCTCCTGGTACCCCGAGCAGGACTTGGTGGCTCTCGTTCGCGCCGTGGCGCAGCTCATGTCGAGCAAGCCCGAGGCGGCGATCGAGGCGATGGGCGCGGCCGGCGCCCACGAACACGCGGGAGTGTATGGCGATCTGCTGCGCACGCTGCAGTCGACCAGCAGCGTGTTCGCGCTCTGGTCCTCGCAGCACGATTCGGGCGAGCTTCGCGGCATCTTCGACACGCCGACGAGCGCGCGCGTCCGGCTGATCGGGTTCGACTCACCCTCGGACGTGAACTGCCTGCTCTGTGGCGGCTACATCCGTGGCGTGCTCGCGGCCAACGGCTTGGACGACATCGCGATCGAGAAGCCGCGCTGCGTGCTGCGCAGCGACCCGCACTGCGAATGGCGCATCTCGTGGAAGAACCCGGACGCGACCCCGGTCACCCCTGTCCGCCGCCGTGCACGTTGAGCTTCTCGCCCGTGATGTAGCCGGCGCGCTCCGAGACTAAGAAGCGCACGGCGTTCGCCACGTCCTCGGGTTGACACACTCGGCCGAAGGGCATCACGGCGTCGAGCTTGCGGAGGTCGTCGACACCCATCGCGCCCTTCGCGAGCCGGCGACCCATCTCGGTCTCGACCAGGCCCGGGGCGACGACGTTCACGCGAATGCCGTGCTTCTTCTCTTCCTTCGCCAGCGTGAACGCGAGCGCCTCGAGCGCCGCCTTGCCCATGTTGTACGGCGCGCCGCCGGCCGCGTGGTGCAGCGTGGCGACGGACGAGATCATCACGACGTCGCCGCGTGGCCGCGTGCGCATCGAAGGAATCACGAGGTGGCAGAGGTACCACGGGCCGAAGGCGTGCGTGCGCACCACGCGCTCGAACTCCAGCGGATCCGAGTTCTTCACCGTCTGACCGCGGCTCGCGATGCCCGCGTTGTTCACGAGGATGTCGACGAAGCCGAAGTCCTTGACGACCGCGTCGACCATCGTCTGACACGCCTCGAGTGAGTCGACCGACGCGGAGTAGGCACGCGCGCGGCGCCCGAGCGACTCGATCGCGGTGACCGTCTCCTTCGCCGCGGCCTCGTCGCGGCGGTAGTTCACCGCGACGTCGGCGCCGTCCTCGGCAAGCGCGAGCGCGATCGCGCGGCCGATTCCGCGGCTTCCCCCAGTGACCAGTGCGACGCGTCCCGCAAGCGACATCCGATTCCCTCCTTTTGGACCGCCGGGAGCATACCGCGGCGGCGCGCCTCGAAGTCACGCCGTCTCGCCGCCGAGGATCCTGTCGCCCTCGCGCAGCCAGCGGTAGACGAGCGGAGCCTTCGTGCGCTCGAGCTCTTTGAACAGCGCGGGGTCCGCGCGCTTGCGCAGCGAGAGCTCCGCCAGGCCGCTCGCGTCGCAGCTCCAAAGCCGCGCGTGGGGCTTCGCGTGCTCGACGCGCCCGATGACTCGCGAGAGCGCCGAATCCGGAGCGCGGTCGAATGGCTCGCCCGCCTGCGCTCTCTCGAGCGCGAAGAAGGCGTACGGCAGGCTGCGCAGATCGATGCCAGCGCGCCGCCCGAACTTCACCCAGTCGGAGTCCGCGAGAACCCCGGGGGGCGGCGGCGCGAAGAAGTGGCACCAATGCCGCTCGTTGCCTTCCGCGAACATTGGACAGCTCTGCGCGTGCGTGCAGGGCGCGACGAGCCGATGCCCGTCGCGAAGCTCGTCGCGCAGCCGGCCGAGTCTCCGACTCACAGCGTGCGTGCCAGGCTCGACCCAGATCACGGCGTCGGCGCGCGCGACGAGCGCGCGCAGCGAGGCGAGCGCTGCGGCGTCGAGCTCGTTCAGCACGTGACTCACGATCAGAAGGCCGATCGGCGAATCATCGGCGAGCGAGCGCGGCGTGGCCTCTGTGACGCGGAGCGAAGGGAACGAGCGCCGCGCCGCATCCGCGGCGAACTCCGCCGCGAGCGGGGAGTGATCGCACACGGCGAGCGAGTCGAAGAGCTCCGTTCCGAAGAACGCAATGACTCGCCGCGCCGCGATTCCGCTGCCGCAGCCCCAGTCGAGAACCGCGCGGGTCCGCGCGGCGGGTTGCCAAGCGCGCATGCGCAGCTCTCGCAGCACCTGATCCCACTTCCAGCCGATGCGCTCGCCGTAGGTCAGATCGTAACTCGCGAGATCGCCGCGAGATTCCCAATAGGGACCGCCCGCGGCGGAGCCGCCGAGGAACCGCTCGCGCAAATGGTCGAGCCGGGGCCAGTCGAGATCGGACCAAGTCACACGCGCGGGAAGGATACCGCGGCGCTAGCGACCTCTGCGCGGGGCGCGAGCGAGGCCGCGGATCAGTCGGCGCAGCGGCTCGCGAAAGGACGCGAGCGTGGCCGCACGGTCGGGGGCCTCGGCGATCGCCGCCCCCGCGTGCACGATCGCGCCGAACAAGAGTCGGCGCGTCGGCTCCACGCGCGAGCGCTCTACCCAGCCCGCCTCGACCCAGTGCGCGAGCGCGTGGTCGAACAGCGCGGCGAGCCCCGAGCGCTCCTGCAGCGCGAGCCACTCCTGCCAGCCGAGCACCTGCGGCGCGTCGAGCAGCAGCACGCGCTGAATCTCCGTGCGTCCATGAGCCTCGAGCAGCAGGAGCGCGCCGCGCTCGAGCTCCGCCGTGCCCTCCGAGATGCCCTCCATGGTGTCGCGCGCGAGGTCGGCGACCAGCTCGCGCAGGATCGAGCACCGCGACGAACAGGCCGCGCTTGTCGCCGAATTGATAGTGCAGGGCGCCGCGGGTGAGCCCTGCGCGCGCGCCGATCTGATCCGTGGCCACACCGGCGTAGCCGCGCGCCGCGAAGAGGCGGCGGGCGGCCGCGACGAGCCGCTGGCGCGTCGCCGCGCTCCATTGAGCGTTGGCGCGCCGCGCCGACCTACTGGCTTTGGTTCGTGTTCGCGTTCAGCTACGGCGGCCGCGTGGCGAGCGGGAAGCTCTTCTTCTCGGCGCAGCTCGCCCTTGCGCTCGGCGCGCTCGGTCTCCGGATCGCCGCTCGATGCGCGCGACTACCTGCGTTTGCGGGGAAGCGAGTGCTCCCAGTCGGCGAGGATCGCGCGCAGGGCGGATACGAAGGCGAGCGGCTGGTCTAGCAACAGGTGGTGGTACGCCTGCGGAATCTCGACCACCGGCGCGTTGCGGTCGAGCAGCTCGTAGATGTAGTCGGCGACGTCGGGAGTCACGAGGTCCGAGAGCTCGCCGCGAAACACCGCCACGCGACAACGCACCTGCGACAAGTTCTCGGCGATCGCCTCCGGTACCGCGCGCCGAAACACGACCGGGTCGAACTTCCAGGTCCAGCCGGACGCCGTCTGGTGTAGTGAGTGGCGCGCGACGTGCTCCACGATCCAGTCGTTCGCACACGGCTGCGGGGGGATCAGGCGGAACTTCGCCACCGCGGTTTCGAAGTCGCGGTACGTCTTCGGATTGCGGAATGCGCGCCCACGCATGCCCTCCTCGGATTCGGGATCGGGACGGCGCACGGGAGAGTCGACGATGATCGCGCCCGCGAGCCGGTCGCCGAAGCGCGCGGCTGCGCCGATGCACACGATCCCGCCCATGCTGTGACCGACGAGCAGCGGCGCGCCGACGATGCCGGCGTGGCGCGCGACCGCCATCACCTCGTCGGCCCAGACCTCGCGGCGGTACTCGCTGCGCCGCCCGCTGTCGCCGTGACCCGAGAGGTCGAGCGCGACGACGTGATACGAAGACGTGAGCAGCGGCGCGATGAAGCTCCACCAATGCGCATGTGCCGCGCCGCCGTGTACGAGCACGATGCCGGGCTTCTCGCGCTCGCCCCAGCGCAGGTAGTGGATGCGCGCGCCGGCGACGTCGACTTCTGCCTCGTCCGGTTTGTGCTCGAGCGCGCGCCGGAACCAGTCCGGCGCGTCACTCATCGAGCTCGTACTTCTTCTTGAGCTCTGGATCGCGCGCGGCGAGCAGCTCCGCGAGCGTGACCATCACCTTGCACTGCTTCCAGGTCGCGTCGTCCTGCATCTTGCCCTCGAGCATCAAGGTGCCGCTGCCGTCCGGCATCGCCTTGATCACGCGCTTCGCCCAGATCACCTCGTCCGGCGGCGGCGTGAACACGCGCTTCGCGATCTCGATCTGCGATGGATGCAGCGACCACGCGCCCACGCAACCCATCAGGAAGGCGTTGCGGAACTGATCCTCGCAGCCGATCGGATCGTCGATCGCGCCGAACGGTCCGTAGAAAGGCAGGGCTCCCGTCGCCGCGCACGCGTCGACCATACGCCCCATGGTGTAGTGCCAGAGGTCCTGCTGCGCGGTGACTCGCTTCGCCTCGGGGTTCTTCGGGTCGGGATCCGTGCGCACGAGATAGCCGGGATGCCCGCCGCCGACGCGCGTCGTCTTCATGCGCCGCGAGGCCGCGAGGTCCGCGGGCCCGAGCGAGAGACCCTGCATGCGTGGGCTCGCGCACATGATCTCCTCCACGTTCGCGACGCCCAACGCCGTCTCGAGGATGGCGTGCACGAGCAGCGGCTTGCGAAGACCCGCCTTCGCCTCCAGCTGCGCGAGCAGCTGGTCGACGTAGTGAATGTCCCAAGGGCCCTCGACCTTCGGGATCATGATCACGTCGAGCTTGTCGCCGATCTCCGCGACCAGCCGGATCAGATCGTCGAGCCCCCACGGGCTGTCGAGCGAGTTGACGCGCGTCCAGAGCTGCGTGCCGCCGAAGTCGACGTCGCGCGCGATCTCGATCAGACCCTCGCGAGCAGCGAGCTTGCGCTCGGTCGGAATCGCGTCCTCGAGGTTGCCGAGCAGGATGTCCACCTGCTTCGCGATGTCCGGCACCTTCGAGGCCATGCGCGGGTTGCTCGGATCGAAGAAGTGAATCATGCGCGACGGTCGGACCGGGATCTCGCGCGCGGGTTGCGGGGCGCCGATCGCTTTCGGCGCGCTGAAATGACGCGGGCTCTTCATGCGCGCGAGACTATCACGCGTCCGCGTTCTGAAAACCGCGGACGGATCTTCTAGACTTGCGCCAACCCAAGCACGAAGGAGCACCCCCATGGCGATCAAAGTCGGTGACCGCATTCCCAAGGCGACGCTGAAGCGCCTCACGCCGGAAGGCATGAAGGACGTTCACACCGAGGAGTACTTCAAGGGCCGCAAGGTCGTGCTCTTCGCGGTGCCCGGCGCGTTTACGCCGACGTGCTCCGCGAAGCATCTGCCCGGCTTCGTCGAGCAAGCGGAGAAGATCAAAGCGAAGGGCGTCTCGGAGATCGCGTGTGTCTCGGTGAACGATGCGTTCGTGATGGACTCGTGGGGCAAGGATCGCAACGTCGGCAACAAGGTCACGATGCTCGCCGACGGCAACGCGGAGTTCTCGAAGGCGCTTGGCCTCGAGTTCGACGGGTCGGGCTTCGGCATGGGCCTCCGCTCGCAGCGCTACTCGGCGCTCGTCGAGGACGGAATCGTGAAGAAGCTGCACGTCGAGGCGCCGGGCAAGTTCGAAGTGAGCAAGGCGGAAGTGATTCTGGACGACCTGAAATGAAGTTTGGGATCTTCTACGAGCACCAGCTCCCGCGACCTTGGAGCGAGGGGCTCGAGCAGAAGCTGTTCCAGGAGGCGCTCGACCAAGTCGAGCTCGCCGATCGGCTCGGCATCGATCACGCGTGGGAAGTCGAGCACCACTTCCTCGAGGAGTATTCGCACTCGTCGGCGCCCGAAGTGTTTCTCGCCGCGTGCAGCCAGCGCACGAAGAGGATCCGACTCGGTCACGGCATCACGCTCTGTCCTCCGGGTTACAACCACCCGGCGCGCATCGCGGAGCGCATCGCGACGCTCGACCTCGTCTCGAACGGGCGGGTCGAGTTCGGCACCGGTGAGTCGTCGTCGCTCGCGGAGCTCGGCGGCTTCCGCGTGCCGGTCGCGGAGAAGCGCGACCAGTGGCGCGAGGCGGTCGAACAGATCGCCAACATGATGGCGATGGACCCGTATCCCGGCTTCGAGGGGAAATACTTCTCGATGCCGTGCCGCAACGTCGTTCCCAAGCCCGTGCAGAAGCCGCACCCGCCGATCTGGGTCGCGTGCTCGAATCGCGAGACCATCAAGTTGGCCGCGAAGCTCGGCATCGGCGCGCTCACGTTCGCGTTCGTCGACCCGCTCGAGGCGAAGCAGTGGGTCGACGACTACTACCGGATCCTGAAGACCGAGTGCGTGCCGATCGGACACGCGGTGAACGCGAACGTCGCGATGGTCACGGGCTTCTCGTGTCACCGCGACGAGCAGGAGGCGATCCGCCGCGGGCTCGATGGCTTCAACTTCTTCGGCTACGCGCTCGGTCATCACTACATCTTCGGCGAACACAAGCCGGGCCGGACGAACATTTGGGACCGCTTCGAGCAGGCGCGCGGCGCGCTGCCGGCGACGGGGGCGAATCGCGGCATCGGCACGCCGGCGCAGCTGCGGACTCACTTGCGCGGCTTCGCCGATTCCGGCGTCGACCAGGTGACGTTCATCCAGCAGGGCGGCCGCAACCGTCACGAGCACATCTGCGAGTCACTCGAGCTCTTCGCGCGCGAAGTCATGCCGGAATTTCACGAGGAGGAGGCCGAGCGCCAGCGCAAGAAGGAAGCGGAGCTCGCGCCGTTCATCGCGGCCGCGATGAAGCGCAAGCAGTACATGCGGGCGCTCTCGGACGACGAGATTCCGGTGATGCAGGCGCTCGGGCGCCAGATCGCCGAGACCCAGTCACTCCAACGGGATGGCTCGGGCGGAGGCATCCCGATTCCGGTCGAGGATCCGGCCGCGCGCCGCTGATGGCCGGACTCACTTTCGACGAGTTCCGCGTCGGGCAGGTGTTCCAGCACCAGCCCGCGCGGACCGTCACCGAAGCCGACAATCTGTTGTTCTCGGCGCTGACAATGAATCCGCAGCCGCTGCATCTCGACGCCGAGTTCGCCAAGACGAGTCACTTCGGCCAGAGGCTCGTGAACAGCATCTTCACGCTCGGCTTGGTCGTGGGTCTCTCCGTCGGCGAGACGACGCTCGGCACCACGGTCGGAAACCTCGGCTTCGAGAAGGTCGAGTTTCCCAAGCCCGTGTTCATCGGCGACACGATTCGCGCCGAGACCGAGGTCGTCGAGAAACGCGACTCGAAGTCGCGGCCCGAGTGGGGGATCGTGCTCTTCGAGCACCGCGGCGTGAATCAGCGCGGCGAGATCGTGGCCGTGTGCCGCCGCGCCGCGATGATGCTGAAGAAGCGCGCCTAGATCCGAGTCCACGGCTCGCGCGGCTTGCGCACGATGAACGGCATCGCGAGCCGAGCGAGCGCGACGTACGCATAGCCGGCGGCCAGGACGAGCGCGTCGTAGCGCAGGTCCGGGTGCGGCTGGCGCTGCGGCAGCACAGCGTTCGCGAACAGAACGCTGGCTAGGTGCACGATCGCCAGCGCTCGACCGCGCGGGCGCCGCCGCCGCG
>JBGQIB010000164.1:0-9873 GCA_041498295.1 bacterium | reverse complement strand
CTCAACGTGGCGCTCCGCCAGATGCTCGACCTCTACGTCTGTCTGCGGCCGGTCCGGTACTTCAAGGGCGTGCCGTCGCCCGTCAAGCGTCCCGAGCAGGTCGACATGGTGATCTTCCGCGAGAACACGGAAGACATCTACGCGGGCATCGAGTGGCCCGCCGAGTCACCCGAGGCCAAGAAGCTGATCGCCTTTCTCCAGAACGAGATGGGCGTGAAGAAGATCCGCTTCCCGAACACGAGCGGGATCGGCATCAAGCCGATCTCGCGCGAGGGCACCGAGCGACTCATGCGCGCCGCGCTCGACTTCGCCCTCGAGCACAAACGCAAGTCGCTCACGATCGTGCACAAGGGGAACATCATGAAGTTCACCGAGGGCGCGTTCCGCGACTGGGGCTACGAGCTCGTGAAGAGAGAGTACGCGGGCCGTGCGATCGGCTGGGACGACTGCGGCGGGAATCCGCCGAAGGGACAGCTGCTCGTGAAAGACTCGATCGCGGACATCACCTTGCAGCAGGTGCTGACTCGCCCCGACGACTTCGACGTGATCGCGACCATGAACCTGAACGGCGACTATCTGTCGGATGCGCTAGCCGCGCAGGTCGGCGGCATCGGCATCGCCCCGGGCGCGAACATCAACTATCTGACCGGCCACGGCATCTTCGAGGCCACGCACGGCACCGCGCCGAAATACGCCGACCAGGACAAGGTGAACCCGAGCTCGGTGATCCTCTCCGGAGTCATGATGCTCGACTACCTGGGTTGGGGGGAAGCGGCGCGCAAGATCGACCGCGGCATCGCGCGCGCGATCGCGCAGAAGCGAGTGACCTACGACTTTCACCGACTGATGGAAGGCGCCACGCTCCTCCGCTGCTCGGAGTTCGGCGACGCCATCATCGAGAACATGGAGTGACTCCGTGAAGCGACCGAAGATCTCGCTGATCGGCGCGGGCCAGATCGGCGGCGTCCAGGCCCAGCTCGTCGCCCAGCGCCGCATCGCCGACGTCGTGCTCTACGACGTCGTCGAAGGGGTGCCGCAGGGCAAGGCGCTCGACATCTGCCACGCGCTCTCCGGTTGGGCCAGCGACGTGAAGGTGACCGGCACCAACGACTACAAGGACACCGCCGGCTCGGACCTGTACATCGTGACCGCCGGCGTGCCGCGCAAGCCGGGCATGAGTCGCGACGACCTTCTGAGCGTGAACCTCGGCATCATCAAGACCGTCGCCGCCGGCATCAAGGAACACTCGCCGGCTGCGATCGTGCTCGTCGTCTCGAACCCGCTCGATGTCATGGTGCTCGCGATGAAGCAGCTCACCGGGTTCCCGAAGGAGCGCGTCTTCGGGCAGGCGGGGGTGCTCGACTCGTCGCGCTTTCGTTTCTTCGTCGCGCAGTCGCTCGGCGTCTCGGTGCGCGACGTACACGCGGTGGTGTTGGGCGGCCACGGCGATACGATGGTGCCGCTGCCGCGCTACTGCAGCGTCGGCGGCGTGCCGCTGCGCAAGCTGATGGACGACGCGACCATCGCCAAGATCGCGAAGCGAACCCAGGATGCGGGCGGCGAGGTCGTGGCGCTGCTCAAGACCGGCTCCGCATTCGTGTCTCCCGCAGAGGCGTCGATCGAGATGGCCGAGGCCGTGCTCTTCGATCAGAAACGCGTGCTGCCGTGCGCCGCCTATCTCGACGGAGAGTACGGCCACAAAGGGATCTACTTCGGCGTGCCCGCGGTAATCGGCTCGCGCGGCGTGGAGCGAGTGCTCGAGCTCGAGCTCGATCCGGCCGAGCGCGCGCTGCTCGACAAGAGCGCGGAGGCCGTGAAATCACTCGTCGCCGCGGCGAAGCTCTGAGCGCGAGCACGCGATGAACGTTCACGAGTATCAGGCGAAGGCGCTGCTGCGCGAGTACGGGATCGAGGTTCCGCCGGGCCGGCTGGTCACCACGCCGCTCGAAGCCGAGCAAGCTGCGCGTGACATCGGCGGCACGGTCGTGGTGAAGGCGCAGGTGCACGCGGGCGGCCGCGGCAAAGCCGGCGGGATCAAGCTCGTGAAGTCGCCCGAGCAGGCGCGCCAGACCGCGGAAGAGATGCTCGGGATGCGGCTCGTGACCAAGCAGACCGGCGCCGAGGGCAAGATCGTGCGCCGGCTGTACGTGGAAGCGGGCTCGAAGATCGACCGCGAGCTGTATCTCGCGCTGCTCGTCGATCGCGCGACGCAGAAGATCGCGATCCTGGGCTCGACCGCCGGCGGCATGGACATCGAAGAGGTCGCGGCTTCGACGCCGGAGAAGATCCTCACGGTTCAGGTCGATCCGCTCGTCGGCGTGTGCGACTTC
The DNA here is from genome assembly GCA_041498295.1 of bacterium. GTDB lineage: Bacteria > Myxococcota_A > UBA9160 > SZUA-336 > SZUA-336 > VGRW01. The sequence continues at coordinate 7,543 of JBGQIB010000164.1, read as the reverse complement.
CAGGCGCGCGATCTCGGCCTCGAGCTCGGTCTCACCGGCAAGCTCTGTGAGTCGTTCGTCGCGCTGGTGCGCAACCTGTACCGGCTCTACGTCGAGAAAGACGTTTCGCTCGCCGAGGTGAACCCGCTCGTGGTCTCCGGTGACTCGGTGATTCCGCTCGACTGCAAGCTGAACTTCGATCCGAACGCCCTGTACCGACACAAGGACGTGTTGGCGCTGCGCGATCCGGACGAGGAGGACTCGCGCGAGGCGGAGGCCTCGAAGTACGACCTGAACTGGGTCTCGCTCGACGGAAACATCGGCTGCATGGTGAACGGCGCCGGCCTGGCGATGGCGACGATGGACATCATTCAGTACGCGGGCGGGAAGCCCGCGAACTTCCTCGACGTCGGCGGCGGCGCCGACGCCGAGCGCGTCGCGCACGCGTTCCGGCTGATCCTCGCGGACAAGAACGTGAAGGGGATCCTCGTGAACATCTTCGGCGGGATCGTACTCTGCGACCGCGTCGCCGAGGGCATCATCAGCGCGGCGAAGACGGTCGGCGTGCGCGTGCCGCTGGTCGTGCGCCTCGACGGCACCAACGCGGAGAAGGGGCGCGAGATGCTGGCGAGCTCGGGGCTCGACATCACCCCCGCCGACGGAATGAAGGACGCGGCCGAGAAGATCGTCGCGGCGGTGGGCGCATGAGCATTCTCGTGAGCGGCGACACGAAGCTGCTCGTCCAGGGCATGGGCAAGACGGGCCAGCTACACACGAACCTGTCACTCGAGTTCGGCACGAAGGTCGTCGGAGGAGTGACTCCCGGGCGCGGCGGCAGCGAAGCCTGCGGCCTCCCGGTCTTCGACACGGTGCGCGAGGCGGTGCGCGAGACGGGCGCGAACGCGTCGGTCGTCTTCGTGCCCGCGCCGGGCGCGGCGGACGCGATCCTCGAAGCGGCGGACGCGGGCATCGCGCTCATCTGCGCGATCACGGAAGGCATCCCGGTGCGCGACATGCTGCGCGTGCGCGCCGCGCTGCGCGGTTGGAGCGGGCGACTCATCGGGCCGAACTGCCCGGGTCTGCTCGATCCTGGCCTGCGGGTGCGCATCGGCATCGCGCCGGCGTCGATCTTCAAGGCCGGCAGCGTCGGCGTCGTGTCTCGCTCGGGCACGCTGACGTACGAAGCGGTGCACCAGCTCTCGCGCTTGGGCATCGGGCAGACCACCTGCGTCGGCATCGGCGGCGATCCGATCCCCGGTACGAGCTTCGTCGACACACTGCAGCTCTTCCAGAAGGACAAGGCGACGAAGGCGGTCGTGATGATCGGCGAGATCGGCGGCAGCGCCGAGGAAGAGGCGGCCGAGTACGTGGGCGCCGAGATGAACAAGCCCGTCGTCGCGTTCATCGCCGGAGTCACGGCGCCGTCGGGCAAGCGCATGGGTCACGCCGGCGCGATCATCTCGGGCGGTCGCGGCACCGCCGAAGGCAAGCGCAAGGCGCTCGAGAAGGCGGGCATCCCCGTCGTGCCGTCGCCGGCGTTGATCGGCGAGACACTCGCACAAGCCGCGCCGAACGTCCGCTAGATGAGTCTGCTCGTCGTCGGCTCGGTCGCGCTCGACGACATCGAAGCGCCCGCGGGCAGCGCGAAGTCGGTGCTCGGCGGCGCGGCGTCGTACTTCGGCGTCGCCGCGAGCTTCTTCGTGCCCGTGCGCGTGGTCGCGGTCGTCGGCGACGACTTCCCCGAGGAGCACGTGAGGTTTCTCGCCTCGCGCGGGCTCGACCTCGCCGGCCTGCAGCGCGTGCCTGGCCGTACGTTCCGTTGGGGCGGGCGCTACCGCGCGTCGCTGAACGAGCGTGACACGCTGTTCACCGAGCTCGGCGTCTTCGAGCACTTCGACCCGAAGATTCCGGCCGCGTACCGCGACTCGGAGTGGGTGTTCCTCGCCAACATCCAGCCGCGCCTGCAGCGCACCGTGCTCGAGCAGACACGCGCGCCGCGCTTCTCGGCGATGGACACGATGAACTTCTGGATCGAGGGGGCGCGCGACGAGCTCGAGAAGACGCTCGCCGTCGTGAACGGCCTCGTGATCAACGACGAAGAAGCGCGCCAGCTCACCGGGGAGTCGAACCTGGTTCGCGCGGCGGACGCAATCCGCGCGCTGGGCCCGCGCGTCGTGATCGTGAAGCGCGGCGAGCACGGGGCGCTGCTCTTCGACGACGACGGCGTGTTCGCCGCCCCGGCGTTCCCGCTGCGCGAGGTGCGCGATCCGACGGGCGCCGGCGACAGCTTCGCCGGCGGACTCATGGGCGCGCTCGCGAGTCACGGTGAGCTCAGCAGCGACTCGTTGCGACGCGCGATGATCTACGGTGCCGTGCTCGCCTCGTTCTGCGTGGAGCAGTTCAGCCTCGACGGCCTGCGGAACTTGCGACGAACGGACATCGACGCCCGCTTCGAGGAGTTCCGCCGCCTCACGAGATTCTGACCCGAGGGAGCCGCAAGCGAAGCGCGGTGCGCGAGAGTTTGAATCGGCCAGGATGGCCCGCCCGAATCAGGCGCCGAGCGAAGTGTGGGTGGCCCGCGGACGCCCGCGGGCCGGGCCCGACTCAAACGCGCAGTTTCGTAGGCCAGATGCCTCAAGCACGGCGGTTTTCGTCCCGATAGGCGGGGCATGTTCGCGAAGTCCGACGGCCCGACCGCGCTGCGCTCGGAGTTGGTTCGTGCGCTCGCTTTCTCCGAGGGCAAAGCCGCGCAGGCCGGGGACGACGAACTCGTCGAGTCAGTCGCCGCCCTGGCCGCCGTCTGGAACGGCCGCAAGGGGTACGTCGCGCTGCTCGTGCGCGCCGTCATGCCGCCGACCCTCGAACGCTACGTGACCGAGAATGCGATCACGTCGCCCGAAGCGCTGGCCGTCATGACCGAGGAAGCCATCGCCTTCGCCGAGTCACTCGGCTTCTCGATGGACGCGTCCGTGTTCGTCGAGCTCTCCGAGATGGAGCGCGATGTGCGCATGCAGCGTTGGAACAAGCTGCGAAAGCTGCGCAAGCCGAGCGGCTCGCGAGTCACCGGCGCCCCGAATCCCGGAGACACGGGCGAGTTCGCCGTGCCCGACCCGCCGTCGCCGCCGATGCCCTCCGGGCTCGACATCCGTCCCGACGAGCTCGACGAGCTGTCGGTTCCCGCCCCCCCGCCGATTCCCGAGATCGAGATCGAAATGTCCGCCGCCGACATTGTCGACGGCCCCGCGGATCCCGATGCCGACACGAGCCTGATGGCGCAACCCCAGGGCAGCGCGGTGCTCGGCAAGATTTCGCTGGTGCGCCGAGGCGGCGCCGACGCGCGCAGACTCGAACAGATCGCGCGCCTTCTCGCCTTCTTCTAGAGCCAAGGCGCCAGACCGGCGCCGCACACAAGACGCGCCAGACCGGCGCCGCACACAAGAGGCGCCAGACCGGCGCCGCACACATGTACGGGGGGGGACTCATGAAAAAGCTGAACGCACTTCTGGTGGCGTTCGCCGCGCTCACTGCGGCGACTGCCTGCACGACGCTGACGGATCGCGAGGTCGTGCTCGCCGATCAACACCGCGATCTCGCCGCCACGAAGCTCGTGCAGGGCGAGGCCGAGGCCGCGATCACGGAATACCGCCGCTCGCTCGCGATCAACCCAAAGGAGCCGGAGACTCACATCGGGCTGGCCGAGGCGTACCGCAAGAAGGGGCTGCTCTCGGACACCGAGAGCGAGCTGAAGGAAGCGCTGCGCCTGGACCCGACGAACCAGGACGCGCGACTCGCGCTCGGTGTCACGTACCTGCAGCAGGAGCGCTGGGTCGATGCCGCGGCCGAGTTTCAGCACCTCGCCGACGATCCGACCTTCGTTCGGCCCGCGCGCGCTCTTGTAAACCTCGGCTGGGCTCACTACAAATCGGGCGATCTCGATCAGGCGACGGCCGACTTCGAGCGTGCGCTCAAGACGGATCGCGCGAATTACACGGCGCATCTCGATCTCGGTATCGTTCTCTACGACAGGGGTGACCTCGTCGCTGCGATCCAGCATTTCGAAGAGTGCGTGAACATCGTTTCAGAGCGACCGGCGCTGGTGTTTGGATCCTCCGAAGCGGAGGCGCGGTTCCGAATGGCGCAGGCCTACGTGAGGTTGAATCAGCGTGATCGCGCGGTGGATTCGTTGCGCGTCGCGGTGGAACGCGGGGGCGAAAGCGAGTGGGCGCGGAAGTCGAGCGACTACCTGAAGGTGCTGCAGTAGCGAGCGCTGCAGCGGACGCGGGTCGCGCCTTCGGCCCGTGGTACCGCCGCCAGCGCGAGCTGCGTGGTATCTCCCTCTTCTACGTCGCGGCGCGCACGAAGCTCACGCCGGAGCGCGTGCGCGAGATCGAAGAGACCCGCGCCGGTCTCGACGCCGACGCCATCGGACGCGCCACCGCTCGGGCGCTCGCCCACGCGATCGGCGCGGACCCCGACGAAGCGGCCGCGCTGCTCGGCCACGGGGACCAGCCACGCGTCCGCCGCCGCCCCCACTTCACGCGCCTGCGACCCCTGCTGTTCGGCTTTGGCCGGACGGCCGGCATGGCAGTCATTCTCGCGCTCGGTCTTTGGCTGCTGGGGCTCTGGCTCTCGAGCCCCGGCTCCGACACATCGGCGCCCGCGCGGATCTACAAGCCGGATTACGTCGACCAGCTGCTCCACCGCGAGTAGGCTAGGGGCATGCCGATCGAGTATCGGACGCGCGCGCTCGTGCTGCGCACGTTCGACCAAGGCGAGTCGGATCGCGTGGTGCACCTGTACTCCGAGGCGCTCGGGCGGGTCTCTGCGATCGCGAAGGGCGCGCGCCGCTCGAAGCGCCGCTTCCCAGGCACGCTCGAGATCCTCTCGATCGTCGACGTGCGCCTGGTCGATCCGCCGCGCGCGCAGCTGGCGCGCCTGGAGGGCGCGAAGCTGGTGCGCGCGTTCGAGGGAATTCCCGCGAACCTCGGGCGCTACGCGATCGCGTGTCAGTTTCTCGAGCTCCTGAACCGAGCGACCCCCGACCGGCAACCCCAGCCGGAGCTGTTCCAGTTCGCGTTCGGCGTGCTCGACGTGCTCGATGCCGAGACTCCGGACCCGTTGCTCGCGCTGCTCGTGCTCGCGAAGACCTTGGCGCGCATCGGCTACCGGCCTCAGCTCGTGCGCTGCGCCCTGTGCGGCGCGGATCTGCCGAGCGACGGGGGCTGGGTGGGCTTCGTGCCCGCGCACGGCGGCGCCGTGTGTCGCAGCTGCGCGGGCCCCGAGGAGGCGCGCATTCCGGCGCTGCTGCTGCGCGCGCTGGAAGCCGGGCTGCGCCAACCGCTTCGCTCGCGTGGAGAGCTCGGCTTTTCCGAGCGCGAGGTCGACTTGGCGGCGCGCTTGGTCGAGCGCTTCTTCCGCTTCCACATCGGGTTCGAGCTGCGCTCCGAGGCGTTCCTGCGCCAGGTGTTTGCCGACGGCGAGGCGCGCGCCGTTTCGGTTGACGGAGCGTCGGGCCACGGGGATACTGCGCCCCCGTCCGACCCCCACGCAGCGACGGCGCGCCTCGAACCTCCGCACCTGTGAAATCGCGCCCCTCGAAGATCAGCTAGGAGGCCACGAGCTTGGCCAAGCGAGCAGCCAGGACGTCCGCGAAGCGCGCGCGCACGACCCAGGCGCGACCCAAGCGTCGCGCCTTCTTCTTTGGCGCCGGTCGCGCCGACGGCAACGCGAGTCAGAAGAGCCTGCTGGGCGGGAAGGGCGCCAACCTCGCCGAGATGACGCGACTCGGTGTCCCCGTGCCCGCCGGCTTCACGATCTCGACCGAGGTCTGCGCCGAGTTCTACGCGCGCGGCCGCAAGCTCCCGCCCGGCCTCGACGCCGAGGTGCGCGCGCAGCTCACGAAGGTCGAGCGCGCGATGAGTGGCGTGTTCGGTTCGCGCGAGCGCCCGCTGCTCGTCTCGGTCCGTTCCGGCGCGCGCGCGTCGATGCCCGGCATGATGGACACGGTCCTGAACCTCGGCCTCAACGACGAGACCGTCAAAGGGCTGATCGAGGAGAGCGGCGACCGCCGCTTCGCGTACGACACGTACCGCCGCTTCGTCCACATGTACGGCGACGTCGTGCTCGGCGTGAAGCACGAGCTCTTCGAGACACACCTCGACGCGCTGAAGCACGCGCGGCGCGTGGCGCTCGACACGGAGCTCAGCGCCGACGATCTCGCGCAGCTCGTCGCGCGCTACAAACGCGTCGTCGAGGAGACGACCGGCGAGGGCTTCCCGCACGACCCGTTCGAGCAACTCCAGGGCGCGATCGCGGCGGTGTTTCTCTCTTGGAACACGCCGCGCGCGGAGACGTACCGCAGGCTGAACGGCATTCCGGCGGAGTGGGGCACGGCCGTCAACATCCAGGCGATGGTGTACGGGAATCTCGGCGATGACTCGGCGACGGGCGTCGCGTTCACGCGCGATCCGTCGACGGGCGAGCGCCGCTTCTTCGGCGAGTTCCTGCCGCGCGCGCAGGGCGAAGATGTGGTCGCCGGCATTCGCACGCCCCAGGCGATCTCGAAGCGCGACCGCGCGAAGGGTGGCCCGCAGTCACTGGAAGAGCTGATGCCGCGCTGCTTCAAGGAGCTCGTGCGCACTGCGAAGCTGCTCGAGAGACACTACACCGACATGCAGGACCTCGAGTTCACGATTCAGCGTGGACGCCTGTGGATGCTGCAGACGCGCAACGGCAAGCGCACCGCGCGCGCGGCCGTGAAGATTGCCGTCGACATGGCGCGCGAGGGACTGATCGACCGCCGCACCGCGCTCGGGCGCGTGGTTCCTGAGTCACTAGATCAGCTCCTGCACCCGACGCTCGACGCGGCCGCGGCGCCGCCGCCGATCGCGCAGGGTCTGCCGGCGTCGCCGGGCGCCGCCGTCGGGCGCGTCGTCTTCACCGCCGAGGACGCCGAAGCCGCAGCCGAGGCGGGCGAGGAAGTCGTGCTCGTGCGCCGCGAGACGTCGCCCGAGGACATCCACGGCATGCACGCCGCGCAGGGAATCCTGACGGCACTGGGCGGCATGACCTCGCACGCGGCGGTGGTCGCGCGCGGCATGGGCAAGTGCTGCGTCGCCGGCTGCAGCGCGCTCTCGATCGACTTCGAGCGCCGCCGCGCGACACTCGGCGGTGTAGAGCTCACCGAGCGCGACGTGATCACGCTCGACGGCTCGACGGGGCACGTGTTCAAGGGCCGCGTGCCCACCGTAGAGCCGGAACTCTCTCAGGACTTCCAGACGCTCATGAAGTGGGCCGATGGCGTGCGCCGTCTGCGCGTGCGCGCGAACGCCGACACGCCCGACCAGTCGACGAACGCGCGTGCGCGCGGCGCAGAAGGCATCGGCCTCTGCCGCACCGAGCACATGTTCCTCGGCCCGGAGCGCGTCGTGGCCGTACAGCAGATGATCTTCGCGGAGACCGATGAAGAGGAGCGAGCTGCGTACGACGTCCTGCTGCCCCTGCAGCGCGAGGACTTCGTCGGCATCTTCCGCGCGATGAGCGGGTTGCCCGTGACGGTGCGGTT
>JBGQIB010000163.1:0-9889 GCA_041498295.1 bacterium | reverse complement strand
GTGTCGAGCTGGCGCGGCCAGAAGATCGCGCCAACGTCGAACTCGCCCGACACCTCCTGGCGTAGGGCGCGCGTGCGCGCGACAACCTTTTCGGTGAATGCGTCGGCGACCTCGGCCACGACGTACACGCGCTCGGTGCCGCAGCAGAACTGGCCGGCATTGAGGAAGCCGCCCGCGAGCGCGCCCCCGGCCGCCGCGTCGAGATCCGCGTCGGCGCAGACGATCATCGGATCCTTGCCGCCCAGCTCGAGCGTGCACGGGATGAGTCGCTCCGCGCAGGCGACCGCGACGCGCCGGCCGGTCGCGACGCTGCCGGTGAACGAGATCTTGTCGACCCCTGCCTCGCAGAGCGCCGCGCCGGTCTCGCCGTCGCCGGTGAGCAGCTCGAGCACGCCTTCGGGCAGGCCCGCTTCGTGGAACAGATCGGCCGCGATCCGGCCGGAGAACGGAGTCACTTCGGACGGCTTCAAGAGCACCGCGTTGCCGGCGAGCAGCGCCTGCAAGGTCGGGTTGAGCGACAGGATCACCGGGCCGTTCCAGGGGCTGATCACGCCGACGACGCCGAGCGGCTTGTACGCGATCTCGAGCTTCTTCGTGAGCCGCAAGAGGCCGTGCAGCCGCACGCGCTCGCTGCGCAACAGGCGCGGCGCGCGCTTCGACCAGTAAGTCAGCGCGTCGCACGCCGCGAAGATCTCCATCATGCGCGCTTCCGTGGCGGGCTTGCCCGATTCGCGCACCACGATCTCCACGATCCGATCCTGCTTCTCGACCAGGAGCGCGAGCACGCGCTGCACGAAGCGCACGCGTTCCTCGATCGAGAGTGCCGCCCACGCCGGCTGCGCCTTGCGGGCGCGCTCCAGCGCGGCGCGCACGTCGGATGCGTTCTGCACTTCGATCTCGCCGATCGGCTCGCGCGTGACCGGGCTCGAGATCGCGAGCCGGCGGCGTGCGCCCGGGGGTACCTCGATGGGTGTCACGATGGCCATGCTCCGAGTGTACCATCGCGCCGTGGTCGAGATTCTCTTCCTGTGCACGCGCCGCGCGGGTCTCTCGCACGCGGAGTACGCCGCGCACCTGCTCGCGCGCCACGTGCCGCTCGCGCTGCGGCATCACCCGCGCCTGCGCGGCTACGCGCTCTACGTCGTCGACGAGGCACTGGCTGACGCCGAAGAAATCGACAGCGTGAACGCGCTCGCGTTCGACTCGCTCGCCGACTTCCAGCAGCATCCCTACGACTCACCCGAGGGCGAGCGCCTGGTGACTCAGGACCACGCGCGTTTTATCGGCGCTGCAGCGGGCTACGCGGGTCAGACGGAACTTCACCACGACGCGCAGCTCGCAGGCGAGCTCGGCGTCGCGACGCGGGGAACGCAGTGGATCTGCGCATTGCGCCGCGGAGCGCGACTCTCGGCCGAGAGATTCCACGACGCGCTCGGCTCGGCGTTCGTGCCGGATCTGCTCGCGAGCCAGCCGGGCGCGACGCGCGTGGCGATCTTCCGGGTCGAGCGGAAGCTCTACCCGGACACTGCTCCGGACTGGGACGCCTTCGCCCAGCTTGGCTTCGCGGATGCTGCGCGCGCGCCGCTCCACCCGTTCGACTCGCCGGACTGCGCCGTCACGCTGCGCCGGCGGATCGCCGCGCTGTGCGAGGCAACCGCGGTCTGGCGCGTGCGCGAGCACGTGCAGCGGCGCCCGACCTAGTATGCTGGGCGACGTGGCGGGCGCTCCGCGTATCGATCTCGTCGACCCGAAGAGCTTCGCGAGCGGCCAGCCACACGATCAGTTCCGCTGGCTGCGCGAGCGCGATCCGGTTCACTGGCACGCGGAGCCCGACGGTCCCGGATTCTTCGCGCTCACCCGCCACCAGGATGTGTTGGACGTCGGCCGCGATCCCGCGACGTTCTCCTCGGTACCGACGATCATGATCGCGGACCCCGGCCCAGGCCTCGAGCTCAACATCGACGGCCACCAGATGATGCTCACGATGGATCCTCCGAAGCACACGCGCTACCGGCGCATCGTGAGCCGCGAGTTCACGCCGCGCGCTTCCGCCGCCCTCGCCCCGCGCATCGCGGAGCTCGCGGCGCAGATCGTCGACCGCGTGATCGAGCGCGGCGAATGCGATCTCGTCGACGACATCGCCGGCGAGCTGCCGTCGTACGTGATCGCGGAGCTGCTCGGCATCCCGCTCGACGACGGGCGCGAGCTGTATCGCCTGACCGAAGCGATCCACGCCGCGCCCGAGTCACAGGCGCCTGGCGCGGCCGGCGCCGCTGTGATGAAGATGTTCCTCTATGCGCAGACGGTGATCGCCGAGAAGCGCGCGCGGCCGCGCGAGGACCTCGCCACGAAGCTGCTGCACGCCGAGGTCGACGGCCGGCGCTTCGACGACGTCGACTTTCAACTCTTCTTCATGCTGCTCGTCGACGCGGGCGGAGACACGACGCGGAACCTCGTGGGCGGCGGCATGCTCGCGCTCTTCGAGCATCCCGCGGAGCGCGAGAGACTCACTGGCGACCTCGATCGCCTGTTGCCGAGCGCGGTCGAGGAGATGCTCCGCTGGGTCTCCCCCGTCGTCTACATGCGCCGCACGGCGACCCGCGACACGGAGCTCGGCGGGCAAAAGATCCGCGCGAGCCAGAAGGTCGTCATGTACTACGGCGCCGCGAATCGCGATCCGTCGGTGTTCGCCGAGCCCGAGCGCTTCGACGTCGGTCGGGACCCGAATCCCCACGTCGCGTTCGGCGGCGGCGGCGCGCACTTCTGTCTGGGCGCGCACATCGCGCGCATCGAGATCGAGGCGATGCTGCGCGAGCTCTTCCGGCGCCTGCCGGACATCGAGCCGACGGGCCCCGCCACGTATCTTCCCTCGACCTTCATCTCCGGGCCGAAGCATCTGCCCGTGCGCTTCACTCCGGGCGCGAAGCGCAGCTAGCAACGACTCAGAACCGATCCCAGTGCAGGACCTCGTCGAGCGGCTTGCGCTTCACCGGGCCGAACTTCTTTTCGGGCCAGCCGAGGGGAATCGTGACTTGGATGCGGTGACCGTCGGGCAGGCCTAGGATCGGCCGCAGCTTCACCTCGCACAGCATGTGGAAGGTCGTGAAGACAGTGCCGAGTCCGAGCGCGCGCGCCGCGACGATCAGGTTCTGCGCGGCCGGATACAACGCGGCGGGCACGAACAGCTCCATCGGGTTCGCGGGCGGGTAGATCACTCCACCGCAGACGAAGATCAACACGGGCACGCGCTCGAAGGCGTCGAGTAAGTGGTGCGCGCCCGCAGTCATGAGCCTGCGCGCGCCGTCGGCGCCATCGGATACGGGCACGAGCCGCGGCTTCACCTCGGCGCGGAACAGCTCACCGATGCGCTTGCGCTGCTCCGCGTCGCGCACGACCACGAAGTCCCAGCCCTGACTGTTGCCCGGACTCGAGGCGCGCGTCGCCGCGAAGATCACCTTGCGGATCAGCTCCTCGGGGACCGGGTCGGGTTTCAGCCAGCGCATCGCGCGGCAGGTCTCCATCGCTTCGATCGCGTCCATGTCTCGCCTCCGGCTGCGCTACTGGATGCCGTGCAACCGCGCCGGGTTCTCGACCAGGATCGCGTGCAGCTGGGCCTCGCTTGCGCCGCAATCGCGCAACCACGGGACGATGTGGTCGTAGACGTGCGCGTAACCCCAGCCGCCGTACGCCTTGTAACAGGTCTTCCAGCCGATCTCGTTCCCGATTAGCACGCGATCGGCGTGACCCGCTTCGAGCAGGCGCATCACTGCGTCGATCTCCTCCTTGTCGCGCGGGAACGCGCGGCCGGGACCGACGATCTCGTAGTATTCCTCGTGACCGAAGTGATCGTACGAGACGAAGCCGAGGCCGCGGCGCAGCACGTGCTTCGCCACCTCGGCCGAGTAGAAACCCATGTGCGAGAGATACACCTTGCCGAGGTCGGCGCCTTCCACTTCGAGCACGTCGAGATAGAAGTCCAGATGGTGCTTCGGCGTCTCGCGCGAGCCGTGCGTACCGCCATTCGGGTGCACGGTGAGCGACGCGCCGGTGCGGGCCTGCGCGCGCGCGGCCGCACGCAGCACCTTCTCCTCGTCGGGCAGACACGGCGTGTCGGGCATGCCGCTGCAGCCGATCTCGCCGATGTTGCCCGCGTGAACGCCCGAGTCGCCGATGCCGTCGACGATCTCACGCACCATCGCATCCGCGAGCGCGTCCACGTCGAGCGACGCGACCTCGGGCGGGTGACTCGCCTGAGTGTACCAACCGGTCGACGCAATCACGTGTAGGCCGGTCGCGCGCGAGATGCGCACGAGCGCCGCGACGTCGCGCCCGATCCCGGGCAGCTCCATGTCGACGAGCGCGCCGCCGCCCGCGCGCTTGAACTCGGCCGCCTCCCGGATCGTGAGCTCCACGTCGGACTGAACCAGGTTGTCGCGCACGACCAAGCCGTTGCGCCGCGCGAGGCCCAGGTTCTCGAGGCCGAGCGGCTTCGCGGCGATCCGCGCCGTCTCGGGATCCTGCGGCGGCGCGTACCAGCACGAGATGTCCAGGGTCAGATGCACGTGTGACATCGTTCCGCCGAGAGCGCGCGGGTCGATCGCACCGAGCACCGTGTTCACGCGGGCCACATGCGCCTCAGAAGCGGTCGATGCCGAGGTCGGTCGAGTAGAACTGCTTGTACCAGCGCCGGAAGCGGCCGACGTCGCCGTCGTTCTCGGCGAGCAGCGGCTGCGGGCGGTAGATCTTCTGATTCCAGAGCTTGAAGTCGAGCTCCCAGTCACTCGCGTAGAAGTCGAAGAAGCCCTCGAGGTCGGCCTTCGTCGCGGGCTCCGACTTCTTGGCGTAGTAGGTGTGCACGACCTCGCAGACTTCGTCATCGATCGGCGTCAGGGTTTGGATCGAGACGCCGGCCATGCGCCCGGTGACTCGCGTGAGTGACAGACCTGGCCCGTACATGAACGAGCGGAACGAGGTTTCGCCCTCGGCGTTCGATTGCACCGCGGCATCGCGCTTCAGATCGAGCACGAGCGTCGCGATCGGGCCGTCGCCGTCCCAGTTCACCTTCTCGATCTGCATCGCGTGCACGTGCGCGAAGTGCTGGATGTCGACCGCGTTCTCGTACATCTCCTGGATGTGAGTCGCGAGCTCCCAGCGCACGCGCTTGTACTTGTAGTACTCGGGACTGGTGACTTCGGGAATCTCCGGAACCTCGAACCCCGGCGGCTTCTGCTCCGCGTGGTGCCAGGCCATGACGTAGCCGTTCTGCTCGCGCGTCTCCCACGCGCGCGTGCGCGCGAGCGCGGGAATCTTCTTCGCGTACGGAACCGACGTGCAGCGGCCGTCGCCCGCCCAGCGCCAACCGTGGAAGGGGCACTGGAGGTCGTTGCCCACCACTTTGCCGCCGACGCCGAGGTGCGCGCCGAGATGCGGGCAGTAAGCGTCGAGCACGTGCGCGATACCGTCCTCGCCGCGATACGCCACCAGATCCTGCCCGAACTGGTGCACGGGCCGCACGTCGCCGACTGCCAGCTCGTCGCTGAACGCGACCTTGAACCAGCCGTTCGGGGAGTGCGGCAACGGGATGCGCTTCATCGGAGACCCTCCGGGGGACGCGTTTAGAACACGTTTCAGTCCGGCGATTATCCACCCGAGGAGCGGCGGCTGTCCATCGCGCCGGTTGTGCGCGGCGCGTGGGCATGGCAAAAGGCGGCATGCCCTTGGTCGACGCCGAGCTCGATGCCGCAGCCGCCCTCTTGCTCGCGGCTCATCGCGCACTGCGCCCGCGACCGCGGCTGCCCGCCGCGTGCTCGCCGACCAGCTTGCTCGAGGCCTACACGATTCAGGATCGCTTCGTCGCGCGGCTCGGCCGCGCGCTCGGCTACAAGATCGGATACACGAACGTCGCGCTGCAGCAGTCGCTCGGAATTTCTGCGCCCGTATTCGGGCGGCTCATCGAAGGGCGCGTTTCGCGGAGCCCGGCCAAGCTCCCCGCCGCGAAGTTCGCGAGCCGCGTCGTCGAGACCGAGTTCGGCTTCCGCATGGCGCGCGCGCTGCCGCCGCGCGCGGCGCCCTACTCGCTCGAAGCGGTGACCCGCGCGATCGGTGCCGCGCTGCCCTCGTTCGAGATCGTCGACTCGCGCTTCGAAGAGTGGCGCAAGCTCAGCGCGTTCGAGGCGATCGCGGACAACGTGCTCCACAGTCACTGGGTGCACGGCCCGGAGCTCGTCGCGTTCCAGGCGCTCGATCTGGCGTCGATCAACGTGGTCACGCGCGTAAACGGCGTCGAGCAGACGCGCGGCTGCGGCGCGAACGTGCTCGGCTCGCCGCTCCAGGCGCTGCTCTGGCTCGCGAACGGCCTCGCGCAGATGGGCCGCGGGCTCGCGGCAGGCGATCTCGTAACGACCGGGTGCTGCACCGACATCCTCGAGCTCGCGCCCGGAGACTCGGCGACCGCGGACTTCGGGCCGCTCGGCATGGTCACCGTCGACTTCCCGGCCTGAGATAGAATCTCGGCATGAGCGAATCCGACGGCAGCGGCGGGGTGCGAGGAGTCCATGAGCGGCGCGTCTCGGACTGGCTGGCCGCGAACGTCGCCGGCGCGCGCGCACCGTTCCACTTCGAGCTGATCACGGGCGGACACTCGAACCTCACCTACAAAGTGACCGACGCCGCCGGTGAGCTCTTCGTGCTGCGCCGACCGCCGCTGGGGGCAGTGCTCGCGACCGCGCACGACATGGGCCGCGAGCACAAGATCATCGCGGCCGTCGGCCGACACACTTCTGTGCCGGTCGCCCCCGCGCTCGGCCTCTGCCAGGACACGGAGGTGAATGGCGCGCCTTTCTACGTGATGAAGTTCGTGACCGGCCACGTGATCACCGACGCGACGACCGTCGCGAGGCTGTTCACACCGGCGCAGCGTGCCGAGTGCGGGGCATCGCTGATCGACGTGCTCGCGCGCCTGCACGCTGTGGAGCCGGACGCGATCGGGCTCGGCGATCTCGGGCGCAAGGACGCGTATCTCCCGCGCCAGCTGCACCGCTGGCGCACGCAGTGGGAGAACTCAAAGACGCGCGAGCTGCCCGCGATGGAGGAAGTACACACGGCGCTCGTCGCGATGATGCCGCTGCAGAAAGACGCGGCGATCGTGCACGGTGACTACCGCCTCGGAAACTGCATCACTGGCGACGACTGCCAGATCCGAGCCGTCCTCGACTGGGAGCTCTGCACGTTGGGCGATCCAATGGCGGACATAGGCTACCTGATGAACAACTGGGCCGAGCCGGGCGAAGTCGGCGGGACCGCTGCGGCCGCTGCATCTCCGTCGGCCGCGGGCGGCTTCCAGTCACGTGCCCAGATACTCGAGATCTACGCGCGCAAGACGGGACGCGACGTGTCGAATGTCGACTACTACCGCGCTTTCCAGTACTGGCGGCTCGCGGCGATCGTCGAGGGAGTGATGGCCCGGTATCTCAAGGGCGTGATGGGCGGCAACGCCGACACCAAAGCGTTTCGCGCCCAGATCGACGGTCTGGCGGACTCGGCGCTGAAGCTCGTGCACTCGCTGCAAGAGCGCTGAAGCCTAGGGAATCTGCAGCGCCTTTGGCTCGAGATACTCCTCGAGTCCGTATTTCCCGAGCTCGCGACCGTTCCCGGACTGTTTCACACCACCGAACGGCGCGTGCGGATTGAACGGCGCCCCGTTGATGTCGAGTTGGGCGGTGCGAATCCGGCGTGCCACGCGCACGGCGTGTGCGACGTCGCGCGACCAGACGGCTCCGCCGAGTCCGTAGATCGTGTCGTTCGCGATGCGAATCGCGTGCTCTTCCCCGTCGTACGGCAGGATGGTGCACACCAGTCCGAAGATCTCCTCTTGCGCGATCTTCATGTCGCTGCGCACGTCGGAAAAGAGCGTCGGTCGTACGTAGTAACCGGTCTCGAGACCGATGGGCGCCTCTGTACCACCGGCCAAGAGGCGCGCGCCTTCGTCGACGCCTGACTGGATGTACGCGCGCACGCGCTCGCGTTGGCGCGCGGAGACGAGCGGGCCGAGGCGCGCCTTGCCTTCGCGTGGATCCCCGACGGCGTTGCTGCGGCGCAGCTCGTCGAGCGCGAAGCCGATCGCTTCCTCTTGGCGCGCCCGCGGCACCAGCATGCGCGTCCACGACGCGCACGTCTGCCCCGAGTTGATGAACGCGTGATTCAAACTCGCGCGCACCGCCTTCTCGAAGTCGGCGTCGTCGAGAATCACGCTCGCCGATTTTCCGCCGAGCTCGAGGGAGACCTTCTTGACCGTCTTGGCCGCGAGCTCCGCGACTCGGCGGCCGGCGGCGGTGGAGCCCGTGAAAGAGACCATGTCTACACCGGGATGTGTCGCCATCGCCTCGCCGACGACCGGGCCGGCGCCCGAGAGGAAGTTGAACACGCCCTTCGGGAGCGCGGTCTCGTTGGCGATCTCGGCGAGCATGAAGCAGGAGAGCGGCACGACCTCACTGGGCTTCAGCACGAGGGTGCAGCCAGCCGCGAGCGCGGGTCCGAGCTTCGCCGCGATTTGGTGTAGCGGGTAGTTCCAGGGCGTGATCGCGGCCACCACGCCGGCCGGCTCCTTCACCACGAGTGAGTTCCCGATGCGCTCCTCGAACGGGTACGTCGCGAGCAGGTCCGCGTAGAACTCCAGCGTGTTGGCCGGGAAGTCGACCATGAACTGCTCGGTCATCGGGCGGGGCGCGCCGAGCTCGCCGATGATTACTTCCACGAGCTCGTCGCGGCGCTTCCGAATGCCGTCGGCGATCTGGCGCAGGACCTCGGCGCGAAACGCAGGCGCTTCGTTCGCCCACGACTCGAACGCGCTGCGCGCGGACGCGACGGCGCGGTCGACGTCGGAGGCGCTCCCGTCCGGCACGCGGCCCATCACCTCTTCCGTCGCAGCATTGTGTACGTCGAAGTGACCGCGCCCCTCGGGCGCGACCCACTCGCCGTCGATCAGGAACTTCTCGAAGACGATCATCACGTCTTGACCCTTACCTCTTTTGGAACGGCTTCCCGAACGGCGTGTACGGATCTCCGGGGATCTCGATCAGCTCGATGAGCGCGCCGTCCGGGTCGCACACGAAGAGCAGCTTCGAGCCGTACGCGGGGTGCTCGATGCGCGTCTCATCGAGCACGCGGTGACCCGCGGCGCGGATCTTCTCGACCAATGCGTCGAGTCCGTCGACGCGCAGCATCAGCGCGGCCATGCCCGTCTCGTTCATCGCGCGCACGCGGCCCGAGCCGAGCGCCTTCGGCTTCCGGAACGCGAACAGCGCGAGGCGCACGCCGTCGCGCTCGACGAAGACCGTCGTCTGGTCGACCTCGGGCAAACGCAAGAGCTGCGCCGAGAGCGCGTCGGCGACCGTGGTCTCGGTGAGTGGCCGAAAGCCGAGGATGTCGCAGTAGAACGCGAGCGCGCGGTCCATGTCCGAGACGCAGATTCCGATGTGACCGACGCGAAGAACCGCCATGGACCTCAGAGCCTCACTCGTGACGCAGCGCGGTCGCGACTTCGCGCTCCGCGTCGCGCCGCGGCCGACCCGCGATCTCCAGCAGTACGCGGCGCAGCGTGCCGCTGAACGGGAACGGCGGCGTGTAGTCGTCGCAGACGGGAAAGCCGCGATCCCGCCCGATCAAGAGACCCGCGCCGCCGATCTGCCAGCGCATCGGCAGACTCACCGGAATCTCGCCCTCGGCGAGCACTCGATCGCGCAGCGACAACACGGCCTTGCCGCCACCCGCCGGACGGCGCACGAATTCGAAGCGGAGTGAGTGCGCGCCGCGCCCGAGTGACTCGTTCGCGGCGATCCGGTACACCTCGCCACAAATGTTGAGCGCGACGACCGCGCGCCCGTCCAGACAG
>JBGQIB010000162.1:0-9946 GCA_041498295.1 bacterium | reverse complement strand
CGGAGGCCGCAGTTCGGATCGCAGGAGTGGTTCACCCAGTCCGCCGCACCGTCGCTGCCCGAGACGAGATACAAGTCTTCCTCGACCTGCAGCGTGAGCAGGCGCTCCGCGGGCGAGAGCGCCGCGAGCTGCGACGCCTGCACGACTTCGCCGCCGAACACGACGACGAGCTCGTCGGGCTCGATCACCTCGCGGGCGACCAACGTGCGGCCACCCTTCCCGTGGATGCGGCGCCCCTCGAGCTTCGGTGAGTGGTACGAGGTCGGCTGCGAGTGCACGTCGGCATCGTAGGAGAACGACGACCGCCCGCGCCAGTCGTGCGAGAATCTTTGCATGCCCGACGAGGACGAAGACCTGCGCGAGGTCGCGAGTTGGATCCGCGCGGCGCGACGCATCACGGTGTTGACCGGCGCCGGCATCTCGACCGAGTCGGGGATTCCCGACTTCCGCGGCCCGCAGGGCGTCTGGACCAAGAACCCGGGCGCCGAGAAGCTGGCGACCCTGTCGAACTACGTGAACGAGCCCGAAGTGCGGGTGCGCGCATGGCGGAGCCGCCTCGAGTCGCCCGCGTGGAAAGCCGAGCCGAACGACGGACATCGCGCGCTGGTGCGCCTCGAGCGCGCCGGCAACCTGCACCTGTTGGTCACGCAGAACGTCGACGGGCTGCACCTCGCAGCCGGCAGCTCGCCCGAGCGTGTGGTCGAGATTCACGGCACGCTGCACGAGGTCACGTGTCTCGACTGCGGCGAGCGCGCGCCGATGGAGCGCGCGCTGGCGCGCGTGCGCGCGGGCGAGGCGGACCCGCCCTGTCGCAGCTGCGGCGGAATTCTGAAGTCGGCGACGATCTCGTTCGGGCAGGGCCTGGTGACGAGCGATCTCGAGCGCGCCGAACGCGCGGCCCGCGAGTGCGATCTCATGCTCGCGGTCGGCAGCACCCTGTCGGTGTATCCGATCGCAGCGGTCGTCCCGATCGCGAAGCGCTCCGGCGCGCGCATCGTGATCGTGAACGGCGAGCCGACGGAGATGGACGAGCTCGCGGACGCCGTGATCCGCGGGCCGATCGGCCGGATCCTGCCGCGACTCGTCGCTGGCGGCTGAGCGGCGCGCGGCGCGATGACCCTGTTCGCGCTCGAGGTCAGCTCGGCAGGCGGCCGCCCGCCCCTGGGCGGTGTCGGGGGCACGATCCGCGGCGTGGTCGGCGCGCTGCTCGCCGACGATCCGAACACCGACTACGCGCTGTGCACTCGGCTGTCGCGCTGGCGGCATCCCGACCACTGGCGACCCGCGGCGCCGAACGCGCGCGTGCGCTTCATCGCGGATCCGTTGAACGGCGTGATCCTGCGCGGCGCGAAGCTCTTCCACGCCATGAGCGTGTTCGTGCCGAGCACGCCCCGCGTGCCGAAGCTCGTGACGATTCACGACCTGAACGCCGTGCGGAACACCGAGTGGGTCAGCCAGCGCTGGCACGAGCGGCGCGGCGGGAAAATCGCGGACGCCGTCGCACGCGCGGATCACGTCGTGACCTACAGCGCGTTCACCGCGGGCGAAGTTCGGGAGCAATACGGCCTGCCGAACGAGCGCGTGCACCCGGTCCACCTCGGTGTCGACTGCGCGCGCTTTCATCCCGCGCCACCCGAGGCGATCGCCAAGCTGCGCGAGCAACACGGTGACTACGTGCTCGCGATCGGTCTGCTCTCGCGGCGCAAGAACTTCCCGAGCCTGATCGCGGCGCTCGCGCGCTTGCCCGAGCTGCGCCTCGTGCTCGTGGGCCGCGGCAGCGACGGCGAGCGCGACGTCGAGGATGCGCTCGACCGCCACGGCATGCGCGCGCGCACGACGCGCCTGGTCGGCTTGCCCGAGGACGAGCTCGTGGCGCTGCTGGGCGCGGCACGCGCGTGCGCGGTGCCGAGTCTCTACGAGGGCTTCGGACTCACCGTGCTCGAAGCCATGGCCTGCGGCACGCCGGTCGTGTGCTCGAACGCGGCGTCGCTTCCGGAAGCGGCGGGCGACGCGGCGCTGCTCGTCGACGCGCGCTCGCCCGAGGCGCTCGCGGACGGCTTGCAGCGCGTCGTGACTGACTCGCGCCTCGCGGCGGAGCTCTCTGCGCGCGGGCTCGCGCGCGCGCAGGCGATGTCGTGGACCGCCTCCGCGCGCCGACTCCGTTCGGTGTACCGCGCGGTGGCCGGCGTCTAGCCGCGCGCCCCGAAGCGATTGCCCGACTCGTACCGGCGCAAGCCGAGCGCGAATACGCCCAGCGCGAGCAGCCACCAGCCGAGCGCCGCCCCGACCGCTGCGAGACACAAGAGCGCGCTCGGCTGGCGCACGACCTCGACGGGCAGGAAGCCGACGAAGCCCGCCGGCAGGAGCGTGTACAAGAGGAACGAGATGCCGCCAGCGAACAGCGGCCGCGGGTAGAGCGCGAACGTGAGCGTGAACTCCCAGAGCTGGCGCGAGAGCTGCTCCACGTCGCCGAGCCAGAACGCGAGGCTCTGGAACAGCACGGCCACCGCGCTGAAGATCGCGGCGCTCGTGGCGATCGCGAGCAGCACGAACGGCAGGTTCGCGAAGTCGAGCCGACCGGCGAGATACAGCATCCCGATCCCCGTCGTCAGGTCGCCCCAGCCCGAGGCGGTGCTCGCGGAGCCGACGGCGTGCAGCAGCACTGGCTTGGGCTGCACGAGCAGCGGATCGAGCTCGCCGTCGGAGATCATGCGCGCGAGCCGGCGCGCGCCGCCGGCAAAGACGATGGACAGACCGAAGCCCGACGCGACGACACCGAAAAGCGTCATCATGTCCGGCAGCCGCCAACCGCCAAGCTCGTGGAAATGCGCGAACAGCAGCCACCAGGTCGTGAAGAACGCCAGGTTGTTGGCGACCATGAACGCGGCCTGCAGCCAGAAGGCGCCTCGCAGCGCCAGGCTGGCGCGCAGATTCGTGGCGACGAGCGCGCGCGCGAAACGCAGCGTGGGTCGAACGCGAGCCAAGACTAGCCTCCACTCACGGTGAGTCGCGCGCGTGCGCGCCGCGACATCACGACCAACAGCCCGATCAACAGCCCCACCCAGATCGCGCCCTCGAGCGCGCTCGCCAGCGCCTGGCGCGGCGCGAACCCGAGCGCCATCCGGCCCGGCGCCCAGCACATCAGCGGGAACGGAGTCCCGTGCGCGATACGCTGCAGCCAATCCGGGTAGAGCTCGAGTGGAAACAAGAGCCCGCCGAGCACGAACGTGAGCTTCTGCCAGATCCAGAAGAACGGGCTCGTGTCGACGATCCAGAACGCGGACAGGCCGATCGCGGCCATACACAGAATTGCGATGAAGGTCGCGAGCAGGCCGAGCGGCAGCGCGAGCCAGAGGCCGCGCGGGTCGGCCGGAAAACCGCCGGTGAGCGCGAACGCGAACAGCGCCGCGCTCGGGCCCAGCAGCGCGAGGCGCAGCGCGGCTTCGCCCACCGCTTCCGAGATCTGCGCGCCGACATATCCGACCGGGCGCACCAAGCGGCAAGCGACGTCGCCGGAGCGCACCTCGGCCTCGATCGCGAGAAACAGCGGCGGCACCGAAAGCACCGACCACTCGGAGACCGCGAGATACCAGACCAGCTCGCGCTCGCCGACCCCAGGCAGCGCCGAGCTCGCTCCGATCACGTGCCAGATGCGCGAGAACGCGAACAGAATCACGCCGAGGAAGACGCTGCGGCCGATGAGCACGGTGCGCTCGGCGAGCGCGCGGCGCGCGGCCGCACGCGCGAACGCGAGATATTTGCGGGTCACGATGGCAAGGCGCGCCGCGGTCATGCGCTCGCGTCCTCGGCCGAGGCGCCGGCGTAGATCGCGGTCACGATCTCCTCCATCGGCGGATCCTCGACGGACAGGTCGAGGACGCGCGCGCGCGCGAAGATCTGAGACACGACGCGATCCACGCCTACCGCGCGCAGGTCCACCTCGAGCTCGGTGCGATGCGGCGCGCTCGGCAGCCGGCGTACGCCGGGCAGGTCGAGCACGAGCTCGGCTTCCTCGGACACGACCGAGATGCGCTTGCGCGGAATGAAGCTCTTGCGCAGCGCGTCGACCGGGCGATCGAGCAGGAGACGCCCGCGGTGAATCACGAGCACGCGCTCGCAGACGCGCTCCATGTCGCCCGTGTCGTGCGAAGTGAGCAGCACCGTGCACCCGTCGCGCCTGCCGCGTTCGCGCACGAGATCGCGGATCGTCGCCTTCGCCACGACGTCGAGGCCGATCGTCGGCTCGTCGAGAAACAGGATCTCGGGTCGGTGCAACAGACTCGCGACCAACTCGCAGCGCATGCGCTCGCCCAGCGAGAGCTGGCGCACGGGCTTCTCGCAGATCTCGGCGATCTCGAACGCGCGCACGAGCTCGTCGCGGCGCGCGCGGTACTCGCCGGGAGCGAGCTCGTAGATGTGCGCGAGCAAGTCGAACGTGTCCACCGCGGGCAGGTGCATCCAGAGCTGCGAGCGCTGCCCGAAGACCGCGCCGATCCGATAGCCCAGGCGTCCGCGGTCGCGCCCGGGCTCGAGGCCCGCGACGCGCACGACGCCCGACGTCGGGCGCAGAATGCCTGCGAGCACTTTCAGCGTGGTCGACTTACCCGCGCCGTTGGGCCCGACGAACGCGACGCGCTCGCCGGCGGCGATCGCGAACGACACGTCGTCGACGGCCACGACCTCGCGCGTGCGCGGCGCGACGAGCCCGCGCAGCGCGCCCGCGACGCCCTGCGTTCGCTCGCGCACGCGAAACACTTTTCTGAGCCGCTCGAGCTCGATCGCCGTCGACACGTCTTGCCCCCTTGAACGCCGAACGCCCTTCCGAAAGGTCCGGAAGGGCGTTCGCTGAAAGTCTGCTGCCCCTCCGGCTACACGAGACGAATCTCCGCGACGAGGCCGACACAGAAGTCGGTCGTTGCGTTCATCGGCGCCGGCATGTTCGCGAAGGTCTTCGTGAGAGGCTGCGCGAGCGCGCGGTCGTTCGTATGTGCCGGAAATGACATCGCGCGCAGAATCTCCCGCGCCCTGATTCTTGTCAAGCGAGCGTGTGCTATGCATCGCGCTCGATGATCCGCGACGCCGAGTCTCTGCTGCGCGCGTTCGTCGCGAGCCGGCGCGGCTTCGCGCTCTCTGCGCTCGTGCTCCTCGGCCTGGTATCGCTCGTGCTCTTCGTCGGGCTGGGCGCGGATCCCGTCGGGCGCAGCAGCGAAGGGCGTTGCGTCGCGGTCGTGCGGAGCATGGTCGAGAGCGGCGAGTGGCTCGTGCCCCGCCTCGGGTCGACGGTGCGGTTGCAGAAGCCGCCGCTCTTCTACTGGGCGGGCGCAGTCGTCGCGGAGCTCTCCGGTGACACCGGACCGTGGAGCGCGCGCGCGGTGTCCGGGGCGGCGGGGCTCGCGCTCGCGGCGCTGCTGCTCGTCTGGGGCCGAGCGCTCGGCGGCGGCGGGCTCGGACTCATCGCCGCGGGAAGTCTCGTCGCGATGCAGCAGTTCACCTCCTCGGGGCGGCGCGGCGACGCGGAGATGCTGCTCGCGCTCCTCTCGACCGCGGCGCTGCTCTGCTTCGACCGCATGCACCAGGAGCGCCGGCGCGCGCTGCTGCCGGTCTTCGCCGGCCTGCTCGGGCTCGCGTTCCTCGCGAAGGCGACGGCGGTGCTATTCAGCGTCGTGTTACCCATCGCGGTGTACCTCGCGCTGCGGCGCGAGTTAGGCGTCTTGCGCGAGCCGCGCGTGCTCGCGACGCTCGCGGCGGCCGCGGCGATCGGCGTCTCGTGGTACGTCGCCGTCCTCGTGTTCGTCCCCGGGGCGTTCGAGTCACTGCGCGACGCGCTGCTGCTGCCGCTCGGCAACGCGCAGAGCCACGGCGGCTCGGCTCACTTCCGCGCGCCGTGGTGGTATCTCTCGGTGCTGCCCGTGCGCGCCGCGCCCGCGAGTCTCTTGCTGCCGTTCGTGGTCTGGCGACTCTGGACGACGCGCGTCTACCGCGCCGATCCGCGGCGGCGCTTCGCGGCGCTCGCGTTCCTCGTGCCGTTCGCGGCGTTCTCGCTGCTCCCACAGAAACAGAAGCACTACACGCTGGCTATGCTGCCCGGCCTCGCGCTCTGTTCGGCCGACGCCGTCGCGGCCTGGGCACGCGAGCTCGGCTCGCGCTTCGCGCTCGCGCTGCGCGCGGTCGGAACACCGCTCGCGCTCGCCGGCTTTGCGGCGACGGTCATGCTCGCGCTCTTCTTCGCCTGGGTCGAAGGATGGGCGCCGGTCGCGGTCGCCGCGGCAGCCGCGCTGCCACTCGCGCTATTCGCCGTCGCCGGCGCGGCGGCATTCGCCGGTCGGCCCGCGAGCTTCGGCGCGAGCTGGCTCGCCGGATTTCTGCTCGCGCTCGCCGTCGGTCTCGGCATCGTGGAAACGCGGGTCGCGGCGATCTCGCGCGACTACGTCCGGCGGCCGCTCGCCGAGCGCGAGCGCCTCGCCATGGTCGTCCGAGAGCATGCCTGGTTCGCGAAGCTGGTGCTGCTCGAGCTGGGCGACGGCGGAGGCGAAAACGACGACGACTAGGGTGTCTCGTCGCGCGCGCCGATTCGAATCGTGCGCTTCGAGAGCCAGTAGACGCCGCCAAGATCGAAGATGGTCCGGCGCAGGCGCGCGAGGTTCGTGTACTTCGAGTGACCCGCGCGACGCGCGCGGTGATTCACGTCGACCTCGCGCACCGAGAGCCCTTGGTAGCCGAACAGCGCGGGCAGGAAGCGGTGCATGCCGTCGAAGCGCGGCAGCGCGAGGAACGCCTGGGCCGGGAAAAGCTTCAGCGAGCAGCCGGTGTCGGAGGCGCCGTCGCCGAGCGCGGCGCGCCGGACCGCATTCGCGGTGCGGCCCGCGAGCCGACGCCAAACGGTGTCGCGGCGCTGCGCGCGGCGCCCGATGACCACATCGTGCTCGCGCGCGAGCGCGACCACGCGCGGGATGTCGTGCGGATCGTTCTGCAAGTCACCGTCGAGGGTCGCGACGTGGCTGTGGCGCGCGGCGCGCACTCCCGCGACGAGCGCCGCCGACTGTCCCTGATTGCGGTCGAGCGGAACCAGACGGAAGCCGTCGCGGGCCTCGACCACCTCGAGCACGCGCTTGCGCGTGCCGTCGCGGCTGCCGTCGTCGACGAAGACCACCTCCCACGGCACATCGAGCGCCGCCAGCGCCGCGACCAGCTCGTCGGCGAGCGGCCGGACGTTGTCCTCCTCGTCGTAGACGGGCACGACGACGGAGACGCCGGAGAGCGCGCGATTCAAGCCGTGTCTCTCCGGCGCAGCGCGAGGTTCCGCGCGTAGACCACGAAGCCCATCGACTGGCCGAGCGTGAACACGAGATCCCTACGCCAAAGTGCGTAGGCCAGAAGCAGCATCGAGCCCACGATCGACAGGTACCAGAACGCGCC
Source organism: bacterium (assembly GCA_041498295.1). GTDB lineage: Bacteria > Myxococcota_A > UBA9160 > SZUA-336 > SZUA-336 > VGRW01. The sequence goes on along the minus strand of JBGQIB010000162.1, from coordinate 2,530 downwards.
GGGCACGACGCTGCGGCCCGCGCGCTCCGATTCGACCCACTGCACCAAGAAGCGCAGCGAGAACACCGCCTGTCCCGCAAATCCGAGCAGAATCCACGGATTGCGCAGACTCTCGAGCATCTCGTTCATTTTCGACCTCCGCCTCGCAGCTCAGGATAGACCACCGAACCGGACCCAGCCGAGCCAGAGACTAACGCAGAGCAGCGCCGAGAGACCGAGTCGGTACCAGCCGAACGGCGCGAGTCCGTGGCGGTTCAGGAACGCGACCAACCAACGCACCGCGAGCGCCGCGGAGACAGCGGCGACGGCAATGCCAAGCGCGACCGGGCCGACGCCGAGCTGCGCGATCGCAGCGTGCTCCTTCAGGAGCTTGTACGCGCACGCGCCGCCGAGCGTGGGCAGCGCGAGCAAGAACGAGAACTCGGCCGCGTCGCGCGGGCGCAAGCCGACGAGTATCCCGCCCGCGATCACGACCATCGAGCGCGAGGTGCCGGGCCAGAGCGCTGCGCACTGCATGGCGCCGATCGCCAGCGCGTGGCGCCACTCGAGCTGCTCGATCGTGCGCTCGCCGCGCGGCGCCCAGCGGTCGAGCGCGATCATGAACACTGCCCCGCCTGCGAGCGCCGCGATCACGGGCAGCGGGTGGAACAAGCGCGCCTCGATCCAGTGATCGAGCGGCACACCGACGGCGACCGCGGGCGCGAACGCGAGCGCGAGGTTCACGAGCAGTCGGAGGCCCGCGGGATCGCGCCCGACGAGACCGCGGAGCAGCGTGAGCACGCGCGCCCAGTAGAGACCCAACACGGCGAGGATCGCGCCGCCCTGAATCACGATCGAGAACGCGTCCAGCGCCGGCTTCGAATCCGCGCCGCCCAGCCCGAGCAGCGACTCGACCAGAATCAAGTGACCCGTCGAGCTCACCGGCAGGTACTCGGTGATGCCCTCGACCAGCCCGAGCACGGCGGCCTGCCAAGGTTCCAGCATGTCCACTCCTCGGGGCTGCGCAGGTTATCGGAGCGCCTGCGCTCGCGCTCGACCGCGAGTCAGTCGAGGCGTTTGCGGAAACGGAGCAGCGCGAGGGCAAACGCGATCGAGAAGAATATGAGAAGCGCTCTAATCTCGCCGCTCACGTCCTGGAGCGTCGCGCCGCGCAACACGATCCCGCGCACGATGCGCAGGAAGTGAGTGAGCGGCAGCACCTCGGCCAGCCAGCGCGCGGGCGCGGGCATCCCGTCGAACGGGAACATGAAGCCCGAGAGCAGGATCTGCGGCAGGAACGAGACGAACGCCATCTGGAACGCCTGGAACTGCGTTTGGGCGACGGTCGAGATCAAGAGGCCGAGGGTGAGCGCCGCTGCGACGAACGCGCCAGCGCCCACGTACAGGCTCGCCACGCTGCCCGCGATCGGGACGTCGAAGAGCACGCGCCCGAGGACGAGGATGAGCGTCATTTGCGCATAGCCGATCGCCACGTATGGAGCGATCTTCCCGATCATCAACTCGGGCGTCTGCACCGGCGTCGTGATCAGGAGCTCGAGGTTTCCGCGCTCGCGCTCGCGCACGATCGCCACCGCGGTGAACAGCACGAGCGTCAGGGTCAGGATGACGCCGCAGAGCGCCGGCACGATGTGCACCGGCGAGCGGCGCTCGGGGTTGTAGTAGGCGCGCAGCTCGAACGCGGGCGCCGACACCGCGGCGTGTCGGGACGAGACGCGCTTCGGCAGCGGCAGAGACACGAGCCCGCGCACCGCGGCGAGCACCACCGGGTCGCCGCCGTCGACCAGGAGCTGGGCGCTCGCGCGCTCGCCGCGGACGCGCCGGCTCTCGAAGTCGGGAGGGATCGCGATCCCGACGGAGATCTCGCCCGCGGTGAGGAGCTCCTCGAGCTCGCGCACCGAACGCGCGCCCACGACGACGTCGATCACCTGGCTGGCCTGCGCGTCCGCCACGAGCCAGCGCGAGCTCTGCGTGCCCGAGAGGTCCAAGACGCCGGCGCGCAGATGGCGCACGTCCTGGTTGATCGCGTAGCCGAACAACAGGGTCATCATCAGCGGGACGCCCGCCACCATGCCGCCCGTGAGTCGATCCCGACGCAGGTGTCTCAGCTCCTTGCGCGCGATCGCGGCGATGCGGAGCAGTGAATCGCGCCAGCGAGTCATGACAGTGGAGCGCGCGCTGTCTGTGCGCGCTCGGCGCCTGTCCTAGTGGCCGCGACGAAGACGTCTTCGAGGCTCGCGCGAGCGAGCGAGATGCGTGCGTCTACGCGCGCGTCGCGCAGCGCCGCCGCGAGCAACGCGGCCGGATCGGCGAGCGCCGGGTCGACCAAGACGCGCAGGCGTGCGCCGAGCTGCGCCACGCTGCGCACACCCGCGACGCGTTCCAGGACGACGCGCGCGGCGCGCGGCACGCCGGTTTCGATCTCGAGCACCGCGGCGTCGATCTCGCGCATCAAACGCTCGGGCGCGCCGCTGGCGACGACGCGCCCGCGGTCCAGGATCGCGAGCGCATGACAGCGCTCCGCCTCGTCCAT
>JBGQIB010000161.1:0-9984 GCA_041498295.1 bacterium | reverse complement strand
CAGTCGAACATGCTGCTGGTCGGGGTGCTGACGGTGCTGCTCGCGGTCGGCGTGCGTCAGATACTGCAGACGGGCCGGGGCGCGGTGTGGGGGCCACGGCTGCTAGGGCTGTTCGGGGTGGCCTACATCTTCGGCAGCGTGCTCACAGCGGACCCGGTGGCCGGCTTCCCGCCCGGCACGACATCGGAGATGGTGCAGACCACCTGGCACGGGGTCATCCAGGACGCCTCACGCAGCGCAAGCTCCCTCCTCCTCATCGCGGCGAGCCTGGTGATCGCGAGGTGGTTCGCCGCCGAGGGGCGCCGGGCCTGGGCCTGGTTCTACGGCGCCGCTATCCCCATGGTGTTCGTGGCCCTGACGGCCGTCGGCTTCGCCATCGGCATCAACCCCGTCGCCCCGGCCTTTCTCGCGACGCCCTGGATCTGGGTGACAGCGCTGGCCGTACACCTGTACCGACGTGCGGCAACGCGACGCAATGACGTTCCGGCGAGCCAGGGGACGAGGAGTACGGCGGTAGCCGTCTGACGATGCCCCCGAGCGCCGCGACGTGTGCGGCCTTCCGGGGTTCGGCGGCTCCCGCCCCTCGCCCCAGCCGCCTCCACCGCCCCGACATGGCCAGAATTTCGGCACTCACGGCGCCGAACGAAGCGGGCCGACACTTCTTCGCGACTGAGCGTGTGAACGCGGGCGTCGATGTCTCCGCGGTGAAGTCGTGGCTCGGTCACTCGGACATCGCGACGACGCAGCGCTACGCGAAGCTCCGGCTGCAGACACTCGCGCGCGTGATCTCGATCGATCGACTTGGACAGCGAGTGGACAGGTCACTGGCGACCCCACCGGGATTCGAACCGGATGGGGAGTGAGTGTTTCCGCGGAGTTAGGTGCCCGGAAGTGGACCACGCATGGACCGGGCCGGCGCAAGGAGCGAACGGAGAATCACTCAGGCCGGCCGTGCGCTCGACCGCGGAGGCAATCGCGGGCACGAACATCCCGCTCCCCGGCGCCGAAGACCCACGCCCCTATCTCATGATCCGGCGCGACCCGAGGACTTCAGCGCAGCCGGTAGCGGATCGGCACGCGCTTGGGGGCGCCCACGAAGGTGGCCGCGGTGTACTCACTCGGCGCGCTGAGCTCTAGCAACTCGAGGCGCGGAAGCAGTTGCTCGAAGAACGTGCGCAGCTCCATACGGGCCAGGTTCGCGCCCAGGCAGAAGTGCACTCCGGTGCCGAAGGAGAGCTGATTCGCGGCGTCGGCGCGAGTCACGTCGAAGCGGAACGGATCGGCGAACACCTCCTCGTCTCGATTCGCAGAGAGATACGACATCATCAGGACATCGCCCTTCGCAACGTGAGTCCCGCGGAGCGTGTAGTCCTCCTGCGCGTGGCGCAGGAAGTGGCGGACCGGCGTGACCCACCGGATCATCTCTTCGATCGCGTTGTCGAGCAGCGCCGGATCGCGCTGCAGCGCCCGAAGCTGTTCGGGATCGCGCGCCAGCGCCTCCAGCCCGCCGGCGAGCGTGCTCGACGTCGTGTCGTGTCCGGCCGTCGCGACGATCACGTAGTAGCCGATCGTCTCGAGGTCGCCGAGGGCTTTGCCGTCGATGTTCGCGTTCGCGATCGTGGACGCGAGGTCGGTTCCCGGATTGGCGCGGCGGTCTGCAGTCATCCGTGCGAAGTACTGGATGAAGTCCAACACCACCGCCATGCGGGCGGCGCGGTCCTCACCGACGCCGAAGTCGGGATCCTCGGCGCCGAAGAGCTTCTGCGTCAGCTCGAGCATGCGCAGCTCGTCGGACTCGGGCACGCCGAGAATGCTCATGATCACCTGCAGCGGGTAATAGCGCGCGACGTCCAGCGCAAAGTCGCAGGCGCCGCCGAGCTCGCCCATGCGGTCGACGTACTTGCGCGCGAGCTGAGTCACGCGCGGCTGTAGCACCTTGCGCAGGCTCGCGGGCTTGAACCACTCTACAGTCACGTTCCGGTACGCGCGATGCTCCTCGCCGTCCATGCTGATCAGGGTTTTCAGCATGGCCCCGCCGGCCTGACTCTGCTCGCGCTGCTCCTTCCGGAGCAGCACGGAGTCCTGCGTGTTCGGGAAGAGCGCGGGCTGCCGCTCGACCTCGAGCAGGTCGGCGTGGCGAGTGACTGCCCAGAACGGGTCGAAGCCCTTCGCGTCGATCCGGCAGACCGGATCCTCCCGGCGCAGGCGTGCGGCCTCGGCGTGCCAGGCGTCCGCGTCGACGTAGGACCTGGGATTGGTGAACAGATCCTCGGGCGAGAAGAGGCTCGTCATTTCGCATTCCTCAGTAAGTCACGATGGGAAGAATCGTTTGTGTCTGTCGGCGCGAGCTGCCGATCGGCCGCCACCAACTTCAACGCCGGGGCGACGAAGGCTCGTGCGGTTCTCAGGTTGGGGCAGCGCCTCGTAGACAGCGATCGATCCGAAGTAGGCGACGTAGATGCGATGCGTGGCGCGGTCCACAACGAGCGAGTGCCCGCCAAGGGGGGTCGGCGCGTTCTCGAGCACGTGATACTGGTCCGCGGAATCCTGCTGGATCACCGTCATGGTGCCGAAGGCGTTCGCGGTGTAGACGCGCCGGAGTGCAGGGTCGTAGTCGGCACCGTCCACGCCGCCGCCGATGGACAGAACTGCGACAACTTCTCCCGAGTCTGCATTGAGCACGATGAGATTCTTGTTGCGGCAGGCTGAGAACAGGCGGCGGTTGGCGGCGTCGAACGCGAGGCCAGTCGGCCCCTCACCGGGGGCTATCTTGTAGCGCTTGGTCACCGCTTGCTTCTCTGGGTCGACGACAACCACCTCGCTGGTGTCTTTGAGATTCTGATAGATCAGACCCGACTCCGGATCGGCCTGTGCGTACTCCGGCTCTCCTCCAAGTGCGATGGCGTCGACAACTCGTCGCGTACCAGGATCGATCAAAGTGCCGGTCTTGCCCTCCTGATCGCCGACGTAAACCAGATGCAGCTTCTCGTCGTAGACGATCGCGTCTGGGTCATTTCCCGCAGGAATCCTTTGCAGCAGCCGGTGTGTCGTCAGATCGAACGCTCCTACCGTGTTGTCTCCGCGGGCGCTGGCGAACCCGAGGTTGCGCTCCGCCACGACAGCGACACCGCTAGCGCGCGGGAGGCCGTCGACGGTGGCGATCACTTGATTTGTGGTGGTGTCCAACACGGCAACGAGGCCGCGGCTCGCGTAGCCCGCGTAGAGGCGCGCACCACTGATCGCAAGGTAGTCGACGAAGGGGCGGCCCATTTTGAAGGGGCCAGGCACACGGATGACAGCCACGAGCTTCACCGTCTTCGCCTCGGGGCGCCCGGACAAGTAGAGGTTGAACGCGACGATCGCGAGAACGACCAGCGCGATCATCGAGCCAAGCACCTTCAGAAGGAACCGGACCGGTCCTCGGGCAGCAGAGCCGCTCTCTTCGAGTAGGTCGTTCCGCTCGCTCACTTGCGGGTCCTGGCCCGTACTTGTCGCGCGCGGCGCGTGCGGCGTTTATTCCGATTGGGCAGGAACGTCGCCACCAGCCCATCCGCATGCTCTTCCACCCAAGCGGCGTCGGTCGGCTCGGCCCCCATCAGCAGGCGGGCCTCGGGAGCATTCACGTAGGGCAGCGATGCCGCGCCCACCAGCACGTAGTGAAACACTGCGTCGTCGATGGGCGCCGCGATCCCCGCCTCGCGCAGGCGGCGCCAGAGCACGCGAACCGCATTGTAAAGCGGCCGCACGTGGCGCTCGGTCATCCAGCGCAGCCGTGCGCTGTTGGCGGTCGCCTCGTGCACCATGATCTGGTTCAGCTCGGGGTGCGCGGCCGCGAAGCGCACGAAGCGGCGGATCATCTCGGCGAAGCCATCCGCGAGAGAGTCGGGCGCGCTGGATCGTCCGGCTCCGACGTCGAGCCCGTCCATCGCGCGGCCGAGCTCCGCGAAGAGATGATCCACAGCGGCCTTCCAGAGCGCCTCTTTCGAGTCGAAGTGGTAGTGGATCTGCGGCTGGTGGGCGTCGGCGCGTTCGGCGATGACGCGGGTCGAAGCACCGTCGAACCCCTTCGCTCCGAACTCCACCAGAGCGGCGTCCAGTAGGCGTTCGCGGTTGTCATCGCGGGACCGACGCAACCGGGAACGAGGCTTCGTGGCTTGGCGCATGACCCGAGCGTAGACTATTATCGATCGATACTAAAGTTTCCGGAGAACCGCACATGATCCTCCCGCTATCCCCCGCACCGTTCACCGCTCCGACCGACCGCGACATGCTCCCGTCCGAGCGCCGCGAGTTCGTCCGGACCCACCGCACCTGCATCTTCGGCTACGCACGGCGCTCCGATGGGCCGGCGATGTCGGTCGTCTACTACGTGCCGACCGATGGCGACGAGCTCTGGGTCTCCACGATGGGAGGCCGCGCCAAGGCGAAGGCGATCGCGCGCGACGGAAAGGTCAGTCTCTGCATCCTCGACGAGCGCTGGCCCTTTGCATACCTGCAGGTCTATTGCGACGCCCGACTCGAGACCGACCCCGCGCTCGTGGTCGATGTCATGATGGCGGTCGGCGGCCACATGTCGGGCCAGCCGCTCCCGGAGCAAGCTCGCCCGGCGGTGCAAGCGATGGCCGAGAAGGAGGGGCGCGTCGTCCTGCGCTGCCGCCCGTACGAGACCTTTGCGCAACCGCCGCGCCACCTGCACCGGAACGACCAGCAGGAGCAGCTCACTCACTGGATCGCGGGAGGGGTTCCTTGGAACGCGACCGACCGGCCGTCGGTGCCGGCTTGACCTCCGTTCGACAGCTCGGCTACCTCGGTCTCGAAGTGAGTGACCTCGCGAAGTGGGAGCGCTTCGCCGTCGACGCGCTCGGCCTCGCACCCGCCGCGCGCGGCAAGGACGGCTCGCTCTCGCTGCGCATGGACGAGCGCGAGCAGCGGATCGTGCTGCACCCCGGCGCTGCCGACGACCTCGCGTACCTCGGCTTCGAGCTCGCAAACGACGTCGAGCTCGAGGCGCTGGGCGCGCGGCTGGTCGCCGCGGGCTTCGCAGTGAGCGAGGGCAAGGCCGAGACTGCCGCGGCGCGGCGAGTGACGCGGCTGCTCGAGCTCAGCGACCCGAGCGGCATTCCGGTCGAGCTCTTCGTCGGCGCCGCCATCGCGAAGGAGCCGTTCCACTCGAGCCGGATGGTGTCGGGCTTCTTGACCGGCGACGAGGGCCTCGGCCACGCGGTGATCTGCGCGCGAGACCCCGCGGCGTCGGAGCGCTTCTACACCGAGCTCTTGGGCATGCGGCTCAGCGACACCGTGAATCTCGCGCTGGACCCGCAGTTCACCTTGGAGATCCGCTTCCTGCACGCGAATGCGCGCCATCACTCGATCGCGTTCGCGTCGGTGCCGATGCCCAAGCGCCTGCACCACTTCATGCTCGAGGTGAACGCCCTGGACGACGTCGGCCGCGCGCACGACCGCTGCGTCGAGGCCGGCGTTCAGTTCGCGATGGATCTCGGCAAGCACCCGAACGATGGGGTGTACTCCTTCTACGCGAAGACGCCGTCCGGCTTCGCGGTCGAGGTCGGCTTCGGCAGCGTGAAGGTCGACGACGCGACCTGGAGCACCCGCACGTACGACCACGTGAGCGTCTGGGGCCACAGACCGCCCGCGACGGCGAGCTGAAACCCGCGCCGCGTGCTGCGCGCCCGCGGGACGAGAAGGCGTTCTCCAGCCCGCAAGACGCGAGTCACTCGCGCGAAGTGGACCGGGCTTCCGCAGAGAGTCTAAATCCCTAGCAGAAGCGAATAGTTACTGGCGACCCCAGCGGGATTCGAACCCGCGTTATCGGCGTGAAAGGCCGACGTCCTGGGCCAGGCTAGACGATGGGGTCGGCTGGCCGGCGCACGGTAGCGAATCTAGACTCGGCGAGCCGGCATCGAACGTCCCGTTCGACCGGCAAGAAGGAAGCGCCATGGCCCTCTCCCCCGCGATCCGCGACCGCATCCAAACCATCGTCGCCTCTGACCGGGTGGTCGTTTTCATGAAGGGCAACCCGGACGCGCCGCAGTGTGGCTTCTCCTCGCAGGTGGTCTCGATCCTGAACCGCTTGCTGCCGCGGTACGGCAGCTTCGACGTGCTCGAGGACCGCGACGTGCGCGAGGGCATCAAGGAGTTCTCGAGCTGGCCGACGATCCCGCAGCTCTACATCGACGGCGAGTTCCAGGGCGGCTGCGACATCGTGAAGGAGATGTACGCGAACGGCGAGCTGCACCGCGCGCTCGGGCTCGCGGCCGAGACGGTGACACCGCCGCGTGTCACCGTGACCGACTCGGCGGTCGAGCTGTTGCGCGAGGCGAAGGGCCGCCAGGGCGGCGAGCTGCACGTGGCGATCGACGCGGGCTTCAAGCACTCGCTCTCGCTCGCGCCGCGTACGGGTCACGAGATCGCCGCGGAGAGCAACGGCATCATCTTGCTCTTCGACCGTGACTCGGCGCAGCGCGCCACGGGACTCACGATCGATGCGGTCGACTCGGACGGGCGCAAGGCGCTCGCGGTCGAGAACCCGAACGCACCGAAGGGCGAGCCGGTGAGTCAGCTCAGCGTGCAGGAGCTGCGCGCGCTGATGGACTCGGGCGCGGAGCTGCACCTCTACGACGTGCGCACTCCCGAGGAGCAGCGCAAGGCGCGCATCGCCGGAGCGACCTTGGTCGACGCGCGCGTGGCGGCAGAGATCGAGAAGCTGCCGCGCGACGCTCGCCTCGTGTTTCACTGTCACCACGGCGGCCGCAGCCAGGCGGCGGCGGAGCATTTCGCCGCGCTCGGCTTCTCGAACGTCCACAACCTGGCGGGCGGGATCGACGCGTGGTCGCGCGAAGTCGACCCGTCGGTTCCGCGCTACTAGCCGCTCGTCTTGGCGCTGCAGATCCATCCGCCGCCGTCCGAGGTGATCGGCCAGCTGCGCGCGGCGATCGAAGCCGCCGTGCCCTGTGACTCACTCGAGGTGCGCGGCAGCGGCGGTCACTTCGAGATCCGCGTGGTGTCGAGCGCGTTCCAGGGCAAGAACACGCTCGCGAAGCAGCGGCTCGTGCTCGGCGCCATCTCGCACCTGATGACGGGCGACGGCGCGCCGGTGCACGCGATCGACGTACTCGAGACGCGCGCGCCTTGAGCGACCCGCGCGAGCTCGACCCCACGCGCTTCCGCGTGCGCTCGGTCTCGCCGCGCGGCTTCCGTCAGGTGACCGTCGACGAGGGCAGCGGTCACGCGCTTCTGCTCGTGCACGGCTGGCCGGAGACGAAGCGCATCTGGTGGCGGAACGTCGCGCCGCTCGCGGCGGCGGGCTTCCGCGTGATCGCCCCAGACCTGCGCGGCTTCGGCGAGAGCGACGTCGCGCCGGACGGCTTCTCCGACGTGGCCTCGCACAGCCTTGACCTCGCGGCGCTCTGCGACTCACTCGGCGTCGCGCGCGTCACTCTGGTCGGCGGCGACCTCGGGGGCGCAGTGATTCAGGACTTCGCGCTGCGCTTCCCGGAGCGCGTCGAGCGGCTGGTGATCTTCAACTCGCCCCTGCCCTACCTGAAGGACAAGATGGCGGGACTGCGCACGCGCCCGGCAGTCGAGGCGAGTGACTACTTCCTCCGCCAGGGCACCGACGCCGACGCGCTCGCGGCCGAGCTCGACGACACCCTGCGCCGGCGCCGCTACATCGCGACCTTCTATGGCCCGCGCTTCTGGGCGCACCCGGGCACGTTCGCGCGCGAGGCGGTCGACTTCATGACCGAGCCGTTCGGCGACGGCGCGAAGCTGCGCTCCGGCTTCGGCGGCTACGAGTCGGTCTTCAATCCGAACAAGCGCAGCGAGCCGCCGCTGCTCGGCCCGAATCCGACGCACGCGCTGATCCTCTTCGGAACGTCCGACCACGTGATCTACCCTGAGTTCGACCGCATGGCCGCGGCCGTGTTCCCGGATCACGTCGGTCCGTTCCTGGTGCGCGACGCGGGTCACTTCCTGCAATGGGAAGCGGCCGAAGTCCTGAACGGCGCCATTCGCGCGTTCTGTCGCGACCTGCGCGAGACCTGAGCGCTACTCAGGCGCTGGCGGCCCCGCCCCGCAGCACGCGGCCCGGAAGAGGACCGTCGGGATCGAGTGAGTCGCGGCCGTCTTCGCGCAGCACCACGCCGTTCACGATCACGGCGCGCATGCCGGTGGCGTCGGCGATCAGGCGGTCCTGACCGGCGGGCAGGTCATGGACGCGGCGCAGGGGGCTACAGCCGACCGTGTCGGGATCGAAGATCGCGACGTCGGCCGCGAGTCCGACCGCGAGCCGGCCGCGGTCGGTGATGCCGAAGACGTCGGCGGAGCGCGAGGTCAAGAGCCGCACCGCCTGCTCGAGTGACAGCACCTGCTTCTCGCGCACCCAGTGCGCGAGCAAGTGAGTCGAGAAGCAGCCGTCGCAGAGCTGGCTGGCGTGCGCGCCGGCGTCGGACAGGCCGAGCACGACCGACGGGTGCGCGAGCAACTCGCCGACGGCGACCTCGTCCTGGTTCATCACGGCGATGCGGAAGCGCGCATCGAGGTCACTCGCGAGCCCCAGGTCGAGCGCGAAGTCGACCGGGTGCACGCCGGCAGCGGCAGCGAGCTCGGCGACGCTGCGCTCCTCGAAGCTCGGGTCCGCGGGATACCAGGACACGACCGTGTCGGCCCAGCGCCCGGCGATGCCGCCGCGGTCGCCGCGCGCGCGGAAGGCCGCGCGGAACTCCGGGTCCGCGTAGATGCGCTTCTTCCCGGCGCGGTCCGCCTGCGAGACGGGCTTGAACAGCTCTATGCTCTCGTACGGGAAGGGCGCGCTCCACTGGAACTCGAAGTTGAGCGGCCGGCACGCGACCTGCGGGTACACCTGCACGCCCTGCCGCTGCAGCTTCTCGTGATCCTCGAGCACTTTGCGGTGACCGTCGGGTCCGAGCGCGCCGGCGAGCAACGCCGTCCACGACACCGCGCGCCCGGTCTTGCGCGCGAGCTCCGCCAGCTCCTGCGTGAAGAAGCCTCGTCCGATCGTCGCCTGCATGATCCCGCGGCCGGTCTGGCCGAGCGTCGCGGCGAGCCGAGTCACTTCTTCCATCGACGCCGCGCGGCTCGGCACGGGCCGACCCTCGTAGCCGACGTGCGTCGCGGAGCGGCTGGTCGCGAAGCCGACCGCGCCGGCGCGCAGCGCTTCGGTGACGATGCGCTCCATCTGCGCGATCTCGTCCTCGGTCGCCTCGCGCTCGGTCGCTTCCTCGCCCATCACGTAGAGGCGTACGGGCGTGTGACCGACGAGCGCACCGACGTTGATCGCGGCCCCGCGCCGATCGAGCGCGTCGAGATACTGCGGGAACGTCTCGAACGGCCACTCGGGCCCGATGCCGGCGCGCAGTGCCTCGAGCGACATGCCCTCGACGTTCTCGAGCGTGCGCATGATCAGGTCGCGGTGGGCGGGTCGCGTGGGCGCGACGCCGAAGCCACAGTTGCCCATCACCACCGAAGTGACTCCGTGCCACGGCGAGATGGTGAGCATGCGGTCCCAGAAGATCTGCGCGTCGTAGTGGGTGTGGATGTCGACGAAGCCGGGCGCGACCACGCAGCCGCTCGCGTCGAGCTCGCGCAGCGCGCGGCCGGGGACTTGGCCCAGCTCCGCGATGCGCCCGCCGCGGATGCCGAGATCGCCCTTGCGCGCCGGCGCGCCGGTACCGTCGACGAGCGTTCCGCCGCGAATCGCGAGATCGAGCTGCTGCGCCATCGTCCCTCCGAAGTGCTCTAAGAAGGCCAGGAACCGCCACCCGAGTCAAGCCGCGGGCTCGACAGCGCGCCGGATTTGCGGCTCTACTTCGCGCGTGAACGCGGCGAGCGGAAAGACGGGTGTCCTCATGCTCAACTTGGGCACGCCCCGCTCGCCCGCGACCAGCGACGTGCGCCGCTATCTGCGCGAGTTCCTCTCGGACCCGCGCGTGATCGACTTGGCTG
>JBGQIB010000160.1:0-10018 GCA_041498295.1 bacterium | reverse complement strand
TCGCTCTACTCGACGCCGCGCTGCCGCCTTTCCGTGAGATCGGGATGCCCGGCTGGGAGCGCCGCGCGTTGGCGCTGCGAGCGCAGTTGGCCGCAGTTCAACGATGACGACGCAGTCGATCGTCGCGATGGACGCAGTGGAGCTGGCGGCGGCGATCCGCGAGCGGCGCATCTCCTGCGTCGAGGTGATGACCGCGACCCTCGATCAGATCGCGCGCCTCAATCCGAAGGTGAATGCGATCATCGAGCTGCGAGAGCCCGACGAGCTCCTCGCCGAAGCGCGGGTGCTCGACGAGGAGCTCGCGCGCGGCAACCCTCGCGGTCCGCTCCACGGCCTTCCGCAGGCGATCAAGAATCTCGAGCCGGTGAAGGGCATGAAGACCTCGATGGGCTTCGCGCCGCTGCGCGATTTCGTGGCGCCTGCGGACGGCATCATGGTCGAGCGGATGCGCCGCGCCGGGGCGATTTTCATCGGGCGCACGAACACTCCCGAGTTCGGCCTGGGCTCGCACACGTACAACAAGGTCCACGGAGTCACTCGAAACGCCTACGACCTGACGCGAAGCGCCGGCGGCAGCAGCGGCGGCGCGGCCGTCGCGCTCGCGCTGCGCATGTTGCCCGTCGCCGACGGCAGTGACTACGGCGGCAGCCTGCGCAACCCCGCCGGTTGGAACAACGTCTTCGCGCTGCGCCCGAGCATCGGGCGCGTGCCGTCGAACACGCGCGATGCCTGGCTGCCATCGATGGGCGTGCTCGGCCCGATGGCGCGCAACGTGCCCGACCTCGCACTGCTGCTCGGCGTGCAAGCGGGCTACGACGCGCGCGCGCCTCTTTCGCTAGACGGAGATCTCGGGCTCGAGACACTCAATCTCGAACGCGACTTCAAGGGCACGCGCATCGCCTGGTCAGGCGACATGAACGGTTACCTGCCGCTCGAACCGGGCGTGCTCGACACCTGCCGCGGAGCGCTCGCGGCGTTCGAGAACCTGGGCTGCAAGGTCGAGGAGGCGAGCCCTCGCTTCGACATCGACGCCGTCTGGCGCGCGTGGCTCACGCTGCGCGCGTGGCAGGGCGGCACGGGCCTCCTGGACGTACACAGGAATGCGTCGATGCGTCCGCACATGAAGCCCGAGGCGGTGTTCGAAGTCGAGAGCGGCGCGAAGCTCAGCGCCTATGACGTCTCCGCGGCATCGGCACTGCGCTCACAGTGGTCCGAAGCCGTGCGCGGCTTCTTCGAGACATTCGACTACTGGATCCTGCCGACGGCGCAGCTCTTCCCGTTCAACGTCGAGCTCGACTGGCCCCACGAGATCGCCGGCCGCAAGATGGAGACGTATCACGAGTGGATGAAGGTCGCGCTGCCGGTCACGATGTCCGGCTGCCCCGCTCTCGCCGCGCCGGCGGGCTTCAACGTGGAGGGCCTGCCGATCGGCATCCAGATCGTCGCGCAGAACCACGCCGAACGCGCCTGCCTCGAGCTCGCACACGCGTACGACCAGCAGACGCGCTGGGTGAAGAGGCGTCCGCCGAAGCTGTGGAGCGAGAGCGGAGGGACTTAGCCCCGAGTCAGCGCCCCGCACTGTGCTCCACGATCGCCTGCGCGATGTGTTTCTGCGCGAGCGGCAGAATGCAGGTCCGTATCTCGATACGAGGCGAATTCCCTTCACATCACTGTGCGGACGTGAGACTCTTCTTAGACCTGTTGTCGGAGGGACTCCTTGATGCGCCGCCCTCGGGTCCATGCTGCCCTGGTTCTGCTGCTGACTGCCTTCGCGATGCCGGCCTCCGCGGCGAGCGTCGGCTTCGGCTGCATCACGGGCAGCCTCGCGAGCGACTGCGCCATCGGCGAGACGCAGCTGCACCTCGCCATCACCGACGAAGGACCCGGTCAGGTTCGATTCACGTTCTCGAACTCTGGACCGCTGCAGTCGGTGATCAGCGAGATCTACTTCGACGACGGGTCGCTGTTGGGGATCGCCTCGATCATCAACGGGACGGGCGTCGTGTTCCAACAGGACGCGAACCCGCCGAACCTGCCAGGCGGAAATCTGGCCAGCCCACCGTTCCAAGTGACCGCGGGCTTCCTTGCCGAGGCCGTGCCCTCCCCTGCCATGAACGGAGTCGGTGCAGGTGAGTTCGTCGCGATCATCTTCAATCTACAAGGCGGCGCGAGCTACTCCGATGTGCTGACTCAGCTCTCGGGTGGAACCATCCGCGCCGGAGTCCACGTCATCAGCTTCACGTCGGGCGGAAGCGAGAGCTTCGTGAATCACCCGCTGCCCGAGCCGTCGACAGCTCTGCTTCTGCTTGCCGCACCGGGCCTCGTCGCGCTGCGTCGCCGCCGCTAGCGAATCTCAGCCAGATACGGCCCGAGCTTGGCCGTATCGAGGAAGATCTGCCAGCCACCGGCGCCGGCGCGAGTCACATCCTTCTCCCAGCCGGCGAGGCGGGTGCGGAGCACGTCGGGGTTCGCGTTGTCGCGCTGGAGCTGCTTCACGTTCAGCGCGACGACGCGGATGCCGTCGAACTCGTGCTCGCCGAAGGTGCGCTTCGTGCCGGGCGGGAGGTCGGACTGCATGTCGCTGAAGAGGAGGATCGCGCGGCTCTTCGCGCCGGTCTCGCGCAGATACTCGCCGGCGAGCATCATCGCTCCGGGGATGTCGGTATAATCGGAGCGGTCGTCGCGCGCGGCGAACGCGTCGAGCGTCTTGGCCAGCGCGAGCTTCTGCGCGTTGGCGTGCGAGGGCCGCTGGTCGAGGGTTACGAACGTCTCGACGTTCGCCTTCTCGTAGCTCTCGCTGTCGATGCGAATGATCGCGATCGTGTCGCCGGGGACGAGGCTCGGCAGCACCTCGCGCTTCACAATGCGCGCGACCTCGGCCTTCTGGTCGGCGTAGGTGCCGGAGACGTCGATCAGCACCGCGACCGCCTGCGAGTAGTGACTCGCGTCGGAGCAGGCACTGAGCGCGAGGAGCGCGGTCGCGAGGAGAGCAATTCGCCTCACGACCATGACGTCCTCGGCTCCTTGGTCGCGGACTTTGGCGCGGGCAGCGGAATCGGTTCTTCGTAGCCGTGCCCGTACTCCCGGACCGCCCGCTCGATCTTCGTCGGGATGCTGACGTAGATCTCGTACACGGCCACCAACATCGCCGCGAGCTTCGTCGCAGCGTGCCCACCCGCGCGGCCGATCACGCCGACACCCTGCAGTGTCAGCACCAGCCCGGTCGTCACCACGTGCCGCCCGCTGTCGAGCAGCATCTCGAGAGGGATCGCGACCATGGCGAGAATCCACGGCAAGACGAACCCGAGCACCGCCTGGCCGATGACCGGGATGCTCGAGCTCGCGGTTTCCGTGACGATGCGTGACTCGTCGCCTCCGAGGGACATCTTCAGCGCCGTGTCCGCCTCCGCGATCGATTCGCGCAGCACCGCGAGCGAGCTCTCGACCCCCGCCAGGAAGAAGAGCCCGGCGAGTGACAGGCCGAGCAGCATGCGCCGCCGCGAGACGGGAATGCCCTGGAGCTTCGGGAACAGGTCAGTCACGCCGAGCATGTCCATCGCGAAGATTCCCAGCGCCGTTTCCATGAGCACGATGACGAGCGCCGAGATCATCGCCACGGGCATGCCGCCGATGCGCGCGCCCGCGGGCACGAGCTCGGACATGGGCAGCGCGATGAGTTGGAAGTTCACGAACGCGCCGCCCAGCGCGACGCCGAGCACCAAGGTCGAGACCACGAACAGCTTCGTCGCCGAGAACGTGAGCGCGCGCGCCGCGACGTCTTGCTCCTTCGAGACCTTCTCGTACTCCTCCACATATCCGTGTATGCGCTGCGTGGTCTCCATCGCCGCGCCCACCGAGTCGCGCATGCGCGTCATCAGATCGCGCACGTCCTTCCAGCACGACGCCATGCCCGAGAGCAGCTTGTGACGCCGAGAAGTGTCGTCGCGGTGCTGCTTCAGCGCGCGGTCCTCCGCGTCCTCCGACGACTCCCGAATGCTCTGGAGCACCTTCTGCACGTTCGCATCGCCCGGCGTCGGAATCTGCGCGATCGCCTGCACCGCATTCGACCAGCCCGGCACCTCCGGCGGCGTGATCGCGCACTCCTCGTAGTCCGCCTCGAGCTTCACGAGCAAGTCGTCGAGCCTGCGCGACAGACCGGAGTACTGCCCAAGGCGTTCGGTGAACGTCTTGTCGATCCTGTGTATCTCGCGCCCGAGCCGCCCCTGGGCCTCGAGTCTGCCCGCCGCCAGCAACGCCGCGCGCGCACGCTTGCGCAACTCGGTCGCAGCCGAGTCACACCCGCGCGCAAGACTCGCGCAGCCCTCGGCCACGAATTCCCCGAGCGAGCGCAACAAGCCGAGCATCGGCTCCCGCGCCGCCCACAGAAACACCACGCTCACGACCCACAACACCAGCAGCGAGAGCGCCACGTGCTCCGGCCACAAATACAACGCTTTCATAGCGCCTCCGATTCGGGTCCGGTTCGGTAGGCGCGAGAGGGGAATGAGTGAGCGGGGTCACTGACGACAACGCGCGTCGATAGGCTCGATGCGCTCTTCGCAGGAGGCCGAGGGGTATTGATGAGGGCGGCTGGCTCGCTGTTACCACTGCCGTGCCCCCTTCACTGGCCAGCTCTAGCTGAGAGTTCTCCGGCTGTTGTCTCCTCTGTCCGTTCAAGCGCTCTTTGCGCGAACTGCTCGGGGGTCAGATCCTCGGGCGAGCCATGAGGGCGATGTCGATCGCAGTCGACTCGCCAGTCCTCGATCTTTTCGATCGTGTCCGACAGACTCGTGAACCAGTTCGGGTTCAAACACTCGTCGGGAAGGCGGCCGTTGAAGCTCTCGCCGAGGCAGTTCACGGCGGGCTTGCCGGCGTCGATGAAGTGGAGCTGTGACCTGATGGCTTTCTTCGGACCAACCGACTCTATGAGATGGCCGCCCGGGATGCCGCCCATCGACATCGACGTAGTCGTGCTCCTCGATCCATGCGACGCGAGACCCGAGTGACTTCGCGCGCCGGGGCGACGCTCGCGATCTCGGCCGCGGCGGCTGCGCTCATCTGGGTTCTCTCTCCCTGGCTCACCGGCCAGCTCGAGCCGTGGGACGCCGATGGACCGTTCTACATCGGGGCGCTCGCAGTCGCCGGCGCGCTCTCCGGCGCACTCACGCCGAGGCCGCGCTGGGCGCACTACGTTGGAGCGTTCGCAGGCCAGCTCATCTACGAGCTCGTCGCGCTCCGTGTCGGTCCGCTCTTCGTTCTCGGCGTGGTCTTCCTGCTCGCTTACTCACTCGTGTTTGCGGCCGCCGCGGCGGCGGCGTCCTTCGCGCGCTCGGCGCTGATGGCCCGCAGCGAGAAGAAGTGACCAACTTCGCGCAGGCTACTTCATCGCGATCCCGTGCGGCCGCGCGGGGTGGTCGAACGCGATGTTGAAGTCGAGCTCGAAACGCGGATCGAGGGTGAGCGCGTCCTGACTGACTCGGATCACGTGCACCTTGTGATCCCCCTCGAAGTGGATCTTCCCGAAGTCGTCCTCGTCGAGGAAGTAGTCGGTGACGACGAGCCGCGAGTCATCGTCCGAGAGATCGATGTCGTGCGGGCCGGCGCCAATGCCAAGGTCTACGACGGACTTCTGCACGAATGAGTCGCGGTTGGTGATGTCGAGCATGCCGACCTGCCCGGCCTGAAACGACGCGAAGATGAGCCGATCGCCGCGCTCCGGCATCGCGAGAAGCTGCACCATGCCGCCGCGCACCGGGACCTCGATGTGCGGCACGATGTCCTCGCAGTCGAAGGACTGCACCGAGCTGCCGTCCGTGGGATCCACGGTATATACGAGGCCGCTGAACATGTTTGCAGTCACTGCGCGCCCGTGTGGATCCCTGGGAATGAGCTTCACATCCATCGTGCCGAGCGCATCGGGCAGGAAGACCGTCCGGGTGATCTCGCGCTTCGCCAGGTTCCAGAAGCGGAGCGCGCCTCGCAGCTCGACGTCGCCGGCCCACACGTTGAGCGTCGTCACTGGGTTGATGAAGTCACTCGTGACGAGCAGGTTGCGGCTGAAGTCCGCGGAGATACCGTGCGGGTTGAAGCCGTCCGACGGCGGATTCTCGGGGTACTCCGCGACGAGCCGGAGCCGACGATCGAACTCCGCCAAGCGGCCCGGCGCGCCGCCGGTCGCCGATCCCATCTGCGTGATCAAGAAGCCGCCGCGGGGCAGCGGCAGAAAGTCATCGGTGATGCTGGATTTCGGCGCGCCGGTCGAGAAGAGAAACCTCGGGTGTCGTGGCTTCGAGACGTCGAAGAAGAAAATTCCGTTCTGCCCCGAGAGCAGGCTCAGCAGCCCACCACAGGCGAGGATGTTCTTGTCGACGGAGAGGTGACAATGATGCGGTTCGTTGCCGACGTTGCCCGGCGGCGGCAGGGGGACCGTTCGAATCACTCGACCGTAGTCGCGCGAGTGTTCGTTGAAGTCGATCACCGCCAGAAAGTCCGGGCGCACGCGCTCCTGATCGCCGGCCCAGATATAGAGCGTCTTCTCGGGACGGTCCTGGTGCTCATCGCGGTCGTCGTGCGCTTTCGCAATCCCGCCGCTCGAGAACGCCAGCGCGGCGGCCAGAAGACTCGTCACCACCGCGCGGAGAATCCGTTCCTCGTTCATCAGCAGCCTCCTAGCGAAATCTGTCGGTGAGTTGGTCGAGCGCACGGCGATGCGCCGGGCGCCGCGAAACACTCAATAACACGGCGCCTCGCGAGAATGCGGAAACAGGCAGAAATTACTACGGGATTGCGCTTTTCGTTCACCCTTCGGAGACGCTCGCCTCCGTCGCAGCACCCCGAAGTGATAGGCTGCGACGTGCGACGGAGGCTCCGGAGGAGCGTATGAAAGTCGAAGTGATCGGACTCGACCACATCTACATCGCGGTCCGCAGTCTCTCCGCGTCCGAGGCGTTCTACGACCCAGTCATGCGATTCCTCGACTTCCGCAAAGGCACGGTGCCGGTCGCCGGCGACCCGCATCTTCACTACTACAACCGAGTCCTCCAGTACACGATCCGGCCCGCTCGCTCGGACGCGAGGCATGATCCGTACGCGGCTGGCCTGCATCACGTTTGCTTTCGGGTTCAATCGCGCGCGGAGGTCGACGCGACGGCTCGAGGTCTTCGCGATCTTGGCGTATCCGCGACAGAGCCCGGGACGCTTCCGGGGTACGACTCCGACTACTACGCCACCTTCTTCGAGGATCCCGACGGCATACGTCTCGAGATCGTGGCGGAGCTCGAGCGCCGCCGCCTCATCCGAGATCACTGGTCTCGGCTTACGGAGTTCGAGAATCCGCTCGCCAAGGCGGGTCTCTGGCACAGGAAGGCCAGCGGTGAATGACTCACTCGAAACCTTGAAGACCGAGCTCCAGCGTTTCGGCGAGGCGAACGATGCCGCGACGAACGAGCGCCCTCGCCGCATGCTCAACATCACCCGGGACACCGGCGAGTTCTTGTCCGTGCTCGTGCGCGCGACGGGCGCGCGGCGGGTGCTGGAGATCGGGACGTCGAACGGCTACTCCACGCTCTGGCTGGCTGACGCCGCGAAGGCGATCGGCGGCTCTGTGACTACGGTGGAGTTCGCCGAATACAAGGTCGGGCTCGCCTCGGCCAACTTCGCGCGCTCTGGGCTCTCGCCGTTCATCACGCTCGTTCACGACGACGCGGGTCGCTTTCTCCAGGGAAGCGATCGGAGCGCCTACGACTTGATCTTCCTCGACTCCGAACGCCCGGAGTATCCCGGCTGGTGGCCGCACCTCCGTCGCGCTCTGCGGCCGGGCGGCTTGCTGGTGGTGGACAACGCGACGTCTCACGTCGAGCAGATGGCCCCCTTCGTCGCATTGGTGACAGCGGATGCCGAGTTCACGAGCTGTCTAGTTCCGGTCGGCAACGGCGAGTTCCTCGCGGTGAGGACGCCGCTCTGAGATAACTTTCGTCCAAGACCCTCGCGTCGGCGACGAAATAGGAGTCGCGAATGAAGGCGCTGCTGCTCGGAGTCGGAATCCTCGTCGGCGTGGCGGCGCTCTTGGTCGGGGCGCATCTCGCCGTCATCGAGATCGGGCACGAGGTCGTCACGTTGCGCACGCAGCGCACGGACGGATCGTGGCAGAAGACGCGGCTCTGGCTCGTGGATGAGGGTGACTCGTCGTGGCTCCACAGCGGGGGCGACGCATGGCTCGCGCGCTTCGACGGCGATCCCGTCGTCGAGGTCGAGCGCGAGGGTCGGATTCGCCGGTATCGAGCCCACGCGGTTCCGGGTCCACATCCGCGGGTCGACCAGCTGCTTCGGGAGAAGTACGGCGTGGCGGACCGCTGGGTTCGGTTCCTGTCTCCCGACAACGAGAAGACGGTCGCGGTTCGGCTGGACCCGCTGTAGCGCGCGGGTCGCAATGAGTCCGGATTCGGCAGAAGCGGTACGCTGTGTCGGTCGTGCCCAATACCCCCCGCGCACCGCGTGAACTGCCGGCGTCGCTCGCGCCGCTCGTCGAGCTCGCGCTCGATCTGCGCTGGACTTGGAGCCACGGGGGCGACGCGCTCTGGCGCGCGATCGACGCCGAGACCTGGGAGCTGACTCGGAACCCGTGGTTCATCCTCCAGAATGCTCGGCGGGCGAAGTTGGAAGAGCTCGCGGACGATGCCGCGTTCAAGAGCGTCCTTCAGCGGCTCTGCGACGAGCGGCAAGAGCATCTCCGCGCGCAGCCGTGGTGCGTGGAATCCGTGCCCGCCCTCGCGGGTCACACCGTCGCCTACTTCAGCATGGAGTTCGGCTTGGGCGAGGCCGTTCCGCTCTACGCGGGCGGGCTCGGGATCCTTGCCGGTGACTACCTGAAGGCGGCCAGCGATCTCGGGGTTCCGGTCGTCGCCGTCGGCATTCTCTTTCAGGAGGGCTACTTCCGGCAGTCGATCGACGCCGACGGCCGGCAGCACGAGCGGTATCCGTACAACGACCCGGCGACCCTTCCGATCCAACCCGTTCACGGCGCCGACGGCGCGCCGCTGCGCGTCGGCCTCGACGTGAGTGGCCGGAAGCTGTGGATCAAGGTGTGGCTGGCGCAGGTCGGCCGAGTGAGTCTGTACCTGCTAGACACCAACGACTTACTCAACACCCCCGCGGACCGCGGCATCACCGCTCAGCTCTACGGCGGCGGGCCGGAGACGCGCCTCTTGCAGGAGCTCGTGCTCGGCGTCGGCGGATTTCGCCTCCTCGACGCGCTCGGCTTGCCCGTGAGCGTCGTGCACATGAACGAGGGGCACGCCGCATTCGCCGCGCTCGAGCGCGCGCGGAGCTTCATGCGCCGCGAGCGAGTCACTTTCCGCGAAGCCCTCTGGGCCACGCGCGCGGGGAACGTATTCACGACGCACACGCCGGTGGCAGCTGGCTTCGATCGCTTCGACCCGGAGCTGGTCTGCCGAATCCTCTTGTCCTCGTCCGGCTGCTTCTCCGACCTGGGCATCGCTCCCGCGGACTTCCTCGGCCTCGGCCGCAGCTCGGGCTCGAAAGACGAGCTCTTCAACATGGCGTATCTCGCGGTGCGGGGGTCGGCGTTCGTCAATGGAGTCAGTCGCCTGCACGGGGAAGTGAGTCGGCGGGTGTTCGCCGATCTCTTCCCCCTGTGGCCGGAGCGCGAGGTGCCGATCGACTACGTGACGAACGGCGTGCACGTGCCGTCCTGGGACTCGCGCGCGGCGGACGCGCTCTGGACCGAGGCGTGTGGCAAGGAGCGCTGGCGGGGCTCCGTGGAAGGGCACGAGCCGATCGTGTCCGAGCTCGGCGACGAGCTGCTCTGGTCCATGCGCTCCGAGCAGCGGCGCGAGCTCGTCGTCGACGCACGCCGGCGCCTCGCGCTGCAACTCACAAGGAGAGGCACACCGGACGCCGAGGTCGCCGCGCCGCGCGTGCTCGAGCCGGACGTGCTCACGTTGGGCTTCGCGCGGCGCTTCGCCGAGTACAAGCGGCCCGATCTCTTGCTGCGCGACCC
>JBGQIB010000159.1:0-10029 GCA_041498295.1 bacterium | reverse complement strand
GGCGGTTCACGGTGACGTGGCGGTCGAAGCGGCCCGGGCGCAGCATCGCCGGATCGAGCACGTCGGGGCGGTTCGTCGCGGCGATGATGATCACGCCCTCGTTCGACTCGAACCCGTCCATTTCGACGAGCAACTGATTCAAGGTCTGCTCGCGCTCGTCGTGACCGCCGCCGAGGCCCGCGCCGCGGTGCCGGCCGACCGCGTCGATCTCGTCGATGAAGATGATGCACGGAGCGTTCTTCTTGCCCTGACCGAAGAGGTCGCGCACGCGGCTGGCGCCGACGCCGACGAACATCTCGACGAAGTCCGAGCCCGAGATCGAGAAGAACGGCACGCCCGCCTCGCCGGCGATCGCGCGCGCGAGCAGCGTCTTGCCGGTGCCCGGCGGCCCGATCAAGAGCACGCCCTTCGGGATGCGCCCGCCCAGGCGCGTGAACTTCTTCGGATCGCGCAGGAAGGCGACGATCTCCTCGAGCTCCGCCTTGGCTTCCTCGATGCCCGCGACGTCGGCGAACGTGATGCGCTGCTGATTCTCCGAAAGGAGCTTCGCGCGCGATTTTCCGAAGCTCATCGCCTTGCCGCCGCCCGACTGCAGTTGCCGGAAGAGCAGGAACCAGAGGCCCGTGAACAACAGGATCGGCAACCAGGAGAGCAGCAGTGACTGCCACATTCCGGTGTCGTCCGGCTGCTTGTAGGTCGTCTTCACCTCGTGCTTGCGCAGCAGTCTCTGGAAGCGCTCACCGTCGGTGGGGCCGTTCGTTGTGAAGCTCGTGTTGTCGTTGAGCTTGCCCTCGACGCGTTCGCCCTTCACGGCGATCTCCGCGACGTCGCCCGACTCGAGTCGCGAGACGAACTCGGAATAAGTGATCTCGTTCGCTTCCTGCTGCGTGTTCCCGAAGAGGCTGAAGATGGCCAGCAACACGAACATGGCCGTCGCCAGGGTCAGCAGGTTCTTGTAGAGATGGTTCAACGCACCTCCGTTCTCGCGGTCGTCGGGCGAGACGCCGGGCTAAGCACGCGGATTCTCTCGCAATCTAGCAAGTATACGGCGGGCTTGAAAGGCGCTCCGCGCGAATCTCGGAGCCGCGCTTCTCGCGCGCACCCCGCGGCGTCATCGGAATGAGTCCAGGAATCCAAAGGATCTCACCTCCGCGCTCGACCACGAGCGCCCGCGCCCGCTCCAACTTCGACCATCGGGCAGCGGCGAGCACGTCCTTGAGCCGCCGCTCGCGGCCGCGTGTGTGGACGCGATCCGCGTCACACGCGCTGCGCACCGTGTAGCGCTCGACGAGGTCCCGCACGGGCAGGCAGAGGGGATCGGGGACCGAGCGGGACGACGGCGAGTGGTGCCACGAGAGACGGATGCGTCTCTCGGGAAATTCGAGCGACTCCCCTGGACAGAAGCTGCGCAGCACCGGCGACGGGAAGGCGGGGCCGGTCTCCGGCCCGAGCCAAACGCGCGCGCGATCGCGATACAGCGCGTGGCGCCCGGCGAGCGAGAGACGCTGACCCGCGCGCGAGTTGCGCAGGAATGCGTCGATGCGCTCGAGCCCGCCGCGCGACGCGTGCTCGCCGAGACCCGCGCGCACGACCAGGCGCGCCAGCGCGCGCCGCCGCAGCGGCGCTTCGAGCGACGCCAGCGCCGCGACTTCGAGCCACAGGCCGCCCTCCCCGGGCTCGAGCCCGCGGTCGAGGAGCGCGTCGAGCGGCGGCCGCGCGGCATCCTCCGCCTCGCGCGCCAGCTCCGCCAACTGCGCCAAGCTCGCGACCGCACCGGGCGCGATCGCCTCGAGGATGGGCACGACTTCCGCGCGCAGCCGATTGCGCGGGATGGCGCGGTCGGCGTTGCTCGAATCGGACACGAACGCGAGCCCGCGCCGCGCGAGATACTCGGCGAGCTCGGCGCGACGCAGGCCGAGCAGGGGGCGCAGCACGCGGCCAGCGTCGAGGCTCGGCCGAACGGCGGAGAGCCCTGCCGGTCCGGTCCCGCGCAGCGCGCGCAGCAGCACCGTCTCGGCCTGGTCGTCGCGCTGATGCGCGGTGAGGAGACGCGCGTAGCCACCCGCGACGCGCATGCGCTCGAGCGCCGCGTAGCGGAGCGCGCGCGCGCGCGCCTCCGGCGAGCGGCCGTCGCGGCGCCCGGCGTCGACGCGCTCGACGTGGAACGCGACACCGAGCTGTGTGGACAGCTGCGCCACGAACTCGAGCTCGCGCTCCGCCTCCGCCCCGCGCAGACCGTGGTGGACGTGCGCGACAGCGACGCGCTGCCCGAGCGCCAAAAGTGCGTGCAGGAGCGCCACGGAGTCCGAGCCACCGGACACTGCGGCCAACAGGCGCGTCGTGCGCCCGACGCCGTGTGCGCGCAGAAAGCGCGCGAGCTCGCGATGCACTGGATCGAGCGCGGGCGGCATCCCGGCAGGGTACGCGCCCGCCGTTCGCGGCGCCGCTCTCAACACGGTGTAGCCGCTCGCCGAAAACGCAGATGGCGCGGTGACCCTCGCGTGCGCGCGTGGGTCGAGCTGCGTCGAGAGAGGTGCGTGTTGGACAGTCTCTTCAGTCTCGCGAGTGGGCTCATCGCGCTCGCGCAGTCTTTGTCCAACGACCAGCCACTCGCGACCGGCGCGCTCGTCGGGCTCGGCGGCGGGCTCATGCTCGCTTGGCTCGTGCGGCGCCGGCATCACCGCGAAGCGCAGCCGATCGGCGGCGAGAAAGACGTGCAGAAGCTGGTCGCGCGCGGCGAGCTCGAGCAGGCGGCGGACCTCCTGGCCGAGCGCCAGCAGTTCGCGCGCGCCGCGCCGCTGTACGAGAAGGCGGGCGCGAAGGCGAAGCTCGCGCGCGCCCTGCTCCAGGCGAAGCAGCCCGCGCGCGCCGCTCGGGTCTACACAGAAATGGGTCGCCACGCCGAGGCCGCGCACTACTTCGAGGCGTCCGGCGCGTGGCGCGAGGCGGGCGAGGCGCTGCTCAGCTTGGGCGACGAGCGCGCAGCCGCGGAGCTCTTGGAGCGCGGCGGCGAGCTCGAGCGCGCGGCGCGCATTCATGTGCGCCTCGGTGACCCGGAGAGCGCGGCCTGGCTCTTCGGCCGGGCGGGGCTGGGAGTCGAAGCGGCCGAGGCGCTGCTCGAGGCACGCGGCCGCAAGCCGCGCATACTGCACCGCGCAGCCGAGCTCTACGAATCCGCCGGTGACTTCGAGCGCGCCGCGGGCGCGTTCGCGGAAGCGGCCGAGCCGCGGCGCGCGGCGGAGCTCTTCGAGCGCATCCACCGTTTCTCGAAGGCCGCCGAGTGCTACACGCGCTCCGGCGCCTTCGAGCGCGCCGCGGACTGCCACGAGAAGGCGGACGAGATCACGCTGGCCCGCGCCGCGTGGGAACGCGCGGGCGACCGCGTGCGCGCCGCCGAGCTCGCGCTCGAGGAAGGCAAGAACCTCGAGGCGGGTTCCGCCTTCTACGAGGTCGGCTCGTACGAGCGCGCGATCGACACACTTCAGCGTATACCAGCGACGTCGCCCGACGCGCGCGGCTCGTGGCGATTGCTCGCGCGCATCTTCCTCGAGAAGGGTCTGATCGACCGCGCGCGCGAGCGCCTGCAGGCGCTGTCCGTCGCGGGCACGCCCGAGAAGGACGACCTCGAGCTCCTGCTCACTCTCTCCAACGCGCTCGAACGCCTCGGCGACGGCGCGGGCGCGCTCGAGGCGCTCGAGAAAATCGCGGGCGTGGACGCCGACTACGCGGACGTCGCGGCGCGGCTCGAGCGCCTGCGCGAGCGCCCCGCCGGGCCGGCCACGGTGCCGACCGCCGCGGAGTCCAGCCGCTACGAGCTGCGCGACGAGATCGGCCGCGGCGGCATGGGCATCGTCCGGCTCGCGTGGGACCGCGAGCTCGAGCGACCGGTCGCGATCAAGTTCCTCCCGCACGAGCTCGCCGCCAATCCAGAAGCGCTGCGCATGTTCCGCGCCGAGGCGCGCGCCGCGGCGTCGATGAACCACCCGAACATCGTGCACATCTACGACGTCGCGGTGCTCGAGGGCGAGCCCTGCATCGTCATGGAGTATCTACAGGGGCGCACGGTGCGCGAAGTGATGCGCGTGCGCGGCTCGAACGAGAAGCAGCCGCTGCCGCCGAAGCGCGTCGCCGAGATCGGGCGCGAGATCTGTCACGCGCTCGCCTACGCGCACCGCCAGAACGTCATACACCGAGATGTGAAGCCCTCGAACATGCTGCTCGCCGCCGACGGCACGGTGAAGCTCATGGACTTCGGCATCAGCAAGGTGATGGAGACGGGCGACGAGGCGCGCAGCGAGGCGAAGGGCACGCCGCAGTACATGCCGCCCGAGCAGATCCTCGGGCGCGAGATCGACGGGCGCACCGATCTGTACGCGCTGGGTATCTCGATGTTCGAGATTGCCACCGCGCAGCGCCCGTTCAGCGGCGAGAGCGTCGTCGATCAGCAGCTCCACGCGGTGTTGCCGGACCCACGCCGCATCCGACCCGAGATTCCCGAGGCCCTCGTGCACATCCTGCAGCGCGCCTGCGAGAAGAATCCCGACCAGCGCTACGCCTCCGCGCACGAAATGGCGCAGGCGCTCGAGCGCTTCCTCGACGAGTCCGAGGAGTCAGGAGAGAGCTGACGCCGCGCCGACGATGACGGGCGTGCGGCCCGCGTCGTGCTTCTCGACCCAGACGTCGACGAGCGTGCGGCGTGCGCCGCCTTCGGCTTCTTCGCCGCGAACCTTGCCGCGCGCGCGCACGCGCTCACCGCCCCAGAGCACGTTCACCAGCTTCACGTCCATGCGCCCGCCCGCGAGCCAACCCTTGCCGAACGCGTTGGCCATGAGCTGCGAGACGAGACACGTCGAGAGCATCCCCTGCACGACGACGTCGGGGAAGCCGAGCTTCACCGCTTCGTCGCGATCGGTGTGGTAGTTCTTCGCGGGACCGCTGAAGCGCCAGCAGGTCGCGAGGTCGACCTCGAGCTCGACGGGATCGAGCTCGGCGCCGTCGCCTTCGCCGAGCGGACGGCGGTCCTTCTTGGCCGCGCTCTCGCGGTCGACCACGTAGCTCTTCGCGTCGTCGGGCTTCTGCTCCGCGAGGAACGACTGGTGAGTGCGCGAGCGCACGAGCAAACGGCCGTCGGAATCGCAGTAGTCGACCTCGTTCACGACGAAGTCGCGGTCGCGCTTGCGGTAGCGCTCGACGATCGTCGAGCGCGTCGCGAGCAGCGTGCCCGAGCGCAGCGGCGCGAACAGCTGCCACTCCTGGCGCGCGTGCAGATTTCCAACCAGCCGGCGCAGGTACCAGCGCTCGATGTGGGCGTACACTTCACTGTGATACAGGAGCGGCGGCGCGAAGCCGTCGCGCGCGTACAGCGGATTGCGATCGCGGAACGTGTCGCAGTAGAACGCGACGACCTCGGGAGACACCGCGCGCTCGGCCCTGTGCACGAGGTCGCCGACGCGCACGGGTTGGCCTTTGAGGTTCACGCGCGGATTCTGGCACACTCGCGCCCCGCCATCCGCACTCTCCCGGCCCGGGTTTGAGCTTATCGCGGCGGGCGTTTCCAGCGCACTTGGCTGCGCCCCGGCGTAAAGTACAGCAAGCAGCATGGCTCCTTGACAACGACGCGGTGCCAAACCCCGCGCGGTACAACGAAGGCTTGGCCGGGTTGCAATGAAGCGCATCGTTCGCCCGACTCCTCGTCGAGGACGAGATCGACGGCCCCTTCGACGAGATAGAGGAGTTCATCGCCGTCGAGGTGCATCTCTCCTGCATGGGGCGCACTTCTCGTCATTCGGGCTTCTCCCGCGAGACGGCCCGAGACGTTGGGATGAGCGCGACCTCGTTGAACGACAGGTTCGATTGAGCCATCCGCTGTGAATTGGACAGGACTCTTGGAGAGGTTGATCGGACCCTTGAGTTTCTTCGCCATTGGGGTTCCTCTGCCTCGCGGCATGAAGCGTCGTGTACCACTACCCGGCCCAGAAGCCAACGTCGGAACATGGCTCGAGCGGCATGCCGCGGACCGGCCGGAGCAGGCGGCGCTCGTCGTCGAGCGCACGGGCGAGCGGATCTCGTACCGCGAGCTCGATGCGCGCGTGCGGCGGGTCGCGTCCGCTCTCGCGGCGCTGGGCGTCGCGCACGGCGATCGGGTCGCGCTCGCGCTGCCCAGCGAGGCGCTGTATCTCGAGCTGTACTTCGCGATCGCGCTCGTCGGCGCGATCGCGATTCCGCTCAATACGCGACTCACTGCCGCCGAGCTCGGCTTCCAGCTCGATGACGCGGAGCCGCGCCTCGCCATCCGGCCCCTGGGGAGTGACTTGCCCGAGCGCCGCGGCACGCTCGCACTCACACCGGACGAGCTGCGCGCGCGGCTGCCCGCGGCCGCGCCGCGAGTCACTCCCGCGCCCGGCGGCGAAGCGCCGCAGGTGATCCTGTACACGAGCGGAACCACCGGGCAGCCCAAGGGCGCCGTGCTGCCGCATCGCAAAACCTATTGGAATACGCGCAATGCGGAGCGGTACTTCGAGCTCGACTCGAGCTCCGTCGTGGTCTGTCCGATCCCCCTCTTCCACTCCTTCGGTCTGAAGATCCTGGCGGTGCCCGCGCTGTCCTGCGGGGCGACGCTCGTGCTGGTCGAGCGCTTCGATCCGATCGGCCTGCAGGATTGCGTTGCGCGACACGGCGCGACGTTGCTCGGCGCGGTGCCGGTCATGTACGCGCGCATGCTCGACGCGGGCCTCGCGCCCGAGAAGCTCGCGAGCTTGAAGTTCGCGTTCTCGGCGGGCGCGGCGATCGCGGCGGAGACGATCGAGCGCTACTTCGCGGCGGGGATCTGTCTGAAGCAGGGCTACGGACAGACGGAGACGTCGATCCTCTGCTGTCTCGACGCGGCCGATGCGCGCCGCAAAGCGGGATCGGTCGGCCGCCCGGTCCCGTTCGGCGAAGTGCGCGTCGCCGACGCCGAAGGTCGGGTCTGCGCGCCCGGCGCAAAGGGCGAGGTCCAGGTGCGCGGGCCGATCGTGATGCTCGGCTACTGGCGCCGCCCGGAGGAGACCGCGGCGAGCCGGGTCGATGGCTGGCATCGCACCGGTGACCTCGGTGTGAGCGACGACGAGGGCTTCATCACGCTCGTCGGCCGCCTGAAGGAGCTCTACATCAGTGGCGGCGAGAACGTGTACCCCGCCGAGGTCGAACGCGTGCTCGGGCAACATCGGAACGTGTCGGAGGTCGCCGTGGTCGGAGTGCCCGACGAGCGCTGGGGCGAAGCAGGCCGCGCGTACGTCGTGCCCGTGCGCGAGCCATTCGATTCCGCCGAGCTGCTCGCATGGGCCAGCGAGCGGCTCGCGCGCTACAAGCTTCCCCGCGAAGTCGTGATCGTCGCCGAGCTACCGCGCACGGCGTCGGGAAAGGTCCAAAAGCATGCCATTCATTCGCCTGATTAGCGCGCTCGCTCTCTCGATGTCTCTCATCAGCTGCGCGCTGATGACGGCGATGAAGGGTCCGCCGGCGACGCCGCCGACGCTCGACCCTGATCTCGTGCAGCGCGGCGCGATGTTGTTCAACGACGCGAGGGTCTCGGGCGACGGGACGCGCGCGTGCGCGACGTGTCACCCCGGCGGCGGCTCGGACTGGAAGGTGTATCTCGACGGCGCGCTCGTTGCGCCCGGTCCCCAGGCCGGCTGGCGCACGCTCACGCTGCGCGGGGTCTGGCAGACGGCGCCCTACCTTTGGGACAACACCGCGACCACGATTTCCGGTGCGCTCGATCGCATGCTCGCCGTCGAGATGCTCGACGGGAAGCTCGCAGGCCGCGACCGCGAGGCGCTGGAAGAGTATGTGCTCTCGATTCCGGCATTCGATCGCGGCCGCGCGCAGCCGGACGGAACGCCGATCGAGCCGGTCACGCTCAGCGCGCGTCGCGGCTTCGCGATCGCGCAGGACAATTGCTTGGGCTGTCACAAGCCGCCCGCGTACGTGCGCCTGCTGCGCTACAACGTCGGCAGCGAAGGCAACTTCGGCGTGCCAACCCTGCGCGGCCTGACGCCCGGCGGGCCGTACGGTCACGACGGCCGCTGGCCCGATCTCGAGAGCGCGATCCGCGGCATCATCGCCCACGAGCAGACACCGCTCGGCGACGAGCAGATCGCGAACCTGATCGAGTACCTGAAGCTGCTCTAGCAGCCTCGGCGGTGCCCGACTAGAGTGTGCCGCCCGTTTCTTCGGCGATGTAGCTCAGCTGGTTAGAGCAGGCGGCTCATATCCGCCGTGTCGGGGGTTCGAGTCCCTCCATCGCCATTTCATCCCCCGTCGACCGCCCGAGCCGCTGCGGCGTTTCTCTAGTACCCTGCGGCCATGAGCGACCACCGGCACTTTCCTCGGTCGAAGCGCGCCTACGTCGTCGGTTCGCGGTCCGATCTGCGCGTGCCCGTGCGCGACATCGCGGACACGGGAATCCGGGTGTACGACACGAGCGGCGCGCACGGCGACCCCGCGCAGTCGATCGATCTGTTCGCGGGGCTGCCGAAGCTGCGCGACGCGTGGATCCGCGAGCGCGGCGACGTGGAGTCGTACGCGGGCCGCACGGTGCGGCCCGAGGACGACGGCCGGCGCGGCGCGAAGACGCCCGAGTTTCCCGGGACGCGCACACAGCCGCTGCGCGCGCGCGCCGGGCGCGCGGTCACTCAGCTCCACTACGCGCGGCGCGGCATCGTGACTCCCGAGATGGAGTTCGCGGCGCTGCGCGAAGGCGTCGAGCCCGAGCTGGTGCGCAGCGAGATCGCGCGCGGGCGCGCGATCCTGCCGAACAACGTGAACCATCCGGAGAGCGAGCCGATGCTGATCGGCCGCCCGTTCCTGGTGAAGATCAACGCGAACATCGGGAACTCCGCGGTCACGTCGTCGGTCGACGAGGAAGTCGAGAAGCTCCTCTGGGCGATCCAGTGGGGAGCCGACACCGTGATGGACCTCTCTACCGGCGCGAACATCCACACGACGCGCGAGTGGATCTTGCGCAACTCGCCGGTGCCGATCGGAACCGTGCCGATCTACCAGGCGCTCGAGAAAGTCGGCGGTCGCGCGGAGGATCTCACGCCCGAGTTGTTTCTCGACACGCTCGTCGAGCAAGCGGAGCAAGGCGTGGACTACTTCACGATCCACGCGGGCGTGCTGCTCCGCTACGTGCCGCTCACCGCCGATCGAGTCACGGGCATCGTCTCACGCGGCGGCTCGATCCTGGCGAAGTGGTGTCTCGCGCACCACCGCGAGAACTTCCTGTACACGCACTTCGGAGAGATCTGCGAGATCATGCGCGCGTACGACGTGGCCTTCTCGCTGGGCGACGGCCTGCGGCCCGGGTGCATCGCCGATGCCAACGACGCCGCGCAGTTCGCGGAGCTCGAGACACTCGGCGAGCTGACCAAAGTCGCCTGGGAACACGACGTCCAAGTGATGATCGAGGGTCCCGGCCACGTGCCGCTGCACAAGATCAAGGAGAACGTCGACCGCCAGCTCGAGGTGTGTCACGAGGCGCCGTTCTACACGCTCGGGCCGCTGGTCACCGACATCGCGCCGGGCTACGACCACATCACGTCGGGCATCGGCGCGGCGCTGATCGGCGCGTTCGGGACGGCGATGCTCTGCTATGTGACTCCGAAGGAGCACCTCGGCCTGCCCGATCGTGACGACGTGCGCACGGGAGTCATCACCTACAAGATCGCCGCGCACGCGGCCGATCTCGCGAAGGGTCACCCGGGCGCGCAGCTGCGCGACGACGCGCTCTCGAAGGCGCGCTTCGAGTTCCGCTGGGAAGATCAGTTCGACCTGTCGCTCGATCCCGAGACCGCGCGCAAGTTCCACGACGCGACCTTGCCCGCCGACGGCGCGAAGGTCGCGCACTTCTGCTCCATGTGCGGCCCGCATTTCTGCTCGATGAAAATCTCGCAGGACGTGCGCGATTTCGCCGCGAAAGAAGGCATTGCTGAAGCAGAGGCGCGGGCAAAAGGCATGGAAGTAAAATCCATCGAGTTCGTGAAGCAG
>JBGQIB010000158.1:0-10198 GCA_041498295.1 bacterium | reverse complement strand
CTTCATCAGGTCGGAGCCGATGTCGGCGATCTTGGTGAAGATGCCGCCTGCGATGCGCAGCGCCGCGGCGCCGAGTGACTCGCCGATCGCGAAGCCGATGAAGCACGGGCCCGCGAAGCTGCCCGGCACGAACAGGAGGATGCTGAGCATGATCAGGAGCTCGACGGAGATCAGCACCATGCCGATCGACATGCCCGCCTGAAGCGGGATCGCATAGGTCGGGAACGGCTTGCCGCGCAGGCTCGCGAACGCGGTGCGCGAGTTCGCGAAGGTGTTCACGCGAATGCCGAACCACGCGACGCCGTAGCTGCCGGCGATACCGACGAGGCTGAAGAGCAGGATGATGAAGACGCGCCCGCCGGTCATGTCGGGGTCTTCGATCAGGAATCCGAAGTACAGCACGATCACCGAGCCGATGAAGATCCAGAGCACCGCGATGAAGCGTCCCTGCGTGATCAGGTACTGCTGGCACGTGGCGTAGATCAGCTCCGAGATCTCGAGCATCGACTTGTGCACGGGCAGATTGCGCAGCTGCATGTACTGCAGCAGACCGAAGCCCATGCCGAGCGCAGAGACCACGAGGCCCCAGATCAGGATGCTCGCGCCGCTTCTCGTACCGCCGAAGAACAACGGCTCGTTGAAGCTCGGCAGCTTCAGCGACACTTCGCTCGCGAACGCGCTATCGGCGCCGCAGAGCACGGCCGCGAGCGCGAGCGCCGCGGAAATCCAAGGCAAGCGGGTGACGGGTGACGACATGGACGGACTCCCTCTCCGGTAGGCCAAGCGGCGGCTCTAGTAGCACAAGTCGCCGGCCGGGGTCGAATGGCTGGCGCGCCATTTACGTCGCGCGCGGGACTCCGATTGCGTAAGTCACGGGAATCGGGAATCCCGGATAGGGCACTTCCCCGATGTCCCAGTCGTAGCCCTCGCCGTCGCTGGCGGCCTCGGCCGCGAACGCGCCCAGCTCGTCGACGGTGTAGCTGCGCAAGCACGACACGACGCCGTCGAACGTCACGAGCAAGGGGATCACCGGAACCAGATAGGTGAGGACCAGGCGCGAGAGCCGGACTGGCCGGATGCCTGGGGTCAGGATCATCACGAACAGCCAGGAGAAGCACGCCAGCAACACCGAGAGGGGCGTGCGCTGGGTGACCTCGAGGATCGCGATGCCGCGGCGCTGTCGGATCGCATCGCGGATGATCTCGCGCGCTTCGTTCGGCCGGAAGTGGTGGAAGGCCGCGAACAGCGTGCGGAAGCCGGGCAGATCCTTCGGCACGGCGCGCGCGTCGACCGGTTGCGGGTGCGGGCGGATGACACCGCCCGAGTTCTCGGCCGCTCGAGCCCACGCCTCCGGGCTCGTGCGCTGATCGCTCAGACGAACTTCGATCGGCCCACCGCCCGTTTTCTCCCACGCCGACAGCAAAGGAACCCAGGGTCCGCCGGCGCCCGAGCACAGGTCGAGCACTCGTTCCTCTCCGCAGCGCGCGAGCGCCCGCTGCACGCGCGGCAACGCCGGGTCGTAGGGTCGCATCACGCCCTCCGCTTGGCGGAGGTAGTCGGTGAGTCCGTCTCGCAAGATGCGCGGACACCACGATTGGTCTGCGAGCTCGAGGAGGTGAAATCGCGGCAGCGCCACCGATGTGCGTTTTGCATCTGGGCAGCGCGGAAGTCAAACGAAAACCGCGAGATGCCGATAGCGCGCAGAAGTCAGCAGTCCGCCGGCAGCGGACATTCAAGGGTTATCCATGTCCGCAGCCCCGACGAAACGTTTCCGACTTCCTGACTTCGTCGATCGAATTCTTGTCTGGTTCGCGGGCGACGCGGAGAACTCGGCGGATGCGCGCCAGCGCAAGATCGTGGTGGGCTTCACGCTGACGATCCTGTGCTGGAGCCCGGGCTACGCGTGGTTGTACGCGACGTGCTTCCCGAAGCCGTACTCCGAGATCGCGCTCGCGGGCCTCGGAGTCGGCATGGCAATGATCGGGACCGTTCCGATCCTGATCCGCCATGGCGGACACCTCCGCGCCTCGGTCGCGCTCCTCGGCTTCAGCCTCGGCGGCCTGCTGATGCTCGTGTGCGGGCTCACCGGCGGCGATCGCTCGCCGCTGCTCGCGTGGATGGTTCTGCATCCGCTCCTGGCCTTGGGTCTGGGCGGCGTACGACTGGCGTGGATCTGGACCGCGTGCGTCTTCGCCGAGTTCGCGCTGCTCGCGGCCGCCGGCTCGCTCGGGCTTCCGACGCTGGACCTGCTCTCGCCCGAAGCGATGCGCACACTCTGGGGCACGACGCTCATCACGATCACGCTCACGATTTTCTTGGTCGGATGTATCTACGAGTCGATCAAAAACCAGACGATTCGCGAGCTCGAGCGCGCGAACGACGCGAAGAGCGACTTCCTCGCGCACATGAGTCACGAGATCCGCACGCCGATGACCGCGATCCTCGGCTTTGCGGAGGAGCTCGAGGACAAGGGCATGTTGCCCGAGCAGCGCGAGGCCCTCCGCACGATCCAGCGCAACGGCGAGCACCTGTTGGTCGTGATCAACGATATTCTCGACCTGGCGCGCGTGGAGTCCGGCCATCTCGACATCGAGCTCGGCCGCGTATGGCCGGACAAGATCCTGCGCGAGGTCGCGGCGCTGATGGAGCCGCGCGCGCTCGAGCGCGGTCTCGAGCTGCGCGTCGAGATCGCCCCCGAGTCCGCCGTCGCGCTGCGCTCCGACGCCACGCGCGTGC
Organism: bacterium; assembly: GCA_041498295.1. Classification (GTDB taxonomy): domain Bacteria; phylum Myxococcota_A; class UBA9160; order SZUA-336; family SZUA-336; genus VGRW01. Next base: position 7,462 of record JBGQIB010000158.1, on the reverse strand, counting down.
GCCAGATCTTGATCAATCTGGCGGCGAACGCGGTGAAGTTCACCGAGACGGGCTACGTGCGCTTGGCCGTGTCCGCGCCCGACGCTGGCTTCGTGCGCTTCGAGGTCGAGGACACGGGCGCGGGGATTCCACGCGACAAGCAGCAGGCGGTCTTCGACGCCTTCACGCAGGCCGACGCGTCGATGTCGCGGCGCTACGGCGGGACGGGCCTCGGGCTCGCAATCTCGCGGAGGCTGGCGGGGTTGCTCGGCGGAGAGCTCGGCGTCGAGAGTGAGCTGGGCCGCGGCAGCAAGTTCTTCCTGCGCATTCCAGCGCAGTTGGATGTCGAGAAGCCGTCGGCGGCGCCCGTCGGCGCGGCGCAGCGGCCCGAGGAGGAGCTGCGCGGACGCGTGCTGCTGGCCGAGGACAGTCCAGACAGCCGGCGCTTACTCGTCCAGCTACTCCAGCGCTGGGGCGCCGACGTCGAGATCGCGGAGAACGGCAGGGTCGCCGTCGAGCGGGTCGTGAAGGCGATGGAGCGCACGGAGGCGTTCGACCTCGTGCTGATGGACATGCAGATGCCCGAGATCGACGGCTACGAAGCGACGCGGCGGATCCGAACCGCCGGCTTCCGGGGTCCGATCGTCGCCCTCACCGCGCACGCGATGGCCGGCGCGCGAGAATCCTGCATCGCCGCCGGATGCGACGACTTTCTCACCAAGCCGGTCGATCGCGCGCGCTTCCGCGCGACGGTGGCCGGCTATCTCTCCGGGGTCAACACCTGAGCTAGCCGCCGATGTTGCCGACGCCGCCCAGCGCGACGTCTCCCCAGCGCAGCAGGGCGGCGCCCGCGCTCGAGATACTCCCGACGGTGTAGAGCAGCACGAGGTCGCCCGGCTTGAGCCTGCCGCTGCTCGCGGCCCGGTAGAGATTCACCGGCATCAATGCCGGCCCGATGTTCGCGTACTCGGGATACGTGTCGACCGTGCGCTCGCGCGGAACGCCGAGCGCGCGCGCGCAGAAGTCGGCGTACCAAGCCGTGGGCGTGTTGAAGACGAAGAAGTCGACCTCGGAGAGCTTCACGCCCGCGGCGTCGACCGCGGCCTCGCAGCACTCGCGCAGGTAGGGCTCCGCGGTCTCGTAAAGGATGCGGCCGGTCTCGGGCGTGCAGTCCATCCGGATGCGCGCGCCGCGCACCGGATCGGGAACGACCTCGTAGAAGAACGTGTTGCAGGTCTCGCCGGTGTGTCGCGCGCGGCCCGCGACGTAACTCGCGCCCGGCGGGGTTGGAGTCACGACGAAGGCTCCGGCGCCGTCGCCGAGGAACCAGCCGAGCGTGTCGTCCTCGTCGGCCACCCGCGAGTACGTGCAGGAGACCACGACCAGAGCGTTCCGGTACTCGCCCGCGCGGATCAGCGCCGAGGCGTTCTGCAGCGCGACCAGCGCGCTCGAGCACGTGGTCTCCACGTTCCAGGCGGCGCAGCGCAAGCCCAGCGCCTTGGCCAGCGGTGTCGCGTTGCCGACGCCGACCTGATCCGGGAGGAACGAGCAGCAGATCAGGAGCTCGACTTGCTCTCGTGACATCCCCGCCGCCGACAGCGCGCGCTGCGCTGCGTCGACCTCGATCGACATCGCCGGCTGTCCCGGCGCGAGCACGCGCCGTTCGCGCGCGCCGCGGAACGGATCCGACAAGTAACTCGCCATCGCCTGTTCGAAGGCGTCCTTCGGGCCGGCCGGCGCGTTCGAGCGCCAGAGCCGCGCGAGCGTGCGCCGCTCCTCGTCGGCGACCAGCGCGGGATGGTGCTGGCGCCAATAGTCGTTCGTGCGGATGCCCGCCGGGAACGAGACGGCGAGCGATCGGATGCCTGCGGATACGCTCATTGCTGCACCTCCAGTGTCGTGTGAGTGGTCTGTCGAATGAGACTCTGCACGCGCTTCAGGAACGGCGCGGGCTCGGAAGGATCGATGCGCACGTCGATCACCAGCGGTCGAGTCAATGACTCGATGCGCGCGAGCGCGTCGTCGAGCGCAAGCTCGTCGGCGACGCACACGCTCTCGGCGCCGAGCGCCCGCGCCCACGCGGCGAAGTCCGTCTCGGGTAGGTCCGTCTCGAGTGGGCACAGGCCCTGCGCGCGCATGCCCTGCGCGATCATTCCGTAGGCGCCGTCGTTCAGGACGATCCAAGCGGCGGGAATCGCGTAGCGCACCGCCGTGCTCACCTCGGACTGCATCAGCATCGCCCCGTCGCCGACCAGCGCGACGGCGACGCCCCCGCGTCCCTTGGCGGCGCCGATGACTCCGCTGGTCGCGTGGCCCATCGCGCCCCAGCCGGTGCTGGTCCGATAGCGCGATGGCGCGGCGAAGCGCAGCGCGTAGCTGCCCCACGCGAACGCGTTGCCGGCGTCCGTGATCAGCGGCGCGCCGCAGCGCTCGACGACGCAGCGCTGCACGGCTTGCAGCAGCACCTCGGGTCGGACGGGACCGTGCGCGCGTGGCGACAGATCGGGCTCGCGGGCGCGCGCACTCCAGGCGGGCCGGCCCGGCCGCTCCGGAATGCGCTCGATGAGCGCGCGCAGGAAGAGCTTGATCTCGGCCTGCACGGCGACGGTCCTGGCGCTCGGGAACGACGCACCCGGGACTTCGGGGTCGACGTCGACGTGCACGAAGCAGCCCGACGGGATGAACGCCGAATCCCAGAACGACGTGAACTCGCCGAGTCGGCTGCCGAGCACGAGGATGTGCTCTGGTGCAAAGGCGGTCAGATACTCCTTGACCTCGGGGTGCCCGCCGAAACCAGTGACTCCGACGTACTGCGGGTGGTCTTCGGGAAAGACTCCCTTGCCACGCGGTGAGCACATCACCGCGGCGCCCGTGCGCTCCGCGAGACGCCGAACTTCCGGCGCAGCGCCGCGCGCGCCGAAGCCCGCCCAGATCGCGAACTCCCGCCGTTCGAGCAGCGCGGCGCAGCGCTCGACGACGGCGCCGTCGACCTCGCGCTGCGGCTCCAGGGCGAAGCGCGGCACCGGCGCGCAGACCTCCGTCTGCACGCTGATCGGGACGCTCAGATGCCCGACCCAGCCCTGCGGGCGGCTGAGCCCGCGGGCGATCGCGGCGGCGATCCCGGGCAGATCCGCGGGTCGCTCGAGTCGCCACGCGTCGTCGAAGATCGGGCCCGGACCGAAGAGCCCCGCTTGAGGCAGGGTCGCGTCGCTCGTCTCCTGGAAGGCACGGCGGCCGACCTCGCGGCGCGAGGTCGACGCCGAGATCAACAGCACACGGCCGCCCTCCCAGCGCGCCGCGCACATGCCCGTGAGCGCGTTCGTGATGCCCGGCCCGGTCGTGACGAAGACGGCGGCGGGGGCGCCCGAGACGAGTGAGTCCTCGAGCGCGGCGAATGCGGCGCCCGACTCGTGGCGGCAGTGCAGCGCCTCGAGCGCCGAGCGGCCGAGCTCGTGGCAGATCGGCGCGATCGGCCCGCCGGTCACGCCGTAGGCGCGGCGGAAGCCGAGTGACTCGAGCATCGCGGTCAGGGCGCCCGCGACGGATCTGGGTTCAGTAGCGGGCAATGATCTGATCTGCGAAGTCTTGGTAGACTTGGCGCGCGCAGTGAATTGGCGGGAGGATCGTGATCTCGTGCAGCCCCGCGCGCTCGCGCTCGCGCAGCATCTCGATGATCTCGTCCGGCTCGCCCACGTAGCCGCGCGCCGCGCGGATCACGTTGGGAGTCACGAAGCGGCGCTCCGACGGGACCTGGAACGTGCAGTGGCCTTCGTGGATCTCGAGATAGCGACGGTCCTCGGGTGTCTCCATCTTTTGGACGTGCTCGAGATACTCGCGCCACTCGGTTCGGATCTCGGCCGGGATCAGTGTGTCGTCGCGGCTCTTGAGATACCACTCGTACCAGTATCGCAGGTAGGCGACCGACATCGGGCCGACCTGCTCGATCACGCGCTCCGAGCGAAGTGTCTCGCCCGGGCGCAGTACGCAGGCGAACGCGAGCGTGGAGGTGTGGTAGCCCGCGGGCAGCTCACGCCCCGCAGCGAGCGCTGCCTCGCGCACGACCGCCATGCTCTGCGGATAGATCTCGGCCGGCTCGTTGTCCGCGGACACGCGCCCGTCGCCGAACTCGCCCGCGATGCGCAGCGCCTGGGGTCCGTTCGCCGCGACGTAGACCGGGATCGGATGGTGGATGTCGATCAGCCCGAGATGCCGATTCAGGAACTCGATGTGGCGCGTCTTGCCGCGCCAGTTGAACTCGGCCGCGCCGCCGCGGAGCAGCTCGCAAGTGACTCGTACGTACTCGCGAAATTCGCGCGGCGGCACCGGGTCGAAGCCCATCGTGCGCATCGCCGTGTGGCCCGTGCCGAGGCCCAGGAACACGCGCCCGGGCGCGAGCCGGTTGATGGTCGCGATCGCCGCCGCGGTCACCGGCGCGATGCGCGTGCCGGCGATCGATACTCCGGTGCCGATGCGGATGCGCGACGTGTTCACCGCGGCGAGTGCCATTACCGCGTAGCAGTCCGACGCGATCATGTGCGAGTCGGGAACCCAGAGTGAGTCGTAGCCGAGTCGCTCGATGTCGCGCGCCAGGTCGAGGTCGTCGATGCGGGGCTGGATCATTGCGCCGAATTTCACGGGGTCTCCTTCTCAGTGCGTGTTGCGCGGGGCGCTGGCTCGGAGCTCGGCGCACAGGCTGCCGAGCGTGTGAAATGCTTCCGAGAGCTCTTTCTCGGGATCGCTCGCCGCGTGCAGGGTCACCATCAGCTCGTCGACCCCGGCGCGGTGGATCGCGCGCAAGCGGTCGGCGATCTGCGCCGCGGTGCCCCACACGAACAGCGCATCGATCAACTCCTCGGGCGGCACGCGGCTCTCGGGAATCGCGAAGCCGGCCGCCTCGAACATCTCGACGTAGGCAGGCGCGATCAAGTACGAGCTGAGCGCGGCGCGCCCGGCGGCGCGCACGGCAGCGCCGTCGGAGCTCCAGACGATCGGAACGTTCGCGATGAGCGGCGGACGCGCTCTGCCGGCCAAGCGCGCGCCGCGCGCGAGCTCGGGCAGGGCGGTGCCGAGCAAGTAGGGGATCGGACACCACGCGGAGATCGCGCCGTCCGAGACTTCCCCCGCGAGTCTGAACATGCGCGCGCGCAGCGCCGAGATCGGCAGCGGTACGCGCGTGCGCGGCCCCGCCAGCTCGGCGTTCACACGGAAGTACTTCCCAGAAAAGTCGACCCGACCCTGCTCGAGCAGGCCGCGCACGACCGTCATGTACTCGCGCAGATGCGCGATCGGCGGATGAAACGGGAGGCCCAGCATCCCCTCGATGATGAACGGGTGACTCGAGCCCAGGCCGACGCGCAGCCGATCGCGCGCGAACGGCGCGAGCGCGAGCACCTGCGAAGCGAGCGCGGCGGGATGGCGCGGATACGTCGGCACGATAGCGGTGCCGATCACGATGCGGTTCGTGCACGAGGCGATGGTGCCGAGCAGCGTCAGCGGATCGAACCCCATCGGCGCGGCCGGCAGCCACACGCCGTCGATGCCGGCGCGTTCGGCCGCGATGACCGCGTTCACTGTCGACGCTGCGTCCGCTTGGAACACAGCGACGCTCAGCGAGATCTCTCTCACTTCCCTTCCCCCTCTGCGCGCGAGTATACCCGGTCCCGGAAAAGCTGACTCACTCGTGGAATAGATGAGTCACACGAATTCGCGTGTGAGTTTTCACACCCGCCGTCGCTTGCCCTCGAAATTTCGCGTCGCGCTGGAAGTGCGTGAAGCCCGGCGAATTGGTACGACCGCGAACCGCGAGCGCGATCGCGCGCAGTCGCACGGCGCATACAATCAATGCGATCAATGCGATCAGGAAGGCTCGGGCGCGGCGCGGAGCGCAGCGCACCGGCAGGGCCGGCGCGGCGCGGGGAGCTGCGCAACGCGGTGCTTCGCAGGCGGTTCCACGGGCGTCAGGAGATTGCGGTGGAAGCTCTGGTGCGCGAAAGATCCCTTTGCATTTCGAGGTCTTGGCGGGCTGCGTGCGCGCTCCTGTGCGCCTTCGCGGCGCTTGCCGCCGCGCGCCCCGCGGGGGCCGATCCGCCCCCGACGGCGCCCGCGCGTTCTGCGCCGTCCAGTCCCCATCCGCCCCCGCCGGCCGGACCACCTCCGGCGCCCCCGATGATGGTGGTGCCGGCGCCGCCGCCGATGGTCGTGATTGCGCCCGCGCCTCCGCCGCCATTGCCGGTGGCGATGCGCGTGATCTACGCGCCGTTCTATGTGACGGGGCTCGTGCTTCGCTACGGGGTCTACTACTTGATCGTCGCGCCGTTCGAAGTGCTCGGCCGGACGCTGTCTTACGGCGTCGACGGCGGCGTCGAGCGCGACGGAACTCAGAAGTGACTCAGGAGGACTCGATGTCGAATCTTGGATCTCGCTGGCTGCGCGTAGCGGTCGCGCTCGCGCTCTTCACGGGCGCGCTGCCGGCGCATGCGAACGACGAGCCGACCGCCAGCCTCGAGCGCACGCCGCCGCGCCTCAGCTTTACTGACGGCGAGGTCTCGTTCTGGCGCAGTGGCGCCGAGGACTGGACCCCGGCGCAGATCAACACGCCGCTCAGCCAGGGCGATCAGCTTTACACCGGCGACAAGGCGAACCTCGAGATCCAGATCGGCGCGGGCGCCTTCGTGCGCGCCGGAGAGGACACGCAGCTCGGCCTGACCAATCTCGAGCCCGACTTTCTGCAGTTCCGCATCGTGACCGGCCACGCGTCGCTCGACGTGCGCAGCTTGAAGTCCGGCACGACGGTCGAGATCGATACGCCGAACGCCGCCTTCACCGTCGAGCACACGGGTTACTATCGGATCGAAGTCAGCGACGAGAACACCAGCTTCACGAGTCGGCGCGGCGGAAACGCGGCTGTGACTCCGGCGAGCGGCCAGTCCGCTTCCGTCGCGGCGAGCGAGACCGTCGTCGTGTCCGGCACGGACCACCCGCAGCTCGAGACGTACGCGGCGGCGGAGCTCGATGACTGGGACCGCTGGAACTACACGCGCACCGACCAACAGCTCGACGCCGTGAGCTCGCGCTACGTGCCGAGCGGCGTGTACGGGGTCGACGATCTCGACCACTATGGGGATTGGCGCGTCGTGCCGACGTATGGCGCCGTCTGGATGCCGCGCGTCGCCGCCGGCTGGGTGCCGTACAGCACCGGCTCGTGGGTGTACGACCCGTTCTACGGCTGGACCTGGGTCGACGCAGCGCCCTGGGGCTGGGCGCCGTTCCACTACGGGCGCTGGGTCCATCTCGGCGGCTATTGGGGCTGGGCGCCCGGTCCCGTCGTCGTGAGACCCTACTACGCACCCGCGCTGGTCGCGTTCTTCTCGGGTGGTCATTTCGGAGTGAACCTCAATCTCGGCCTCGGTGCTCCCACGGTCGGCTGGGTCGCGCTCGGATGGGGTGAGCCCTGCCACCCGTGGTGGGGCCCGGCGGGCTTCAT
>JBGQIB010000157.1:0-10294 GCA_041498295.1 bacterium | reverse complement strand
TATCTCTGGTGGCGGCGCATCGAAGGCGCCGCGGCACGCGAGCACCTCGACGTCCTCAGCTACATGCGGGGCGTGGTCGCGGCGGTGCGCTGGCTTCCATGGCTCGCGCTGATGATTCCATATTCTCTCTTGTATCTCGTCATCGACACGGTCGTGTTGTGGCGCGTGATCACCTGGTTCAACGCTCCGGTGCGGCTGCGCGACGTGCTGCCCGTGCGCGCGTCGAGTTACATCTTGTCGATCGTGAACGAACAGGTCGGGAAAGGCGCGATCGCGCTCTACATGAACAAGCGTCACGGCATCCCGGGCTGGGAGATCGGTTCGAGCATGCTGTTCATCATGTTCTGCGAGTTCTACTACCTGATCTCGTGGGCGACGCTCGGTTGGTTCGTCGCGGGCGACGAGCTGCCGAAGGTCTTCGCCGCCATCCCCTGGGTGGCCGGCGCGGCGCTCATCTTCTTCTTCGCCTTCACCGAGTACTTCCACGGCCGCTTCGGCGCGGGCTCGAAGCTGCGAGAGCGCGCGATCTTCCGCGCGTTCCGACTGGCGAAGCGCTGGCAGTATCTCGCGCTGGTCGCGCTGCGCGCGCCGGCGATGCTGTTCGCGATCGTGGTCTATACCGCGGCGGCTCATCTGTTCGAGATCCCGGTCGATCTGCGCCAGATGCTCGGCTATCTGCCGGTGATCTTCTTTGGCGCCGCGGTGCCGGGACCGATGCGCGCCGTCGCGATCACGCTCTGGGTCGTGCTCTTCCCCGGCTACGAGGGACAGGTCTCCATCTTCGGATTCCTGCAGCACAACTTCTTCGTGTTCTTCAACGCGGCGATCGGCCTCGTGTTCCTACGCCGCGCCTACCGCGAACTCTTCGACCTCGCGCCTTATTGACTTCGCTCGCCTTCGGCTCGCTGCGCGCGGCTCCGCCGCTTGCGGGCTCGCCTCGCGACGGCCCTCGCCTCGCCCCTTGCTGACCTCGACCGCCTTCGGCTCGCTGCGCGCGGCTCCGCCTGTCATCGGCCCGCAGGCCGATGTCCCGCGGGGGCGGGCTCGGCTCGCGACGGCCCTCGCCTCGCGCCTACGTAGCGCCCGCCATCATCACGATGCCCTCGAGAAACTCGGAAAAGCTGTTCGTGATCGGGGAGAGACTCGAGACACTTCCGGATTTCGCGGACACCGAGCAGACCGGCGCGCCGTCGTCCTTGCGCAGATCGAAGACGTAGAGCTCGTCGCCGCCGTCCGAGCCGAACGCGAAGAAGCCCGGCAGGCTCTGCGCGACATGGTGCGCGCGGTTCTCGTCGAGCACGCGCTCGAGCGAGAAGAACTCGATGTAGCCGGTCTCGTACGGGATCTTCCCACGCGCGCCGGCGCAGGCTTCCATGAACCGGACGTAGGTGCGCGGGAGGTTGGGCGGGGCGTCCTCTCGAAACTGCTTCACCTGACTGGGGTCGGGTGCGGGGCCGCGGAGTAACCGGAATCTCGGATTGCGAAGCAGTTTCTGAACGTCCATCCGCCCTCCTGAGTGATGCGAGGCGTGTGGCTCGATTATACGCTTCAGCCTCGGAACATGAAGTAGAGCGCACCCAACATGCATAGCCCCGACCACAGAAAATCGAGCTTCACGGGATTTTGCATGTACAGAATCGAGAAGGGGACGAAGACCGCGAGCGTGATCACCTCCTGCAGGACTTTCAGCTGCGGGAGCGACAGCGCCGTGAAGCCGATGCGGTTGGCTGGCACCTGCAGGAGGTACTCGAACAACGCTATTCCCCAGCTCGCCAGCGCGGCGAACCACCAGGGGCGCTCCGCCAGGTTCCGCAGATGCGCGTACCACGCGAAGGTCATGAACAAGTTCGAGAGGACCAGGAGGCCGACCGTCGGGAGCAGGACGCGCAACATGCGCCGAGGCTAGCGGAGGCGAGGCGAGGGCCGCCCCGAGCCGAACCCGCCCCCGCGGGACATCGGCCCGCGGGCCGATGTCGGGCGGAGCCGCGCGCAATGAGCCGCAGGCGAACGAAGTCAGTAAGGCTTGGCGTCGCGCAGGCCCTCGGGCAGCTCGGCCGGCGCGCACGGCTGCCACGCGCCCTCGAGGCGCGAGCTGGCCTCCCAATTGCCGCTGGTCCGGCGGAAGAAGCGGCCGTCGAGCCAGTACACGCCGGGCTGGCCCGCGACGCCGTAGCTGCGCAGATGCGGGTCATAGAAGAGCTCGACCCCTTCCGGTGTCGCCGCGCGGAAGCCGCGTTCCGCCGCGGGCTGTGGAGCTCGGGCCGGCGGAATCGCGCTGGCGCAGGCCGCGGCAAGGAACGGGATCACGAGCGCGCGCGCGACGCGGCTCACGTCGGCTCGGAGGTGACGCGGCGCAGTGAGAGCGCGCGGTCGGCAATCGAGACGAGCGTCGAGGCGCAGAGCGCCCAGGCGAGCCAGCGGTTCGGGTCGGCCAGCGCGCTCGCGCCGAGGTCGACGAGCAACACGCCTCCCAGCGGCACGAAATAGAGCACACCGTTCCAGCGACCGAGGCCGCTCATGCGCAGCTCGCCCGCGCGCTGCAGCCAGTACGAGTCGACGACGTACTGCAAGAAGGCGATCGCGACGAGGACGGGCAGGAGCCACGGCAGTGTGCCGCGCGCCGCGGCGACGCACAGGCCCGCTTCGACGAACGCGAAATCCGCGACGTGGTCGAGCGCGCGACCGACGCCGCTCGCCGTGCCCCGCGCGCGCGCGAGCGGGCCGTCGGCGAGATCGCTCGCGATGGCGACACCGAAGAGCATCCCAGCCCAGAGCGCCGAGTCTGGGTCGCCGCGTGCGAGCAGCCAGACGAACGGCCCGACCAGCAAAAGGCGCAGGAGTGAGAGCGCGTTGGCCATCCGCCGCCGGTCAGTCCCGAAACCGCGGCACGCGATCGGCCAGGCCGCGAATCCCGAGCCGCTCACAGAAAGCCGCAAGCCCGGCGCGCTCTGCGCCGCGCCAGGCCAGGTCGGCGAGCTCGAGCGCGAGCGGCACGTCCTCGCGCATGCGTATCAGCGAGCGGGCGAGCTCGATCGCCGGGCGGTTCTCGGCGAGCGCGCGCGCCACGCGCTCCGCGCCGCGCACCCCGGCTCCCGCCCATTCGCGTGGGTCCGCAGGGATGCTCTCGATCCGGCCGAAGCGACGCAGCAGGAGGGCAGCCGTCTTCGCGCCGATCCCGGGAACGCCCGGCACGTTGTCGACGGCGTCACCAACCAGGGTCAGGAAGTCCGGGACCAGTTCCGGCGGAACGCCGAGCCGCGCCTCGACTCCGGCCGGGCCGATGAGTGAGTCGCTGCGCGGATCGAACAGACTGACTCGCTCCGAGACGAGCGCGCCGAGGTCCTTGTCCACCGTCGCGATCACCACGTCCGCGCCGCGGTCGAGCGCGCGCGCGGTCAGGGTCGCGATCACATCGTCCGCCTCGAAGCTCGGCACGCCGACGACGCGCACGCCGAGCGCTTCGGTCAGCTCCGCGCACAGCGCGAACTGAGGCTCGAGATCGGGCGGCGCCTCGGTTCGGCCGGCCTTGTAGCCCGCGTGAAGGTCGTTGCGAAAGCTCGTGAGCTCGTGGTCCCAAGCGGCCACGACGTGCGTCGGCTTCTGCTCCGCGAGCAGCTTCACGAGCATCGCCCCGTAGCCGCGAAGCGCGCCGATCGGCGTACCGTCAGTCGCGCGCAGATCCGGCATCGCGTGGTAGGCGCGAAAGATCTGATAGTGCGCGTCGAGCAGCCACAGCGTGACTCGCGTGCTCATCCGCCCTTCTGGATCTGCTGCGCGAGCGCCGCGAGCGGCGCAGTCACTTCCGGAGCCGCTGCCGGAGCTCGGCGGTGACTTGATCGATCGGCACCTCGCGTGTCTCGCCGCCCTCGCGCGCGACGAGCTCGACGCAGCCCTTCGCGAGCGCGCGCGGCCCGAGCACGACGCGGAACGGGATGCCGATCAGATCCGCGTCCTTGAACTTCACGCCGGGGCGCTCGTCGCGGTCGTCGAGGAGAACCTCGAGCCCGCAGGCAGAGAGCTCCGCGTACAGGCGCTCCGACTTCTCGCGTTGGTCCGCGTCGCTCGCCTTCACGGTCGAGACGACGACGTCGAAGGGCGCGATCGCAATCGGCCAGACGATCCCATTCGCGTCGTTGTGAGCTTCGATCGCGGCGGCCATGATGCGCTCGATGCCGATCCCGTAGGAACCCATCACGATCGGGACTTCCACGCCTTCCGCGGTGAGCACGCGCGCGCCCATCGATTCGGAGTAGCGCAGACCGAGCTTGAAGATGTGGCCCATCTCGATGGTCTTCTTCAGCTCGAGTGACTTGCCGCAGCTCGCGCACGCGTCGCCCGGGCGCGCGCTGCGCAGATCCGCCCAAGTGACTTGCGAGAGGTCGCGCGATACGTCGACGTGTCGCAGGTGGAAGTCGTTCTCGTTCGCGCCGGTCGTCATCTCGCGGCGGCCGCGCAGCGCTTCGTCGGCGAACACGCGCAGGCCCGTGACTCCGACGGCGCCGAGACTGCCGGGCAGCGCGCCGAGCGCCGCGCGGCACTCCTCTGCGTGCGCGGGCCGGAACGGCGCGGCGCCGAGCAGCTCGCCGAGCTTCACCTCGTTCAGCTCGTGGTCACCGCGCAGCAGGAGCAGGACGGGTTTCTCGTCGACGACGTACACGAGCGTCTTGATCTGTCGCTCCGCGGGCGCACCGCCTTTGAAACGCGCAAGGTCGTCGATCGTGCGCACTCCCGGCGTCGGGAACTTCGCGACCGGGCCCGCGCCCACAGGGTCCGTGACCGCGCTCGCGACCGACTTCGCCTTCTCCACGTTCGCGGCGTAGCCGCAGCCGGGACACACGACGATCCAGTCCTCGCCCGCGTCGCAGACCGCCATGAACTCGACGGACATGCTGCCGCCCATCGAGCCCGACGACGCCTCGACTGGAATCGTCTCGACGCCACAGCGCGAGAAGATGCGCCGGTACGCGTCGGCGTGTTTGTCGAACGAGACGTCGAGCCCCGCGCGATCCACGTCGAACGAGTACGAGTCCTTCATCGTGAACTCGCGCCCGCGCAGTACGCCGGACTTGGGGCGCGGCTCGTCGCGGAACTTGTCGCCGATCTGGTACCAGATCTGCGGCAGCTGGCGGTAACTGCGCAGCTCGGCGCGCGCGAGCGTGGTGAAGATCTCCTCGGCCGTCATCGCCAGCGCCATGTCGGCCTGCTTGCGATCTTTCAGGCGGAAGAGTTCCTCCTTCACCGACGTCCAGCGGCCGCTCTCCTTCCACGGCTCGGCTGGGTGGAGCATGGGCAGACGGAACTCCTGCGCGCCGATGCGGCCCATCTCCTGGCGTACGATCGCCTCGACCTTGCGCGCGACGCGCTCGCCGAGCGGAAGCTTCGAGTAGATCCCCGCGCCGAGCTGGCGGATCAGGCCCGCGCGCAGCATCAGGCGATGACTCGTCGCCTCGGCGTCGGCGGGGTCGTCGCGAAGCGTCGGAATGAACATCTGGGACCAGCGCATGGCGACCTACTCTAACCCTGTGATCGCGCGGGCACCCTAGCCGATGAGGCACCCTACCAGCGCTCTGCGCGCTCCGGGTAAAGCCGTCGCCTTCCCGCGGTCGATAACGGCGCCATGAAAGCTCGCGTCGCTCGCATCGCCCTCGTAGTCGCGCTCGCCGTCGGTCTGGGCCTCGTCGCCAATAAGGCGCACGCGCAGGCGTACAAGTACAAGGACGAGGCCGGTCACGTGCACTTCACCGAGAACTATTACGAAGTGCCGGAGAAGTACCGGAAGAAGCTCGAGACGCGCGAGATGCCGGTGGTCGTCGACAAGAACGCGCCGAACGCCGAGCCGGCCGGTGCCAACGAGGTCGCGTTCCAGGACGGCGTGCGCACTGTCTCAGGTAAGGACCTCACGGTCCAGCAACAGGACGCGCTCGCCAAGTGGTGGAAGTCCTGGGGCACGACCTGGATGATCGTCGGCGGGATCACCCTCGCACTCCAGCTCGCGATCCATCTCGGGCTGATCGTCCACGCGCTCACGAACAACCACGTCGGCTGGGGGCTTGCGAACTTCCTGATCGGCGTGACGACGCCGATCTATCTCATGGTGCACGTGGAGCAGAGCATGGTCACGCGCCTCGGTCTGCTCGCGATGTACTTCGCGCCGGGCATCGTCCTCGGGATCGCGTTCAACCAGATCATCGCCGTGCTCAGCTAACGGCTCAAGGGCAGTGAGTGCGCTCCGGCGGCGCCGGCGCGACCAGATAGCGCTCGACGAGTGAGTCTACGCACGCGTTGCCGCGGGCGAACGCGGTGTGCCCCCGGCTCTCGACGTCGATCCGCGTCGCGGACGGGAAGCGCGCCGCCAGGCGCTCACCCCAGAGGTGCGGAGTGAGTGGGTCGTCGCGGTTCGCGATCACCAGGATGGGCGCCAAGCCGCGCCCGCCGGGCTCGGGCATGGAGCCCCCGTCCGGCTCGGGCCAGAACGCGCACGGCAAGTGCGAGAGCAGATTCGCGGACCCGAAGTGCGGCGAGGAGGCGGCCAGCGCCGGCAGCGCCTCGCGATACGCCTCGACCGACGCCAAACGGTGTTGGTCGGCGCACAGCGTCGCGAGCTGTGCCTCGACGGACAGCTCGCGCGTGCCGTCGGGGCGCTCGCCGAAGTAGCGCTGCGCGAGCTCCTCGACGCCGCTCGAGTCGCCGGTCTGCGCGCGGCCGAGCGCGCTCGCGAGCTCGTGCCAGCCGTCGGGCGGCGAGGCCAGCCCTTCCGCGGCAGCGTACATCACTCGGCTCTTCCGCGGCGCATGCGCGTAGACGTCGTCCAGTGTCTCGGTGCCGTGCCATCCCCTGCGCTTGGCCTCGGCATCGTAGGCGACGAGCGCCGCCTCGACCGCGTCGGCTTGCTCGCGCGTGAATTGCGCGAGGTCGAACGCGGGATCGATCGCGCCGTCGAGAACCAGCGCGCGCACGCGCTCGGGATACAGCGTCGCGTAGCTCGCGCCGAGGGCGGTACCGTACGAGTAGCCGAGATACGAGATCCGCTCCTCGCCGAGCGCTGCGCGCACCCACTCGAGGTCGCGCGCGTTGTCGGCGCTGCTCATGAACGGCAGGAGCGTTCCGTACTTCCGCGAGCACTCGTCCGCGAACGCGCGACTCGCGTCGACCGCGGCTTGCCACTGTTCGGTGTCGGTGGGCGCCGGATCTTGCTCCATGAGTCGCGCGAATGACTCGTGGCAGTCGAGCGGCGCGCTGCCGCCGGTGCCACGCGTGTCGAACGCGACCAGGTCGAAGCGCGCGCGCACGAGCTCGCCCAGGCGCGGCCAGCTCGAGCGCAGATAGGTGACCGCCGAGACGCCCGGCCCGCCCGGATTCACGAACAACACGCCGAGGCGCTGCTCCGGCTTTTCCGCGGGCAAGCGCGCGACGCGCAGCGCGAGCATCGCGCCGCCACGGGCTCGGTGATCGACGGGCACGCGCAGCTCGGTGCAGGCGAACTCGCCGCCGCAGTCGCGCCACTCGAGCGAGGCCGGCGGGGCCGGCACCTCCGAGAACCCAGCGCAGGCGAGCACGAGGCCGAGCGCGGAGGCGTTGACGACGAGTCGCCGCATCGGCGAGGAAGCTTCGCCATCGGGTAAGATCCGCGCCAGCATGGCCGCGCGTCCGCGAAAGAAGCCCGCCGGCAAGGCGCTCGAGCTGATCGAGACCTGGCGCGAGGGCGGCGACAAGGTCGACGCGCTCGCGCAGCGGACCGCGAAGGCGCTCGAGGACGGGCAGATCGATACGGCCCGAAGGCACTTTCGCGACTACCGGAAGCTCTTGCTGACGCACCTCGCGCACGAGGAGGACGTCTCGTTTCCGATGGCCGAGAAGCGCGCCCCTTCTCAGGGTGGGCCGATCAAGAGTCTGCGTGTGGCGCACATTGGCATCCGCCGGGACCTCGAACAGGTGGGGACGCACCTCGACCTGGGCCACACCGACGCCGCCCGCGCCGTGTTCGGCGCCTTCCTCGAGAGCTTCGCCGCGCACGAGCGGCTCGAAGACCAACTCATCGAACTGCTGCGAAAATCCCCTTCTGGGACTGGCTCGTCGCGCCGCTCCGGTTAGAATCGCGCGGCGCCTGGGTCGCGGGACTTCCCTTCCGATCGCGCCCCTCCGCAGACGCGTTTGTAGAACGGTCGACCCCCCGCAAGGAGTCCCAGCGAACGGCTCATGGGCGAGTATCCGTTCATCGAAACGGTCGCGGAGGTCGAGGAGCTCGCCGCGAAGCTGGCCCTGGAGAAGGTGATCGCCTTCGACACGGAGGCCGACTCCTTCTTCCACTACTTCGACAAGCTGTGTCTGGTTCAGATCAGCGCGTCGTGCGGGACCTTCCTGATCGATCCGTTGGCGCTGCCCGCGCGCGCCTTCGACGCGCTCGCGCCGGTCATGGCCGATCCCGCGATCCGCAAAGTCTTTCACGCGGCCGAGTACGACCTGTTCGTGCTGAACCGGCACGCCGGGATCCGCGTGCGGAATCTGTTCGACACGATGATCTCTGCGCAGCTGCTCGGTTACCCCGCCGTGGGTTACGGAGCGCTCGTCGAGCGCCACTTCGACGTGCGCTTGTCGAAGGACCAACAACGCACTGACTGGTCGCGCAGGCCGCTGCGCGACGTGCAGATCGAGTACGCGGCAGCCGACGTGCGCTATCTCGCCGAGCTGTCGCAGATCCTCGAGCGCGAGCTCGGGGCGCTGGGTCGACTCACTTGGGCGCAGAAGGAGTTCTTGGGGCTCGAGCTGCGCGTGTGGCCGGAGCGCGAGTTCGACCAACAGGGCTACCTGCGCATCAAGGGCGCGCGCAAGCTGACGCCGCGTGGACTCGCGGTGCTGCGCGAGCTCTTTCTGCTGCGCGACAAGCGCGCGCGCGAAGGCGACCGCCCGCCGTTCAAGGTGATGGGCAACGGCACGCTGCTCGACCTCGCGCAAAACCCGCCGCTCTCTCGCCGGGCGCTCGGCAAGCGCCGCGGCATCACGGACCTGGTGCTGCGCCGTCTCGGCCAGGAGCTGGTCGACGCCGTGCAGCGCGGGCTCGAGGGCCCGGAGCATCCACCCCTCGAGCGCAAAGCCGCGCAGAACGGACGTCGCCGCCTCGACCGCCGCGGCGAGGCGCGCCTCGAGGAGCTGAAGCATTGGCGGGCGCGGCGCGCGCGCGAGCTCGGCCTCGATCCCGGGGTCTTCTGTCCCAACGCCTCGCTCGAGGAAGTCGCGGCGACGCAGCCGCGCAGCGTCGACGAGCTGCGTGCGCTCAGCAACGTGAAGCCGTGGTGGACGGAGCATTTCGGCGCCGAGCTGCTGAGCGTGCTGCAAGAAGCCGAGGCGCGCGCGCCCAGCGACGACGGCGGCCCGCAGGGACAGGGACCCTCGCAGACACACGCGCCAGAACCGAACTCGCCACCTGGCACCCCGCTGGTCGAAGGCACGCCCGCGCACCGCAAGCGCTCGCGCGGCCGCCGCCGCGGCAGCCGCGGCGGGAGACGCCGAGGCTAGAACCGATTGACTGCGCTGGCCTGCGGCTCGCTGCGGGCGGCTTCATCTCTGTTTTGTGATCCCCGTCACGCGGTTTTTGGCGCAACCCGTCGCTCTAGAGACCCGTGGCGACCTCGCATTCCGATACTCCCGCGTGGCTCTTCTCGTTCGTCGACCTAGCGTTCCTGATCCTGCTCGCGATGACGCAGTTGGGCACGCCCGACTCCCAGAAGAGCATCGACCTCGGCGAGATCGTCGTGCCGAAGATCGGCTCCGACGCCGGCGCGCAGCCGATGGCCGAGAGTTACTCGGGCCTACAGCTTCGTGTGTACCCCACGGGCGACGGGCAGCTTCCGTTCGAGGTGGTCGCGCCGGGGGCGGCGCCGACGCGCATCGGCAAGGAAGAGCTGCGTCCGCGCCTGATGCGCCTGCGCGCCGCCGGGCTCGAGCGCCCGCTGCTCGCGCCGCACGCGGACTCGCGCAGCGAAGATCTGCTGCTCGCCGTCGGTGCGGTCGAGGACATCTGGCCGAGTAGCCGCCGCGCGACGATCGAGCGCATCTCGGCCGACAAGTGACGGCCAGCGCCATCCGTCGCCGCTACGGCTGGGGCGCAGCGCGCCTGTGCATCGAGTCACAGCCGGTTCGCTACCACTCGACCCCGCCGCTCTTGCCCAACGCGACGAGCGGCGCCGCGACGGTGTTGATCGGAGGCTTGGCGGTGTTCGCGCTCGTGCGCGCCATCCAGCCGCCGGAAGAAGCGCCGAGCGAGATCCAGATCGTGCAGCTGCAACAGATCGAGCCG
>JBGQIB010000156.1:0-10304 GCA_041498295.1 bacterium | reverse complement strand
GGAGGTCCGGCTCGGCCACGGCGTCGATCGGATCGACGCGGAAGGCGTGATCGTCGCTGGGGAGCGGATCGCGAGCCGGACGGTCATCTGGACGGCGGGAGTGACTCCGTCGCCGGCGGGAAAATGGTTGAGCGTCGCCACGGACAGAGCGGGCCGTGTGCGCGTGCAGCCGGACCTCTCGGTGCCTGGACATCCGGAAGTGTTCGCGATCGGCGACACCGTGTCCCTCGACCAAGACGGGAAGCCGCTGCCCGGCGTCGCTCAAGTCGCGATGCAGCAGGGCCGCTACGTCGGCCGTGCGCTCCGCCGGAGAGTCAAGGGGAGGGCCGAGACCCAGCCGCATCCCTTCCGCTACTTTGACAAGGGGAGCATGGCGGTCGTAGGCGCGGGATATGCGGTGCTGCAGAGCCACCGGCTGCACTTGCGCGGCCTTCCGGCGTGGCTGGCCTGGGCCGCGGTCCACCTCGAGTTCCTCGCACAGTCGAGCCTTCGACTCACCGTGTTTCTGCAGTGGGTCTGGACGTACTGGACGGGACAGCGCGGCTCACAGCTGATCCTTGCC
Organism: bacterium; assembly: GCA_041498295.1. Classification (GTDB taxonomy): domain Bacteria; phylum Myxococcota_A; class UBA9160; order SZUA-336; family SZUA-336; genus VGRW01. The sequence goes on along the minus strand of JBGQIB010000156.1, from coordinate 9,742 downwards.
CAGCGCTCGACGGAATCGCCTTGATGGACCCCGCTATCACAGTCGACCGGTGATCATGGAAACCGTCTCCGATCCCGCGTTCTGGAGTCGACTGCAGTTCGGCTTCACCGTGACCTATCACTACCTCTTCCCCCAGCTCACGATGGGGCTGGCGTGGTTCCTGGTCTATTGGAAGTGGCGTGCGCTGCGGACCAGCGACCCGCAATACGCTCGGGCCGTCCGGTTCTGGGCAAAGATCTTCGGGCTCAACTTCGCGGTGGGCGTCGTCACCGGCATCCCCATGGAGTTCCAGTTCGGGACGAACTGGGCCGGCTTCTCCCGCCATGCGGGTGGCGTGATCGGCCAGACGCTCGCGATGGAGGGCATGTTCGCGTTCTTTCTCGAGAGCGCCTTCGTGGGCGCGCTGATCTGGGGCGAGAAGCGACTGGGCCCGCGAGCTCACTTCCTCGCCGCGGTCGCGGTTGCGGTGGGAAGCTGGCTCTCCGCCTACTTCATCCTCGTCACGAATGCGTTCATGCAGCACCCAGCGGGGTACCGCGTCGAAGCCGATGGCTCGCTCGGCATCGCCGCTCTGAGTGACTACCTGCTGAATCCCTGGGCGTGGGTCCAGTTCGCGCACAATCAGATGGCAGCGGTCGTGACTGGGGCATTCGTGGTCGCCGCGATTGGAGCATTCTACGCCTTGCGGAGCACGCACCTCGTCCAAGCGCGCCTCTATCTGCGCGCGGGAACGCTCGTCGGGCTGATCGCATCGCTTCTCGTCGCCTTTCCGACCGGAGATCAGCAGGCCAAGATGGTCGCGCGACACCAGCCGGTGACGCTCGCGGCCATGGAAGGCCGGTTCGCGAGCGGACCGATGGCCGGAATCGCCGTGATCGGCCAGCCCAATCTCGCCGAGAAGCGGCTCGACAATCCGATCGAGATTCCCGGCGCCCTCAGCTTCCTCGCCTACGGCACGTTCGCGAGCGAAGTGCACGGGCTCGACGAGTATCCCGAGGACGTCTGGCCCGACAACATCGAGCTCCTGTACTACGCGTTCCACCTGATGATCACGCTCGGGACGATCTTCATCGTACTGATGGCGGTCGCCTGCTTCCAGAGCTGGCGCGGCCGACTCGAGTCCACCCCGTGGCTGCTCTGGCTGCTCTTGCTGGCGCTGCCGTTCCCGTACATCGCCAACACGCTCGGCTGGATGACGGCCGAGCTCGGGCGCCAGCCGTGGTTGATCTATGGGCTGTTCCGCACGCGCGACGGCTACAGCCAGGTTGTGAGCAACGGCAACGTCGTCTTCACGTTGATCGGCTTCACGGGCCTCTATTTCGTGCTCGGCGTTCTGTTTCTGGTTCTGGTGGGTCGCGAGATCGGCCTGGGCCCGGAAGAGGAGACCGCATGATCGCGGCGTGGTACGGGATCACCAGCTTCATGCTGATCGGTTACGTGGCGCTGGACGGGCGCAACTTCGGCGCCGGGATGCTGCACTGGCTCGTCGCGCGAACGCGCGCGGAGCGGCGTCAGATCGTGGCGGCGATCGGGCCGCTCTGGTCGTGGCACGAGGTCTGGCTGGTCGCGTTCGGCGGGACCCTGTTCGTCGCGTTCCCGCGCCTCTTGTCCTCGGCGTTCGCCGGCTATTACCTCGCCCTGTTCTTGATCCTGTGGTGTCTCGTGTTGCGCGGGATGTCCCTCGAGGTTGGGAGACACATCCCCGATCCACTCTGGTCGAGCTTCTGGGACTTCGTCTTCGTGCTCTCCAACTGTCTGCTGGCCATCCTGTTCGGGGCGGCGGCGGGCAACGTCGCGCGCGGCGTTCCGCTCGATGCCCACGGTCAGTTCTCGATGGCCTTCTTCACGGACTTCCGCGTGACGGGCCAGGTCGGGCTGCTCGACTGGTACACGGTGTCGGTTGCGGTCTTCGCGGTGGTCCTGTTGGCCGCTCACGGAGCCACCTATCTCATCTTGAAGACCGAAGGCCCGGTTCACGGCCGCAGCCGCGCGCTTGCAAAGCTCCTCTGGGGGGCCGCGGCACCTTTGTTCCTCGCCATCACGATCGAGTCGTGGCTGGTGCGGCCCGACGTGCCCGGGCGCGCGATTGGCAATCCCTTCTGTTGGTTCGGAATCCTCGTCGTCGTCGCCTCGATCCTCGCGCTGGTGTCCGGGCTCGCGACGGGCCGCGAGCGCCGTGCCTTCGCGGCGTCCACCTTTCTGCTGATCGGGATACTGGCCACCGGCGCGGCTGCGATCTTTCCGGAGATGCTGCACTCGACGCTCGCGCCCGAGAACTCACTGACTGCCTACGACGTCGCCTCCTCGCCAACCGCGCTCTGGCTCGCGTCGATCTGGTGGCCGGTCGCGTTGGCGCTCACGACCGGCTACTTCGCCTTCGTCTCCTGGCACTTTGCGGGGAAGGTCGGCCTAGAGCGGGACGACCAGGGCGTCTACTAGGCACGGCCCATGGCGCCCTCGGTGAGCATCTGCGGCTCGTTCTTCCCGGCCTGGCCGGTACCAAGTTTGCTGACGTACCAAGCTTCCATGGCACAGTTGCACGCGGCGGGGCTCGAACGACGCAGGTGCGCGAAGCGTCAAGTGACTCGCTGGTGGCGCAGGGCGGAATCGAACCGCCGACACGCGGATTTTCAGTCCGCTGCTCTACCAACTGAGCTACCGCGCCACGAACGAGAAGCGCCGGGCGGGGCCGGCGCGGGCCGCGCAGTATGGCTCAGGCCGGGGCGGTCGTCACGAGCGGGGGGCGTGGCTGACGTAGACGCGGAACAGATCGGGCTGGGGCTCGTCGTTCCACTCGCCGGGCGCGGTGGAATTGGGCGCGAGCACGAGCTGCAGGCGCAGACCGCCGAGGCGCAGATCGTGCTCGCCGATCGCCCGGGCCGGGAGGGGGGCCTCCGGCGCGGGCACGGCCACACCCGGGCTTGCGCTCGGGCGCTCGAGTCGAGCGGGCAGGAGGGGACTGCCGCTCAACAGGAACCAGGCGGCCGCTGATCGGATCGAGCACTTGCTCATGCGCGTTCTGACGAACGCGGGCGGCGCGCGATGCTGACAACGCCATGAGATGCGACTCACTCCCGGAGTGAGATGGCCAGAGGCCGGTGCTTCGGCGGGATGCCGACGAGTAGGGTCGAGGTCCGCCGAGGGGACCCACGAGGAGGCGCCCGCCGAAGCGCCGGCCGCGGCTCCCTGCTCCGCTCTTCAGCGCACCGCGGGCTGGATCGTCACCGACTCGACCACGACGTTCTCGAGCGGGCGGTCCTGCGCGTCGCGCGGCGCACTCGAGATGTGATCGACGACGTCCTGGCCCGAGAGCACGCGGCCGAACACGCTGTACTGGCCGTCGAGCTGCGGGCGCCACGACTCCGACCCGCTGGTCATCAGGAAGAACTGACTCCCGGCGGTGTTGGGCTCCGATTGGCGCGCCATCGAGAGCACGCCGGGAAGATGCGGCGTGTCACTGAACTCGGGCGCGATGAAGTAGCCGGGGCCGCCGAAGCCGTCGTTCTTCGGGTCGGCGTCCTTCGAATTGGGATCGCCGCCCTGGATCATGAACTTCGGAATCACGCGGTGAAACGTGGTGCCGTCGTAGAAGTGCGCGTTCGCGAGCGCCATGAAGTTCGCGACGTGGCGCGGCGCGAGCTTCTCGAGGAGCTCGATCCGGATCTCGCCGACGCCGCGCACCTACAGCAGCGCGACCGGCCCCGCCGGTTGCGCGCGGCAGGCTCCGAGCGCGAGCGCGAGAACACAGAAGTGCGTCAGCCTGCGGATCAAGCGTGCGTCTCCACCCAGTCAGCGCGTCGCTTCGACGACGTGCCCCCAGAGAGCGAGATGGCGGGCGGAGGCCGGGAAGCGGATAAACTCGAAGCGCGAGAACCCCGCACGGCGAAACGCGTCGCGCAGCTCCCCCTTGCCGTACAGATTGGATCGCCACCAGCGCCCAATCAACGGGCGGGTCAGCCAGTTGCGGCGCGTGATGAACAGCACGAAGCGACCGTCGTCGCGAAGCCGAGCGCGCAGTCCGCCGAGTGCCTCGGCGAGCCGATCCCTCGGGACGTATTCGAGCATCGACGCCGACACGATCAAATCGTACCGGGACCATGACTCGGGCAGCAGGTCGAGGCGGAGCACATCCGCTTGCACCATCTCGACGTCTTGAATCGCGCGGCGCGCGAGCGTGGCGCGGAACCGCTCGAGCATCGCCGGCGTGAGGTCGAACGCGTGCAACGCGCCGAGCGCGAGCGAGCGAGACACGAGCGCGTCCCGAAGCGCGAACGTGACCACGCCAGTCCCGCAGCCGGCGTCCAGCACGCGCATTCCCGAGCGCAGCAGCGGTGACTGCAGGAAGAACGCTCGCAGTCCCTGCGGATAACCCACCGCCCGAATGAAACGGACGTAGCTGCCGTGTTTCTCGCTGAAGAGCCGACTTGCATCCGACATCGCATCGAAGCGTCCGCCGCGCACGCTAGCACGCGCCGCCGAACGCGTGATACGGTCGGAAGCGATGCGTCCATCCCTCCCGAAGGTCGTCCTGACGGTCGTCGTGTGCCTGTTCGCCGCGCAGCTCGCGCGCGCCGAGAGCCCCGGCCCGGCGTGGGGCCAGCGCGGCATGGTCGTGACTTCGGTCGGGCCGGCGGCGGACGCGGGGCGCGAGATCTTGGGGCGCGGCGGGAACGCGGTCGACGCGGCGATTGCGACCGCGTTCGCGGCGGGGGTGGCGCATCAGTACAGCTCCGGCCTCGGCGGCGGCGCGTTCATCGTCGTGTACATGGCGGAGTCGAGCGAAGCCGCGGCGCTCGACGCGCGCGAGACGGCGCCCGCGAGCGCGAACACCGCGAACTACATCGGCCTCGACGGCAAGGCGATCCCCGACGCGTCGCGCATCGGGCCGCGCGCGGTCGCGGTGCCTTCGCTCGTGCAGGGACTCTGGGAGCTGCACGAGCGCTACGGGTCTCTCGAGTGGAAGGAGCTCCTGAAGCCCGCGATCCGCCTGTGCCGCGACGGCATCGAGGTCGGGCCCGCGCATCGCCGCATGTTGCAGATGATCGCGCCCAAGCTCGCGAGCTTCCCCGAGACCGCGCGCATTCAGCTCGACAAGGGACAGATCCCCCCGCTCGGTTGGCGCCTGCGCCAGCCGGAGCTCGCGCAGACACTCGAAGAAGTCGGCGCGCGCGGCGGCGGTGCGCTCGCGTACGGGCCGATCGCGCGCAAGATCGCCGACGCCAGCGGCGGCGCGCTCACGGTCGACGACCTCGCCAACTATCACCCGATCTGGCGCACGCCGGTGCGCGGTCAGTATCGCGGGCTCGAGATCGTCTCGATGCCGCCGCCGAGCTCGGGCGGCGTGCTCCTGCTCGAGATGCTGAACGCGCTCGAGCCATACGACTTGGCGAAGCTGGGCTTGAACTCGAGCGAGGAGATCAATCTCGTCGCGGGTGCGATGAAGCTCGCGTTCGCGGATCGCGCCGTATATCTCGGCGATCCCGACTACTGGACCGTGCCGACGGAGAAGCTGATCTCGAAGGAGTATGGCGCGGAGCTCAGCGCGGAGCTGAAGGCGCCCCCGTTCTGGCAGCGCGCGCCGTGGAATTGGGGCAAGCCCGCGATCCCGCGCGCGCGCGCGCCGCTCGTCGCACCGCCCGGCGACGCGGGCACGACGCAGATCTCGATCGTCGACGGCATGGGCAACGCCGTGTCACTCACGCAGACGGTGAACACGCTGTTCGGGTCACTGATCACCGTGCCCGGAACGGGCATCGTGCTGAACAACGAGATGGACGACTTCTCGATCTCGCCCACCTCGCCCAACGCCTGGAACGCGCTCGGCAGCGCGGCGAACGCGATTCGCCCCGGCAAGCGCCCGCTCTCGAGCATGACGCCGACGATCGTGCTCGAGAACGGGCAGGTGCGCTACATCGTCGGCAGCCCGATGGGAACGCTGATCATCTCGGCGGTGCTGCAGACCTTGATCGACTCGATCGACTTCAAGCTCGATCCGCTGCAGGCCGTGAGCGCGCCGCGCTTCCATCACCAGTGGATGCCCGATCAGCTGATGGTCGAGCCGGGTCACCCCAAGGACGTGCTCGACAAGCTGCGTGACTGGGGCCACGACGTGCAGCCGAGTCCCTACCCGATGGGCGCCGTGCAGCTGATCGCGCGCGATCCGACGTCGGGCGCGTGGCTCGGCGCCACCGACCCGCGCCGCGACGGCACCGCCCTGGGTTACTGAGCGGGACCCGGCCGCGGGCGTCCGCGGCCACCCGCCTACGCTCGCCTGCGGCTCGCTGCGCGCTTCGCTTGCCTGACTCTCGTCCGACTTATTTGATGATCGCGACCACGGGCGCGTCGAGGTGAATCACTCGCTTCGCGACTCTCTGGATGTCGTCGGCGCTGACGGCTGAAATGCGGTTCGCGTAGTCGAGGTGGTGCGTCGCGCCGAGCCCGTAGAGCTCGTCGAGCGAGAGCAGCATCGCCTGGGAGCCGTAGCGCTGCAGGCCCACGGCCTGCGTCCCGATCAGGTAGCCCTTGGCGCGCGCGAGCTCCTCCTCGCTCACCGGCTCGTTCACGATCTTCGTGAGCTGGCCGCGAATTCCCGCGAGTGACTCGTCGAGCTTCTCGGGCGCGCCGGCCATGTACACCGCGAACGTGCCGGGATCGATGCCCTCCATCTCGAACGCGGTCACCGAGTAAGCGAGGCTCTGGCGGTCGCGCAGCTCGACGAAGAGTCGGCCGCCCTGTCCGCCGAGCACCTGCGTGAGCACGTCGAGCGCGGCCAGGTCGGGGTCCTCGATCGAGAGCGCGAGGAACCCGTACACGATGTGTGACTGGTTCTTCTTCTTGATCAGCGTCGCCTCGCGCGGCTTGGCCGGCGCGGTCGGCGTGGAGCGCGCGGGCAGGGCGACGGGGCCCGCACTCTTCCACTCGCCGAGCCGAGTCTCGAGCGCTGCGACGAAGCGGTCGGGATCGACGTCTCCGACGACGGCGAGCACCGCGTTGCTCGGCTTCGCGAACGACTCGTAGTAGTTCGCGAGCGCGTCGCGGTCGATCTTGCCCAGGCTCTCGAGCGTGCCGAGCGACGAGAAACGGTACGGGTGCGACGGGTAGAGCTCCTTCTGGAACAGCTCGAACGCCTTCGTGCCCAGATTGTCCTCGCGGCGGCGCAGCGCGGCGCGCCGCTCGACGCGCAGCTTCTCGATCTCGTCCGCCGCGAAGGCCGGGTGCAGCAGGACGTCGGCGAAGAGATCGAGGCCGGTGTCGAGTGACTCGGCCAGGAAGTCGGCGGACAATCCGAAGCTGTTGCGCCCGGCGAAGCCGGAGAGATCGCCGGCGATGTTCTCGACGTCGGCGGCCAGCTGCGCCGCGCTGCGGCTGCTGGTGCCGCGCGAGAGCATCTCGGACACGAACGAGGTGATGCCCTCGGTCTGCTCGGACTCGGCGAGCAAGCCGCCGCGGAAGGCCAGGCGCATCGACACGAGCGGCACGGAGTGATTCGGCTTCACCAGCACGCGCAGGCCGTTCGGCAGCGTGTACTCGCGAATGCCGTCGCGCAGCGACTGGGAGGCGAGCGGCGCCGTCTCGGCGCCAGCACCGCGGCGCAGCGCGGCGAGCAGCAGCGCGTCGCTCGTCGCGCCCTCGGCGTCCTTCGCGAGCAGCGCGATCACCGTCGCGCGCTCGGGCACGAGATACTTCTGGGCCACGCGCTGCAGGTCCGCCTTCGTCGCGCCCTTGACCTGGTCGAGATAGCGCTTCTCCGCCTCGAGCCCGCCCGCGAGCAGCTCGTAGTAGCCGTACTTCTGCGCTTGTCCCTCCATCGTCTCGCGCTCGTGCACCTGGCTAGAGAGCAGATTGGTGCGCGCGCGCTCGAGCTCGGTCTCCGACGGACCGAACTCGCGAATACGCCGCACCTGCTCGCCGATCGCGACGACGCTGGCGTCGAGCTTCGGGGCGTCGAGCTCCGCGTCGACGAAGAACAGACCCGGATCGAGCGGCGTGTACGAGCTCGCGTGGATACCGTGCACGAGCTGCTGGCGGTCTTTCACCTCCAGATAGAGGCGCGAGCTGTCGCTGCCGCCGAGGATCATGGCGAGCAGGTCCAGGTAGGGCGTGTCGGGGCTTCCGAAGCCGGTGATCTTCCAGGCCATGCCCAGCAGTGACTGCTCGAAGTCACTCTTCACCACGGCCGCGCGCGGCTCCGTCTGCTCGGGCTCCGGCGTGCGTGGGTGCGCGAGATCTGCGCGCGCCTTCGCGCCGTCGAACGCCTGCTTCACCTGCGCGAGCACGACCTCGCTCTGGAAGTCGCCGACGGCGACGAAGGTCATGTTGTTCGGCACGTACCAGTGGTGGTAGAACTCGAGCAGCCCCTCGCGAGTGAAGCTGCGAACACTTTCCTGTGTACCGATCACCTCGCGGCTGTACGGGTGCTGCTTGTACGCGGTCTCGAAGAGCACCTTCGAGATCAGGCTGTCCGGCGTGTCGTCGGAGCGGCGGATCTCCTCGATGACGACTTCCTCTTCCTTCGCGAGCTCGGTTGCGTCGAAGGTCGAGTGCAGGACCGCGTCGGCGAGCACGTCGACGCCGGTCGCCGCGTCGCGGCTCGCCATCGTGATGTGGTAGACGGTCATGTCGTACGAGGTGAACGCGTTGATGTTCCCGCCGGCGCCCTCGACCGTGGCCGCGATCTCGCCCACGCCGCGCTTCTCGGTGCCCTTGAAGAGCATGTGCTCGTGCACGTGCGCCATGCCCCACTGATCCGGAAAGCGTTCGTCCGCGCTGCCGGTGCGCACCCAGACGTTCAGCGCCACCACGGGAGCCGAGTGATCCTCGACCAGGATGACCGAGAGTCCGTTGTCGAGCGTGGTTCGCAGCATTCCGTCCTTCTTCTCCGGGCGCAGGGCGCCGCCGTTGGGCGCGAGCGCGCACGCGCAGAGTACCGACACCAGGATCAAGACAGGGATTCGTCGCAAGCCGCTGCTCCTCCCCCGCCGCCAGCGGGGCGCATAGGATACGGACGGTGAGTCTCGGAACAAGCGGCGCCGATCTCGGCGTGTACGTGCACGTGCCGTTCTGCGAGCACGTCTGCCCGTATTGCGACTTCGCGGTCGTCGCCGTGGGGCGGCTCTCCGAGGCCGACGAGGACGAGCTGGTCGCGGGGCTGCTCGCGGAGTGGCGCAGCTGGCGCGATCGGGTCGCCGGCCGGCGCGTCGCGAGCGTGTACTTCGGCGGCGGCACGCCGTCGCTCCTGCGCCCGAAGTCGCTCGGCCGGGTGCTCGAGGCGGTCGGCGCCGAGCTCGCGCTCGACGGCGCGGAGATCACGGTCGAGCTGAATCCCGGCCAGCTCGAAGTCGCGCGCGTGCCCGAGCTGCGCGCGCTCGGGGTGACTCGTCTCTCGGTCGGCCTGCAGTCCGGCGACGGCGAGATCCTGCGCCGGCTGGGCCGCGCGCAGCGCGCGGACGAGGCGCTGCGCGGGCTCGAGACGTGTCTCGCGGCGGGCTTCGCCTCGCTCTCCGCGGATCTGATCTACGGAGCGCCGGGCCAGAGCGTCGACGCGCTGATGCGCGACGTCGAGCGCGTGATCGCGCTCGGCGTGCCACACATTTCTGCGTACGCCCTGACGCTCGAACCCGAGACGCCGTTCGCGCGCGCCGCGAACGCGGGCCGGCTCGAGCTGCCGGACGAGGATACGGTCGTCGAGATGAGCCGGCTCTTGCGCGCGCGACTCGCGGCCGCGGGCATCGCGCAGTACGAG
>JBGQIB010000155.1:0-10323 GCA_041498295.1 bacterium | reverse complement strand
GGGCTCGTCGCCTTCATCGAACGGCTCGTACCGCTCGGCCTCGACGGTCTCGAGATCTGGCACCCGAGTCACAAGCCGACCGTCATGCGTCGCCTGCGGCGCATCGCCGCCGCGCACGGCCTGCTCGAGACCGGCGGCAGCGATTTTCACGGCGCGGACCGGCCCGAAGTCGAGGTGGGGAGGGGCCGCGGCGGGAAGTTGCACATCGGCCGCGACGTGCGCGACGCGCTCGAGCGGAAGTGGCTCGCGCTGCGCGCCGAACGAGGTTTGACCCCCTCCCAGACCGGGAGTAACCTCGGCCGCCCCGTATGAGCAGGGAGCGCGACAAAGGCGGCCCGTCGACGCGTGCCGTTCACGGCGGCGAGCGCGATACACGCGCGCGTGTCACCGATTCGCTGACCACGCCGATCGTGCAGACCGCGGCGTTCTGGTTCCGCGACACCCAGGAGGTGATCGCTTACCAGGAGGGGCGCCACCCGAGCTTCGAGTACGGGCGCTACGGCAACCCGACCACGCGCGCGGTGGAGACGAAGCTGTGCGCGCTCGAGGGCGGCGAGGACTGCGTCGTCTCGGCGTCGGGCATGAACTCGGTCACGACCATGCTGCTCGCGCTCGTGCCGCAGAACGGGCACGTCGTCACGACGCACGACTGCTACCGGCGCACGCGCCAGTTCATGCAGACGGTGCTGCCGAAGATGGGCGTGCGCTGCACCGTGATCGATCCGGCGGATCTCGCCGCGCTCGAACGCGCGGTGGCCGAGGGCGCCAACTTGTTCTTCTCCGAGTCGCCGACGAACCCCTATCTGCGCGTGGTCGACGTCCAGGGCGTCGCCGAACGGTGTCGCCCCCGCGGCACGATCGTGGTGATCGACTCGACACTCGCGACGCCGGTGAATCAGCAGGCGCTTGCGCTCGGCGCGGACCTCGTGCTTCACTCGGCCACGAAGTATCTCGCGGGGCACAACGACGTACTGGCGGGCGCGCTCGTCGGCTGCGAGGCGCTGATCCGTCCGATCCGCGAGCTGCACGGCGTGCTCGGCGGCGTGATCGATCCGCACGCCGCCTATCTCGTGCTGCGCGGCATGAAGACGTTGGCGCTGCGCGTCGCGCGCGCCAACGACAACGCCGGCGCGATCGCGCGCTTCCTCGAGCAGCACGACAAGATCGAACGCGTGCACTACCCCGGCCTGCCGAGTCATCGCGACCACGCGGTCGCGCTGCGCCAGATGCGCGGCTTCGGCGGCATGGTCAGCTTCGAGGTGCGCGGCGGCCTCGACGGCGCGTCGAAGCTGATCGACGCGCTGCGCGTGCCCTACATCGCTCCCAGCATGGGCGGCGTCGAGTCACTGATCGAACAGCCGACCATCATCTCCTACTGGGACAAGACGCCGGAGGAGCGCGCCCAGCTCGGCATCCGCGACAACCTCGTGCGCTACTCGTGCGGCATCGAGGACACGGACGATCTGATCCGCGATCTGGAACAGGCGCTAGAGAGAGTCTGAGTCCGACTGACGGGCTCGAGCGCGGGCGGCCGCGCCCGGCCCTCCTTCGCTCGGCTGCGCCTCGCTGCGCGCTGCGCTTGCGTCCCCTGAGACAGACTCCGCTCAGACCAGCTCTGCGGTCGCGGCCCGCTCGAGGGCCAGCAATCGGCGCTTCGCGTCGAGGCCGCCCGCGAATCCGCCGAGCTTGCCGTGCGCCGCGATCACGCGGTGACACGGGATGAGGATCGGAATCGGGTTCGCCCCGGTCGCGGTTCCGGCCGCGCGCACCGCGTTCACGCGACCTGCCGCGCGGGCGATCTGCGCGTACGTCAGCGTCGAGCCGTACGGGATCGCCGCGATCGCGCGCCACACCGCGCGCTGAAAGTCCGTGCCTTGGGGCTCGACGGGCAGCGAGAACTCACGGCGCTTGCCGGCGAAATACTCGGCGAGCTCCTGCGTGAGCTTGTCGATCAGCGGCAGCCACGGCACGCGCTCGGCGTCCGCGTACACGTTGCGCAGCCAACCCGCGAAGCCCGCACCACTCGAGCGCGGCAGCGCTATGCGCACGACGCCCGCGTCGGTCACAGCCGCCCGCAGCTGCCCGAGCGGCGTCTCGACCACCGCCGTCGAGAGCTTCACCCCCATCGCTCCAGAGACTATCTCAACGTCGCAGCGCATGGCAGCGAAAATCTCACGCGCGGAGCACCTATTCCGTCGACAAGAACTCAAAGGGCTGGGGAGCAGCGAAGCCGCCCCCCAGCCTTTGAACGTCCAACCTCTCGATTTGTCAGACGACGTGAGCGAGCGGAACTAGCCGCGTCGGCGCGTGGTGCGAGCGACGCGCCGGCGCGCGGTTGCGCCGCGGCGAGTCGTCTTCTTCGCTCGTGCAGTGGTCTTGCGAGCCGTCGTGCGGCGGCCCGGTGCGGCCTTGCGCGCGGTCTTCTTGCGTCGACCACCACCACCGCGGCGCGCCATCTTCGTGCGGCAGACGTCACCTGACTTGTCGATGAAGTACAGGAAACCGTCTTCGCGCTTCACGCCCGCGCGGGCGATCTTCTCTGGGCGTGTGCGCGCGTGGCGTCCACCGCCGCGCGCCATCACGACGCGAGAGACGTCGCCTTGCTTGTCCAAGTAGTACAGGTAACCGGACTCACGCTTGACTCCGGTCTCTGCGACCTTCATTGCCATTCTGTCCCCCCACACATTTGCATTCACTCCGACGGTGCGTCGAAGGAACGGCGAATAGGGTATGTAACGAAATCCGACGTTGTAAAGGGGGCAACACAGAGAAGTTGCACTTTTTCTCGTCGGAGAACGTTCAGCGCAGGCCGAGACTCCGTCGGATACGAGTCGTCGGCTCGTCGGTGGCGGGCTCGAAGACGTATCCCGTGATGCGCTCGAACGTCTCGATGTAGCGCAGCGCCGCTTCGCAGCGCACGTCGTCGGGCAGCGTCGGTGGCGCGCCGTCGCCGTGATATCCGCGCTCCTGCAGCCAGCGTCGGACGTACTCCTTGTCGAGCGACTTCGGATCGTCACCGCGGCTAAACGCCTCGGTGTATGCCTCGCCGTACCAGTAGCGCGACGAATCCGGAGTGTGGATCTCGTCGATGACGACGAAATCTCCCGACGCGTCGACGCCGAGCTCGTACTTGGTGTCGACGAGAATCAGCCCGCGGGTCGCCGCCCAGGCCTGTCCCGCGGCGAAGAGTCGCGCCAAGAGCGCCTCGGCCTCGTCGTAGCGGGCGCGTGTGATCACGCCGCGCGCGATCAGCTCGTCGCGCGAAGTCAGCTCGTCGTGCTCACCCTGCTCCGCCTTCGTCGTCGGCGTGAGCAGCGGCACGGGCAGCTTCTGGTGTTTCCTCATGCCGTCGGGCAGGCGGTGCCCGCAGTAGTTCCGCTCACCCGCTGCGTACGCGCGCCAGATCGACGTGCTCGATGCGCCAGTCAGGTAGCCGCGGAACACGAACTCGATCGGCACGGGAGCGCACTCGCGCGCGATGGTGACCATCGGGTCGGGCACCGAGATCACATGATTCGGTGCGACGTTCTTCGTGCGCTCGAACCAGAACGCGGCGAGCTGGTTCAGCACCTGACCCTTGAACGGGATGGTTCCGACGACCACGTCGAAGCAGCTCACGCGGTCGCTGGCGACGAGCACGCGCCGATCGCCCTGCACGTAGCAGTCGCGCACCTTCCCCTCGATGCGCCTTCCCAGCTCCGGCAGGTCGGTGCGCTGCAACGTGCGGCGGCACTGATCGCGGAGCAGGATCGGATCGATTCCCATTGCGCCTTCCCTCACTTCGCGAGCGCCGCGTGGCGGCGTTCGACGGCGTCGAGGACGAGCCGCTCGAGACTCACGCCGTCGAGGCGGTTGATCTCTTGAATGCCCGTGGGGCTGGTCACGTTGACCTCGGTGAGCCAGTCCCCGATCACGTCGATCCCCGCGAACACGATCCCGTGCGCGCGCAGCGCCGGCCCGATGCGCGCGCAGATCTCGCGCTCGCGCGCAGTGAGCGCAGTCTTGGCCGCCGTCCCGCCGACGTGGAAGTTCGCGCGCGACTCGTAGTGCTGCGGCACCCGCAACACGCCGCCGACCGGCTCGCCTTCGACGACGATGATGCGTTTGTCGCCGGCGCGCACCTCGGGGATGTAGCGCTGCGCGATCTGATACGAGCTGCCGCGCTTCGTGCCCAGCTCGAGAAGCGCCTGCACGTTGCGGTCGTCTTTGGTCAGGTGAAACACGCCTTCGCCGCCGCAGCCGTCGAGCGGCTTGATGATCATCTCGCCGCCGAGCTTGTCGCGAAAGGCGAGCAGGTCGCGGATGCTGCGACTCACCAGACTCTCGGGACACAGATCCGGGTAGCCCAAGATGAACAGCTTCTCGGTGACCTCGCGCAGGCCGCGCGGCGCGTTCACGACCAGGGTCGTCGACGGGACTCGGTCGAGGATGTGCGTCGAGAAGAAGTAGTTCAGGTCGTAGGGCGGGTCCTTGCGCATCCACACGACGTCGAACTCGCCGAGCGAGCCTGAGCCCTCTCCACCGATCTCGTACCAGTCGCGCGACTCGCGCACGCGCGTCTCGACCCACTTGGCGCATGCGAGCCCGCCGGGTCCGACGCCGAGGTCCGCGACGTCACACGTCGCCACTCGCTGACCGCGCCGCGTCGCCTCGCGCATGAATACGACGCTGGTGTCGGCGTCCGGGTTCAATCCCGGCAGCGGATCGACGATAAAGAGATGCCGCATGCGGCGGATGCTAGGGTCGCTCGTCGCAGACTGTCAAAGCGCCAGGGCGTAAGGTAGGCTGCGCGGCGCGTCATGTGCGCGACCCCGTCTGCGAGGTAGAGCGCTTGAGACGGCTTTTGAAGATCGCTGTCGCGCTCGCTGTACTCGGCGCCGTAGCGACTGCCGTAGGAGTTACCCTCTTCTACGCTGCCGTTCTGCGCGATCTGCCCGAGATCAACAAGCTCGAAGACTACCGCCCGAACCTGATCACGCGCGTGCTCGACGTGGACGGCAACGAGGTCGCCAGCTTCGCCAAGGAGCGGCGCATCGTCGTCCCGATCGAGCAAGTACCCAAACCGGTCGTCGAGGCCTTCATCGCCGCCGAGGACGGCTCCTTCTACGAGCACACGGGCCTGGACTACGGGGGCATCCTGCGCGCGGCGTTCACGAACTTCGTCGAGGGCCGCAAGGCGCAGGGCGCGAGCACGATCACGCAGCAGGTCGCGAAGACGTTCCTCTTGACCCCCGAGCGCAGTTACACGCGCAAGCTGAAGGACATGGTGCTGGCGCGCCGTATCGAGAAGGCGCTCAGCAAGAACGACATCCTGTATCTCTACCTGAACCAGATCTACTTCGGCGCCGGCGCGTATGGCGTCGAGGCCGCGTCGCAGACGTACTTCGGGAAGTCCGCGCGCGAGCTGCAAGTGAACGAAGCGGCGCTGCTCGCCGGGCTCGTGCCGCGGCCGGCCGAGTGGAATCCGCACGTCGACCCGGAGATGGCGCGCCGCAAGCAGCTCCTCGTCCTACACCGAATGGTGGAGCAGCGCTTTCTCGCGCCGGAGCAGCACGACATGTGGGCGGCGCAGCCGCTGGTGTTCGCGAAGCCCCACTGGCAGGAGCGCGACTCGGCGACCGCGTTCTTCGTCGAGGAAGTGCGGCGCTATCTGATGCAACACTTCGGCGGCGACGAGGTGCTGACCGGCGGCCTCACCGTGCACACCACGCTCGACCTCGCGCAGCAGATCGACGGCTGGCGCGCGGTGCGCCGCGGGCTGCGCGAACACGACCGGCGCATGGGCTATCGCGGCCCGCTGCGCAACGTTCCCGAGAAGGATTGGGACGCGGCGCAGGCGGAGATCGCCGCGGCGAATGCGGCCGTGCTCGAACCGGCGGAGGACGAGCTGCGCCAGGGGCTCGTGATCGCGCTCGACGACAAGACCGAGAAGGTGACTCTCGCCCTCGGGCCCGAGCCGGAGAATCGCGCGACGCTCGGGCTCGCCGACGTCAACTGGGCCGCCCCGCCGGACCCGGCCCGCGACGGCATGTATCCACGAGTCAGCAAAGTGAGTCAGGCGCTGCACAAGGGCGACGTCGTCCTGCTCGAGCGCGGCGCCGACGGCAAGTCCTACTCGCTCTATCAGAAGCCGCTGGCCGAGGGCGCGCTGCTCGCGGTCGACCTCGAGAAGAGCGAGCTGAAGGCGGTCGTCGGCGGCTACAGCTTCGCCGCGAGTGAGTTCGATCGCGCGCTGCAGTCTCGGCGCCAGCCGGGCTCGGCGTTCAAGCCGATCGTGTACGCGGCGGCGCTCGCGCGCGGCTTCACGGGCGCGACGATCGTGCACGACACGGCGGTGGTGTACGACGACGACACGAACGGCTTCGCGTGGAAGCCCGAGAACTACTCCGAGGACTTCTTCGGTCCGATCACGCTGCGCACGGCCCTCGCAAAGTCGCGCAACGCCGCGACGATTCGCGTGCTCTCCGACATCGGCCTCGCGCCGGTGCAGGGCATGGCCAAGGCGCTCGGCATCGAGTCACCGATGGAGATGAATCTCGGCCTCGCGCTCGGCAACAGCGAAGTCACCCTCGCCGAGCTCGTGCGCGCGTACACCGCGTTCGCCACGGGCGGCAAGGTGATCGATCCCGTCTTCGTGCTCGAGGTGCGCGACCGCACCGGGCGCGTGCTCGCGCAGAACGTCCACTTGCTCGAATCCGCGAAGGAGCCCGTGACTCCGCCCGTCGGTCAGGGCGCCGACGAGAGCGCCGGGCCGGGCCCCGACCTCGACCGCGTGATGGAGAAGCTGCGAGCGGAAGTCGAGAGCAAGACCACGCCGGGTCTGCCCGAGGGCTATCACCTCGATCCCGTCGACGCATATCTCATGACCGACATGCTGCGCGCCGTGGTCGACGAGGGCACCGGCACGAAGGTGAAGGCGCTCGGCCGACCGGTCGCGGGCAAGACCGGCACCACGAACGATCTGCACGACGCCTGGTTCATCGGCTACACGCCGGAGCTCGCGGCCGGCGTCTGGATCGGATACGACAGCGCGCGCAATCTCGGGAAGAACGAGACAGGCGGCCGCACCGCCGCGCCCGTATTTCTCGAGTACATGAAGAAGGCGCTCGAGCAGCGGCCCGTGCAGGAGTTCGCGGTGCCCGAGGGCGTCGTGTTCGCGCGCGTCGATCGCGCCACCGGACTCCTGGCGCCATCTGGCGACGAGAACGCGATCTTCATGCCATTCCGCGAGGGCGCCGCCCCGACCGAAGTGAGTCCGACTCAGAACGGCGACGCCGCCGCGCGTCCCCTGCGCGTCGACTGACCGACACGCGCAGCGATCTCAGCGATCAATCGAAATCCCCGCGCTTCCGACAAGAGCCGAAGCGATTTCGCCGCGCTGGGAGCTCCCTCGCTTGTCGAAGCTCGATGATGTCCTCGACGCCTCGCGATACGGCTCGCTCGAGACCGTCGTCGAGGGCGTGGGGATCGTGTACGGCCCGTCGAACGTAGGCCTCGTCTGGGGCAAGGGCGCGGCGCTGGCCATCGACACGGGCTCGCTGCAGTCGGGCACGAAGATCATCGAGGCGCTGCGGCGCGCGTCCGACGAGCCGGTCCAGCACATCGTCTATACACACGGACACGTAGACCACGTCGGCGGCGCGTCGACGTTCGTGCAAGAGGCACGCTCGCGCGGCCGGCCGCGGCCCACCGTGTGGGCGCACGAGAACGTGCTCGCGCGACTCATGCGCTACCAGCGCACCTGGCGCTGGAACAACGAGGTCAACCGGCGACAGCTGCGCCTGCCGCGCGGCATGAACACCTTTCCGCGCGGCCTCGTGCCACCCGATCGCACGTACCGCGACCGCGATGACTTCGAGCTCGCGGGCGAGCGCGTCGAGCTGTATCACGCGACCGCGGAGACCGACGACGCCACCTGGGTGTGGCTGCCGGACCGGCACGTCGCGTTCGTCGGCGACTTGCTGATCGGATCGCTGCCCAACACCGGCCATCCGAATCGCACGCAGCGCTACACGCTCGGCTGGGCGCAGGCGCTCGATACCGTCGCGGCTCACCGGCCGCGCTGGGTGTTGCCCGGTCATGGCGAGCTGCTCGAGGGTGATCTCGCGCTCGAAGTCATGACCGAGACCGCGCGCGCGCTGCGCTTCCTGCACGACTCCGTCGTGGAGCGTTTGAACGAGGGCAAGTGGCCCGACGAGATCGTCGAGGAGGGCATCAAGCTACCCGCGAGCTTGGCGAGCAAGCCGTACCTCGCCGAGACAAGCGGCTGCGCGCAGTTCGTGGTGCGCGACGTGCTGCGCGCCTACGCGGGCTGGTGGGGCGGGAATCCCGCCGAGCTCTTGCCCGCCGCGCGCGGGCAGGTCGCGCGCGACGTCGTGTCTCTGGCCGGCCGCGAGGCTATCCTCGACCGCGTGGGGAAGCTCTTCATCGGCGGCGAGGCTCGGCGTGCTCTACACCTTGCGGTGTTGCTGCGCCAAGCGGATCCGGGAGACGGCGAGGCCTGGCAGACTGAGGCCGAGCTGTGTGAGGCGCTCGCGATCGCCGAACGTTCGACGATCGTGCGCGGCTTCTATCTCTCGTGCGCGCGTGGAGCGCGCGAGACACTCGCCGAGCTCGACGAAGACGCCAAGCCCAAGCGCTGAATGGCGCGGCGCGCGCTCGTCGTCGGCGGCGGCCACAACGGCCTGATCTGCGCCGCGTATCTGGCGCGCGCGGGCCTCGAAGTCACCTTGCTGGAGCGCCGCCCGATAGTCGGCGGCGCGTGCGTGACCGAGGAGCTCTGGCCCGGCTATCGCGTCTCGCGCGCAGCGTACGTGCTGTCGCTGTTTCGACCGGTGATCGCGGAGGAGCTCGATCTCGCGAGTCACGGCCTGCGCCTCTTGCCGCGCGTGCCGGCTTCGATCACGCCGCTCGCGGACGGCCGCGCGCTCGTGCTCGGCGACGATCCGCGCTCGGACTTCGCGGAGATCGAACGATTTTCGCGCCGCGACGCGGAGCGCTACCGGCGCTACGAGGCGTGGCTCGAGGGAGTCGCGGGCGCGATCGAGCCGCTGCTCGACGACGCGCCGCCGCACCTTTGGGGCGCCGACTCGGCCAACACCGCTCGCTGGCGGAAGCTCGCGCACGCCGGAGTCAGCCTCGCGCGCGGCCCGGGGCTCGGGAGCTCGGCGCGCGTGCTGTTTGGCTCGGCGCGCGCGGTGCTCGAGGAGTGGTTCGAGTCGGAGCCGCTGCGCGCGACCTTGGCGACGGACGCGATCATCGGCGCGTTCGCGCCGCCGTCGGCGCGTGGAACCGGCTACGTGCTGTTCCACCACTGCATGGGCCGCGCGAGCGGCCGGCGCGGCGTGTGGGCGTACGTGGCCGGCGGCATGGGAGCTCTGTCCGAGGCGCTCGCCGCGGCAGCGCGCACGGCGGGGGTCGTAGTGCGCACGAACGCGGAGGTGAGCGCGATCCGCAGCGCCGCCGGGCGCGCGTGCGGCGTGGCGCTCGCGAGCGGCGAGACACTCGACGCCGACTTCGTGATCTCGGGCGCGGACCCGGCGCGCACCGCGGCGCTCGTGGCCGACACCGGAGTGCGTCGCCGCTTCCCGGTCATGGACCTCCGAAGCCCGGTCGTGAAGCTCAACCTCGCGCTGGGCGAGCTGCCGCGCTTCCAGGCGCGCGGCAGCGAGTCACTCCCGCTCGCGGGCACGATCCATCTCGGGCCGACGGACCTCGACGGAATCGAGCGCGCGTTCGCGGCCGCCGCGGCGGGTCACGTGCCGGAGCTGCCCGTCGTCGAGCTGACGATCCCGTCGGTCGTCGATCCGAGCCTCGCGCCCGCCGGCAAGCACGTGGCGTCGATCTTCGCGCAGTACGCACCGGTGCTGCCCGCCGAAGACCCGCGCTGGCCCGAGGTGCGCGACGCCATGCGCGACCGCGCGCTGGCCGCGGTAGAAGCGCTGGCGCCCGGCTTCACGGCGTCGATCCTACACATGGAAGTGTTGGCCGCGCCCGAGCTCGAGCGCGTATTCGGTCTCACCGGCGGGAACATCTTCCACGGCGCGATGCACCCGGAGCGACTCCTGCTGCGCCGGCCGAGCGCGCGGCTGCGCCCGTACCGCACGCCGCTTCCCGGTCTCTGGCTGTGCGGCTCGGGCACGCATCCAGGCGGCGGGGTGATGGGCGCACCGGGAAGAAACGCCGCGCTCGAGCTGCTCGCCAGCCTGCGGCGGGTCTGATTGACTTCGTTCGGCTCCGCCTCACTGCGCGCGGCTGCGCCGCTTGCCCCGCTCGGCTCGGGACGGCCCTCCCCTCGCTCCCAACTGACTTCGTTCGGCTCCG
>JBGQIB010000154.1:0-10326 GCA_041498295.1 bacterium | reverse complement strand
TCGCCGACGGCTGGATGCCGATCGGCGGGAAGCCCACCGACCTCGCGCCGCACGTCACTCGCCTGCGCGAGCTGTTTGGCGCCGCGGGAAAGCCCGCGCCGGATGTCTCCGTGATGACCCGGCTCCCGCTCGAAGACCCCGCGCGCGCGGCCGACCTCGCGCGCGCGTACGCGGATCTCGGAGCAACTCGCCTGGTTCACTCGAATCGTTACGCGGACGTCGCCGAGTTCGCGCGCGCTGCGGAGGCGATTGCGGGTAGAATCCGTCCCGCGCTCGCCTGAGCGCGGGAGACGTCATGAAGTTCGGGCTCTACGGCATCAACACCGGAGTGTGTTCCGAGCCGGAGGCGGCGCTGCGCGTCGCGCGCGCCGCCGAGAACGCGGGCTTCGACTCGGTCTGGACCGCAGAGCACGTGGTGCTGCCCGACCCGCAGGCGCCGCCCTCCCCCGCGCCGCCGCACATGAAGCTGCTCGATCCCGCGGTGGCGCTCGCGTTCATCGCGGCGCAGACGACCACGCTACGACTCGCGACGGGCATCATCATCCTGCCGCAGCGCAATCCGGTCGTGCTCGCGAAGGAGCTCGCAAGCGTCGATCGGCTGTCGAAGGGACGACTCATCTTCGGGCTCGGTGCGGGTTACTTGAAGCCGGAGTTCCAGGCGCTCGGCGCGCCGTTCGGCGATCGCGGCCGGCGCACCGACGAGTACATCGAGGCGATTCTCGCGCTCTGGACGCAGGACAAGCCGGAGTACAAGGGCGAGTACGTCGCCTTCGGCGGCATTCAGTCACAGCCGCGACCCGTGCAGACACCGCATCCGCCCGTCGTCGTCGGCGGCATGAGTCCGTCGGCGCTGCGCCGCGCGGCGCGCTACGGCAACGGCTGGTACGGCTTCGCCCTGGATCTCGACGCGACCGCGCGCGCGATCGAAGGGCTGCGCGCGGCCGAGCAGAGACTCGATCGCGACGCGGCGCTCGGCCGACTCGAGATCACAGTGACTCCGCCCGCCGGCAAGCTCGAGCTCGACGCGGTCCACCGGTACGCGGCGCTCGGCGTCGATCGACTCGTGCTTTTGAGTCCCGGTCGCACGGCCGACGATCAGATCGCGGCGCTCGAGCGCGCGGAGCGCGAACTCGTGCGGCCGCTCGCGGAGTGAGTTACGCCTCGATTTGCGCGAGCGAGCGCGGCTGGTAGCTTACCGGGTATGTCGTCCGATCGCGCCGCACGAGCTCTCCATCACTTCGTACGCGTCTTTGCACGTGTGTCCGTACGCGTGGCGCTCGTGGCCGCGGTTGTCGCGTTCGCCGGGAACGCCGGCGCCGCCGGCTCCATCACGGAGGTCATGGACTGTGCGGTCCGCAACCTGCCGCCGTCCGCGCATGGAGTCGCGAAGCTCGTCACGCGCGGCGGCGACGCCGCGGAGCACACGCTCGAAGTCGACTATTGGAGCCGCACGACCGATCCGGGTGGACGCAAGATCGTGATCGCGCGGCGCAGCGCCCCCGACGACGCGATCTCGGCGTACCTGTTCAGCGATGGCGATGCGATCGGCGAGGTGTGGGCGTTTACGCGCGCGGACGGCAAGGCGCGGCGCATCAAGGCGACCGGCCCAGATGCGCGCCTCTTCGCCAGCAGCATGAGCCTCGAGGATTTCGCGCGCTTCGCGCGCGTCGTGTTCCCGGGGCAGGTGCGCCGGCTCGACGACGCGGAGATCGCCGGCCGGAAGGTCTACGTGATCGAGACGAAGCCCGCGCCCGACGCTGGCTCCGAGTACGCGCGCATCGTCACGTCGATCGATCAGGAGAGGTGTCTGATCCTGCGGCGCGAGAGCTTCGACAAGAGCTTCGAGAACGGCGCGCGCGCGCGGAAGGTCTACAGCGTCGAGCCCGCGGACGTGCGCGTCGACGGAAAGTTCGCGAACGCGAAGCGCGCGCGGCAGACCGACGCCAAGGACGGGGCGTCCACGCAGATGGAAGTGCTGGAGCTCGAGCTTCCCGCGAAAGTCGACGACGCGTTCTTCACTCCCGACGCTCTGCCGACCGCGTCGCACTAGCCGAGGGCCGCGCGATGGTCCGCGTACTCCGCTTCATGGCGGCGCACCCTTGGGGCGTCTTGGCGCTGGCGCTGGCTCTCTCTGCGCTGACACTTCCCAGTGTCTATGACTTCCGCGCGGGCCAGGCGCGCGTGAGCTTCGATCCGTCCTCCGATCAACTCCTGGCGAGCGCGGACGAAGCGGGCGCATTCTACGAGCTCACGCGCCGGCTGTTCGGCAGCGACGAGACTTTGACCGTCGGACTGCTCGCGGACGACGCCTTCGCGTCCGAGCCACTCAGCTCACTGCTGCGCGTCTCGCGGCGCCTGCGCGAGCTTCCCGGCGTTCACCACGTGAGCTCGCTCGCGACGATTCCCGTGCCGCGCGCGGATCCGGACGGCATCGGCTTCGCGCCCCTACTCGGGCGCGTGCCCGACGGCGAAGCGGGCCGCGCGGCGCTGCGCAGCGAGGCGCTGTCGAACCCGATGCTCGCCGGCCGCGTGGTGTCGCGCGACGGGCGGCTGGCGGCGGTGGTCGTGACGTTCGACGACATTCCCGATAGCGAGCTGTTCGCGCGCCGACTCGACACCGTGATCGCGGACGCGGCGCGCGCCGAGGCGCGCGGCGTCGAGGTTCAGGTGACGGGCATGCCGCGACTCAAGCGCGCGTCGACCGAGGTGACTGCGGCCGCGCTGCGCGCGCGCCTGCCGCTCGCGCTCGTGCTCGTGTTGGCCGCGCTCACCTTCGCGTTCAAGACGGCGCGCGGCATGTTGCTGCCGCTCGTGACCGTCGCGCTCGCGCAGCTCTGGACGTTCGCGCTGCTCGGCGCACTCGGTCGGCCACTCACGAGTGCGACGATCGTCGTGCCGCTCGTGCTCGCGATCCTGTCGCTCGTGTATCCCGTGCACGTGATCGCGGCGTACTACGACGAGATTCGCGAGGCGCCGGAGCGCGCGCCGGCCGACAGCATGCTGCGCGCGCTGCGCCGCGTGGGCTTGCCGATGCTGCTGGCGGCGCTGACGACGGCGGTGAGTCTCTTGGCCGCGCTCGTCACGCCCGTGAGCGCCCTGCGCGAGTTCGCGGTCCTCGGACTCGCCGGCATCCTGGTCGCGTTTGCGGCCTCGGTCACGGTGACTCCGGCGATGCTGCTGGCGTTCGGCCGGCCCACGGGCTTCGGCCGCGGGAAGGGGCCGCTGCCCCCCGATCGCTTCGCGCGCTTCGCGTCCGCGACGGCGCGCTTCGCGGTGCGGCGGCGCCGGCCGGTGATCATCGCCTTCGCCCTACTCTTTGTGGTGTCGGCGGCGGCCGCCGCGCGCGTGCGCAGCTCGACCGACCTGCCGCACGCGTTCCCGCCGGGAGATCCGTTTCGCGTCGACTTCGACGCGCTGAACCGGCGCCTCGAAGGCGTGACGACGTTGAACGTCGTCGTCGAGGGCGACGCACGCGACGCGCTCACCTCGCCGGCGAACCTGCGCGAGCTCGAGAGCTTGGAGCGGTGGCTCGAGGCTCGCCCCGAGATCGGCAGCGTCACGTCGCTCGTGGACTGGCTGAAGCTCGAGCACCGGGCTGCGGCCGACGGCGCGCCCGATGCGTTCACGCTGCCCGCGAATGCCAGCTTCGCCGGCGAGCTATTCGCGCTCGGCCGCGGCGACGAGCAAGACGCGCTCGTCGACGCGGCCTGCCAGCGCGCCAACCTGGTCGTGCACACGCGCGCCGTTTCGACGGCCGAGATTCGCGACCTCTCGGCGCTGCTCGAGAAGCGCCTCGCCGAGCTGCCGCCCACCCTACACGGCAAAGTGACGGGCCAGCCGATCGCGTTCCAGCGCCTGGCCGATGCGCTGATCACGACGCAGCTGCGCAGTCTCGTGCTCGCGCTCGGCGTCGCGTACGCGGTGTTGTCGCTGCTCTTCCTGTCGCCTTGGGCGGGGCTGCGGGCGCTCCTGCCGAGCGCCGTCACGCTCGCGTTCTGCTTCGGCTTCTTCGGCGCCGTGAACGCGCCGCTCTCGCTCGCGACCAGCATCGTGCCGCCGATCGCGCTCGGCTTCGCGCTGAACGGCACGATTCACTACTTCGCGCGCTTCTCGGCGGAAGCGCGCCGACTTGCGGACGAGGAAGCCGCCGCCGTGCGCTCGCTCGTCGGCGCGGGCCGCCCCGTCACGTTCGCGACTCACGCGCTGTGTCTCGGCTTCGTGGTCCTCGCGACGTCCCCGCTCGGCGAGCTGCGCTGGCTCGGCTGGACGGCGACCAGCGCGCTCGGCGTGGCGTGGCTGTGCGCGTTCGTGCTCGCGCCCGCGCTGTGTGCCGAGCTGCAGGTGGTCACGCTCTGGGACACACTCTCGCTCGACCTCGGCCAAACGCCGCAGAGATCGATCCCGCTGTTGCGCGACCTCACGACCGCGCAGTGCCGCATCGTCGCGCAGCACGGCATGCAGCGGCGCGCGCCCGCGGGTCAGCCGCTGCTGCGCTCGGGTGACGAGGGGCGGGAGATGTTCCTGGTGATCGCCGGCGCGCTGCAGGCGTCGATCGAAACCCCGGCCGGTCGCCAGGTGCTGAATCGCTTCACGCGCGGCGACCTCGTCGGCGAAGTCAGCTTCTACACGCGCAAGCACTCGGCGGAGATCGACGTCGTCGAACCCGCGCGTCTGCTGCGACTGACCGAGCGCGGCCTCGCCCGCCTCGAGCGCCGCGCCCCGCGCATCTCCGCCGTCCTCTACCGCAACCTGGCCCGCATCCTCGCCACGCGAGTTGCCGAGACCACTCAGAGGATCCGATAGCCTCGACGGCCTCGAGTCACGCGGCGCCGTCCCGAGCCGCGTGAGCAAGCGCCGAAGGCGCGCGCAGCGAGGCGGAGCCGAGCGCAGTTAATCGGGTATGCTCACGCGCCATGTCATTCACTCTCTCGGAGCATGAGTCGAAGCAGCTTCTGCGCGGGGCGGGGATCGCGATTCCCGAGGAGCGCCTGGTCGAGAGCGCGGACGCGGCGTCGCGCGCGGCCACAGAGCTCGGCTTCCCGGTCGCGCTGAAGCTGTGCGGGCGGAAGATCGCGCACAAGACCGAGCGCGGGCTCGTGCGCCTCGGCCTGGCCGACGCAGCGGCGGTGCGCGCGGCCGCGGATGCACTGCTCGCGGCGCGGCGCGCCGACGACGGCGATGCGCGCGTGCTCGTGTGTCGCATGGTGAGTGGCCGGCGCGAAGTCATCGCGGGCCTGGTGCGGGACCCGCAGTTCGGCCCGTGCGTGATGCTCGGCCTCGGTGGGATCTTCGCGGAGGCGGTCGGCGACGTAGCGTTCGCGGTCGCGCCGCTAGCGCGCGGGGACGCCGAGGATCTGATCGACGCGCTCCAGTACAAGAATGTGTTGGGGCCGTTTCGCGGCGAGCCTGCGGTCGACCGCGCGGCGCTCGCGGCCGTACTCGAGTCACTCGGCCGAATCGGTGCGGAGCGCGCGGACGTACGCTCGATCGACATCAACCCGCTGATCGTGGCCGGCGATAAACCCGTGGTGATCGACGCGTTGGTCGAGCTCGAGGGGAGCGCGACATGAGTGAGATCGTCGAAAAGTTTCGCCCGCTCTTCTACCCGCGCGGCATCGTCGTGACCGGCGTCTCGCAGCACCCCGGGAAGTTCGGGACGGTGGCGTTTCACAACTTGATCTCGTGCGGCTACCGGGGGGAGCTGTTCCCGATCAACCGCGAGGGCGTCGAGTCGTTCGGTCGAGCGACTCACAAAAGCGTGGGCGAGATCCCGAAGGGCCGCGCCGATCTCGTGTTCCTGTGCACGCCGAACACGGTGAACGAGGAGATGTTGCGCGAGTGCGCGAAGATCGGGGTGCGCGCAGCGTTCGTCGCGTCGGCGGGCTACGGCGAAGCGGCGGACGGCGCGGAGATGGAGAAGCGGCTCGTCGCGCTCGGGCGCGAGCTCGGCATCGTCATCGCAGGCCCGAATGGGCAAGGCCTGATCTCGACCAAGGTCTCGATGTGCGCGCAGATCGTGGCGCCCTACCCGCCCGCGGGCCCGATCTCGGTGGTCTCGCAGAGCGGCAATCTCGCGTCGAGCTTCATGAGCTACGGCGTGCTCACGGGCGTGGGCATGTCGAAGGCGATCTCGTGCGGAAACTCGGCCATGCTCCAGCTCTCCGACTATCTCGAGTACTACGGCGAGGACCCCGATACGGCCGTGTCACTCGCCTACCTCGAGGGCGTCGGCGACGGGCGCCGCTTCACCGACGTCGCGCGCACGCACACCGCGCAGAAGCCCCTGGTCGTCGTGCGGGGGGGAGTCACGAGTGCCGGCAAGCGCGCGGCCAGCAGTCACACGGGCGCGCTGGCTTCGGACGACCGCATCTTCTCGGGCGTCTGCCGCCAAGTCGGCATCACGCGCACGGAGACGATCGAGGAGGCATACGAAGCGGCGGCCGCGTTCGCGACGCAGCCGCTGCCGCGCGGCCCACGCACGCTGATCTTCACCGTCGCCGGCGGCTGGGGCGTGCTGACTTCCGACGCGTGCGTGCGGGCGGGGCTCGAGCTGATTCCGCTGCCCGACGATCTGCGGGCGAAGATCGACACGATGGTCCCGGCGCGCTGGAGCCGCGGCAATCCGATCGACCTCGCCGGTGGAGAGACGCGTGACACGATCCCCGAAGTCCTCGAGCTCATGGCCGCGCATCCGGACGTCGACGCGATCGTGTATCTCGGCATCGGCATCCAGGCCTCGCAGGCGCAGATGTTCCGCAGCGGCCCGTTCTGGCCCAAGTTCGGACTCGAGCGCATCGGCACCTTTCATGAGAGCCAGGACCGCCGCTACGCGCTCGCCGCCGCCGATGCGAGCCGCAAGCACGGGAAGCCGATCCTGGTCGCGAGCGACCTCGCCTACACCGGCGCGAGCTACGGAAACACGGGGCCCGCGGGCGTCCGTGAGTCCGGACGAGTCACCTCGCCTTCGGGTCACCGCGCCATCCGGACCCTCGCGCGCATGGTGGCCTACGCGAAGTATCGCGCGCGCGCGTGACTGACACAGTCGGTGCGACGGCGAGGCGAGGGCCGTCCCGAGCCAAGCCCGCAAGCGGCGCAGCCGCGCGCAGCGAGCCGCAGGCGAGCGTAGCTCATCGAACCGGAGACCAGACTCCGAGCTCGACGTGCAGTTTTCCGGACAAACGCGTGACCACGACGCTCGCAATGCGCTCCTGTTTGCGCGCGAACAAGCCGAGGTCGTCGCCCTTCTTGCCGGACTCGTCGATCGACCAGCCGTGACTGCGGAGGCCCTCCGCGAAGACGCGCGCGACGTCGTCGGGCTCGAGGTCGCCGGTGAAGAGCGCGACGACGGAGCCGGGCTCGTCGGAGGAGATGGCCGTCGCGCGCAGCCCCTCCGGGATCGGGATGTCGTCCGGCACGCCTCTTACGCCGCCGTTCGGGAGCTCCGCCGCCGCGTCGCCGACACCGTCCGCGGACGGCGGCGCGGTCTCTCCCGAGTCACCGGCGTGCTTCGCGGTCGCCGCGCGTTCACCGCAGCCGCAAGCCGTGCCGGACACCAGCGCCGCGAGCGCGAGTGTGACGAGAAGACGCCGGCGCATCGCGCAGTCCCCTGAGCGCAACGTGTCCCAAAGATACCACGCGCGCGCATGGCAGACGCCGGAGATTCTCCGCTAACGTGCCCGGCGCCAACTCCGCGGGAGATCTTCTCCATGTCCCCGGTCCGCACGGAGCTTGGCGCGCTGTGGCGACTCGCTTGGCCGCTCGTCGTCACGCAGGTCGGCGTCATGCTGCTGGGCGTCGTCGACACGCTCTTGCTCGGGCGCCTGTCCGTCGAGGCGCTCGACGCGGTCGCGCTCGCGACCATGTGGGGCTGGGCAACCCTCGGGCTCGGCGTGGGCGTCATCGCGGGCATGGATCCGCTCGTCTCGCAGGCGTACGGGGACGGCGACGCCGAGGGCGCGGCGCTCGCGCTGCAGCGCGGCCTCGTCGTCGCCGCGCTCGTGAGCTTGCCCGTTGCGCTCGGCTGGGCGTGCACCGAGCCGGCGCTCCTCGCACTCGGGCAGGATCCAAAAATCGCGCGGCTCGCGCAGTCGTACAACGTGCTGCGCGCGCCGAGCGTGCCGTTTCTCCTCGCGTTCACCGCGCTGCGCAGCTGGCTCTCGGGGCGCAACATAGTCGCGCCAGCGATGTGGCTCGCGGCTGTGATCAACGTGTTGAACGCGGTCTTCGGCTGGGCGCTCATCTTCGGGAAGCTCGGCTTCCCGCGGCTCGAGCTCGTCGGCGCGGCCCTGGTCGCGTCGCTGGTCTGGGTGGCGCAACTGTTCGCGCTGATCGCGATCATCCGGCTCGGCGGCCTACACGAAGGTGCGTGGCGCGCATGGGATCGCCGCTCCGTCGAGCTCTCGGGCCTCGCTCAGATCGCGCGGCTCGGCTTCCCGATCGGCCTGCAGCTCTCGTTCGAGGGCAGCGCGTGGTCGCTCGCGGCGATGATGGCCGGCTGGCTCGGCGCCTCGGCGCTCGCGGGACACACGATTGTGTTGAACCTGATCGCGCTCTGGTTCCAAGTTCCACTCGGTATCTCGATGGCAGCGAGCGTGCGCGTCGGCAACCTACTCGGCGCCGGCGATCTGCTCGGCGCGCGCCTCTCCGGCTCGGTCGCGCTGGCGCTCGGCGCCAGCGTCATGCTGATCGCCGCGGCCGCCTTCGTTTCGTTTCGCACGGAGCTGCCGCTCTTGTTCACGAGCGACGCCGCGGTGGTCGCGCTCGCGGCGGGGATCCTGCCGATCGCCGGCGCGTTCCAGATCTTCGACGGCACGCAGGTCGTCGCGGGCGGGCTGCTGCGCGGCGCGGGGCGAACCCGCGCGCCCGCGCTCGCGAACCTGCTGGGCTACTACACGCTCGCGCTGCCGCTCGGCGCATGGATCGGATCGGCCGGACACCTCGGGCTCGCGGGAATCTGGTGGGCGCTGCTGGTCGGTCTGGTCATCGTCTCGAGC
Organism: bacterium; assembly: GCA_041498295.1. Taxonomy (GTDB): domain Bacteria; phylum Myxococcota_A; class UBA9160; order SZUA-336; family SZUA-336; genus VGRW01. Next base: position 1,333 of record JBGQIB010000154.1, on the reverse strand, counting down.
TTGATGCTGTTCTGGCTGCGCCGCGCGTCGCGCTTGCCGCTCGCGGAGCTGCGCGTCGCGGCCGACTGACTTCGCGCGCCTTCGGCTCGCTGCGCGCGGCTGCGCCGCTTGCGGGCTCGGCTCGGGGCGGCCCTCGCCTCGCCGGCGCGCCCGACTGACTTCGCGCGCCTTCGGCTCGCTGCGCGCGGCTGCGCCGCTTGCGGGCTCGGCTCGGGGCGGCCCTCGCCTCGCCTACAAGCGTATCATTGCGCCATGCACGAGATCATCCTTCACCACTACCCATCGTCCCCGTTCAGCGAGAAGGTGCGACTCACGCTCGGTCTGAAGGGCCTCGCGTGGCGCGCCGTCGAGCAGCCGACCATCATGCCGAAGCCCGAGCTGATTCCGCTCACGGGCGCGTACCGGAAGATCCCGGTGATGCAGATCGGCGCGGACGTCTACTGTGACTCGCAGTGCATCATCCGCGAGCTCGAGCGCCGGCATCCGCAGCCGAGCGTGCACCCGGGAGGGAGCGAGGCGACGAGCTGGGCGTTCGCGTTCTGGTCGGATCGCGTGCTGTTCCAGGCGGCGGTGGCGGTCATCTTCGGACAGATGGCCGACCAGGTGCCGAAGGAGTTCATGGACGACCGCAGCGCGCTGATGGGCAACGGCCAGCGCTTCGACCCGGTGCAGATGAAGGCCGCCGTTCCGCTGATGAAGGAGTCGATGCGCGCGCAGCTCGCTTGGCTCGATTCGCAGCTCGGCGACGGGCGCGCGTTCCTGTTGGGCGCCGCGCCGGGGCTCGCCGACTTCACGAGCTATCACCCGATCTGGTTCCTGAAGAGCTTCTACCCGCCCGCGGCCGAGACACTCGCGCAGCACGCGCGCGTCGGCGCGTGGAGCGAGCGCGTGAAGGCGATCGGTCACGGCAACTCGAAGCCGATGGAGGGCAAGGAAGCGCTCGCGGTCGCGCGCGCGGCCGAGTCCGAGACACTCCCGCTCGCGGACCCGGGCGAGCCCAACGGCCTGAAACCCGGCGACAAGGTCATGGTCATGCCGGACGACTACGGCCGCGATCCGGTCGCAGGCACCTTGGTTCGCTCGTCGGCACAGGAGATCGCCGTTCGGCGCAGCGCTCCCGAGGTCGGAGAAGTCGTCGTGCACTTCCCACGCGCGGGCTTCTTGGTGCTGCGCGGCGGCTGAGGCGAAATCAGCCGCGGATCCGAGCGAGCGCGTCGCGCCACGCGTCTCGTTCGACCGCGCGTTGCGCGGCGTCGAGCCGAGGGTTGACTCGGGTCGCGGGAGCCGCGAGACCGAGGCACTCGCGCGGGGTCGCGAACACGCCGATCGCGAG
>JBGQIB010000153.1:0-10328 GCA_041498295.1 bacterium | reverse complement strand
GTCGAGATCGACCACGACGATGCGCCGGCGGCCCGCTTCCTCGACGACCAGGATGTTGTGCAGCTGCAGATCGCGATGGTCGACGCCCGCGTCGTGGAGCTTGCGCACCGCCGCGCCCACTTCGCGCAGCAGGCCGCGGCGCGCGCTCGCGTCGCTCGCGCCGAGCAGCGCCTCCAGCAGATCGCGCGCGGCGCGCTCCTCGCGCGTGCCGATGAGCGCGGACCAGAACGGTCCCGCCGCCGGCCAGAGCGCGAGACACAATACGTGCGGAACCGGCGCGCCCAACGCCTCGGCGCGCGCGGTGACGTGTAGCTCGTCGAGCGCGCGCGACGGCCCGAGATACAGGGACCCGGTGAGTCCGCCGAACAGTCCGCCGTGCTGGTAGCGGCGCAGAATTACGTGCGCGTCTCGGCGCAGCGCGACGCTGGGCACCGCTCCGCGCCCGCGTCTCGGCGCGCGCGCGAACAGCCGCTTGCGCGCGTCGGGATCCGCGAGCCGGAGTGACACGAGCTCGTGCGAGAACGCGGCGTCGAACACGAGCCAGGCGTCGCCGACGCGATGCACGACATAGCCGGGCGGAACGCCGCGTACGGGACCGCGCATCAGTCGTCGCTCCGCGCGAGCCGCCGCATCAACCCCACGCCGATCGCGAGCGCCAGCGCGTTGGGAAGCCAGAAGCCGAGCCAGGCCGGTACGACCCCGCGCGTCGCGGCCATGTCGCCGAGCGAGAACGCCATCCAGTAGAGCGCCATCACGGCGATCGCGGTGAGCGCACCCGCGGATCGGCCGGAGCGCATCGGCCGGATGCCGAGCGGCACGGCGATGAGCGCGAGCAGCAGCGACGCGAACGGAAACGCGAGGCGCCGCTGGATCTGCACGTCGAGCGCGGTGCCGTAGCGGCCCTTCAAGCGCTTCTGTTCTGGATCGCCCTCGGGAAGGCGCTGCGCCGCGAGCAGCTCGTTGAACGTGAGCTGCGCCGTCCCGGCCTTCGGATCCGTGTACAGCGAGATGTCGACCACGGTCTTCATGGTCTGGAAGCGAATGCGCCGGTAGCGTGCCGGATCGGGATCGCGAAAGTGAATCGAGCCGTCGTGCAGCACGAATGCGAGTGTGTTTCCGTTCGTGTCGCTCTCCATCGTCCCGCAGCGCGCGGCGGCGTAGAAGCTGCGGTCGCCCTCGGTCGCGCTGCCGATCAACACACCCTCGAGCGGACAGCTCGTGTCGCCCAGTGAGTGCACGTACAGGAGCTTGTCGCCGAACTCGAGGAAGCGCCCGGGCTCGACCACCTGCACCGATCCGACGAGCTGGCGCATCAGCGCACGCATGCGGATGCCTGCCTTGGGCTGGACCTCGAAGAGCAGATATCCCGCGCCCAGCGCGGCGACCAAGCCGAGCGCGAGCGCGGGCGGCAGCAGGCGCTGCGCGCTGATGCCGCTCGCGCGCATCGCGACGATCTCGCCGTCCGCCGACATGCGTCCGAGCGAGAGCAGCACGCCGAACAGCAGCGCCGTCGGCAGCGCGTACGACGCGTATGCGGGCAGGATCACGAGCACCAGCTGCCCGAGCGCCGAGAGGCCGACGCCCGCCGCCGCGAGCTCCTCCATGAAGCGCAGCAGATTCGTGACCACGAGCAGCAGCGTGATCGCGAACAAGCCGAGCAACGCGTGCAGCAGGATGTCGCTGAACATGTAGCGCCACAGCAGGCGAGGGGCGACCATCGCGCCCCATGCTAGGGCCCATCCCAGCGGAGCGCATCCTCGTGATTCGCCTCGGCGCGCTCGGTGACGTGGCGCGCACGCGCTTCGCGTTCGCGGGCGTGCGCGCCCTGTATCCGAACGCGCGCATCGACTGGTTGGTCGAGGACCGCGCGGCCGCCGGACTGGTCGGCTTGCCTGGGCTCTCCGAGCTCGTCCTGGTGCCGCGGCGTCGCTTGCGCGCGAGACACCCGTGGGTCGCGCTCGCGACGCTGCGCGAGTTCTCCGCCCAGCTCAGAGCGCGCAAATACGATCTCTCGATCGACTTCCACGGCGTGTTCCGCAGCGCGTTTCTCGCCTGGTACGCGGGCATTCCCGTGCGCGTCGGCTACGCGGCGCCGATCGCGAAGGAGGCAAGTCACTGGCTCTCGACCCTGCGCGCGCCGGTCCCGTCGAGTCACATGTCGCGCTTCGAGCGCAACGCGGCGCTGGTGCGCTTTATCGGCGGCGAGATCTCGGAGCGCCCGGCCGTGCTCGAGCTCGACTCCGCGCGCGAGCGCATGTTCGGCGAGCTGCCCGCGCGCTTCGCGCTCGTACACCCGGGCACCAGCCCCAAAACGGGTTACAAGCGCTGGGAGGCCGATCGCTTCGCGGCCGTGGCGCGCGGCCTGCACGAGCGCGCGCACGTCGAGACACTCGTCGCGTTCGGCCCGGTCGCCGGCGAGCGCGAGGCGGCGCGCGCGGTGGTCGCGGCGTCGAATGGCGCCGCCGCGCTCGCGCCCGCGACCGAGTCGCTCGCGGACTTTCTCGCCTTGCTGGCGCGCGCCAGCCTGTTCGTCGGCTGCGACTCCGGTCCGATGCACCTGGCGGCGCTGGCGGGAACGCCCGTGGTGGCGATCTTCGGGCCCACGGATCCGATCGAAAACGCACCGAGTGCGTCGGTGCCGAGCCGCCTCGTGCGCCGCGACGTCGGCTGCAATCCGTGTCGCCAGGGCTGCCCGGCTCGGGCCTGTATGCGCGCCGTCGAGCCCGAAGCGGTCATCGAAGCGGCGCTCGCGTTGCTCTAGCGCCGGGAACCCGGTATCTAGGAAGGCGGGGAATCGCGCGGAGCGTGTCTACTAAGTGGGCGTAGCGAAAGAGAAAATCGCCATCGTGCTGCCGAACCACCTGGGCGACGTGGTGATGGCGACCCCGGCGCTGCGCGCGCTGCGCCGCGGCCGTCCGGGCGCGGAGCTCACGGCGGTCGTGCGGGCGTCACTTCTGGGTGTACTGCGGGGCGCGCCTTGGATCGATCGCTTCGTCGCGCACGACATCTACCGGAGCCGCGGCAAGCTCGCGCAATTTCGCGAGCGCATGCGCGTGGCGCGCGAGCTGCGCGGCAGCGACGTCGCGCTCGTGCTGCCTAACTCGTTCGCGAGCGCGCTCCTGGCGTTCGCCTCGCGCGCGCCCGTTCGCGTCGGTTACGCCCGCCGCGGGCGCGGCATCTTGCTCACCGATCCGGTTCCCGCGCCGCGCGTGAACGGGCGCTTCGTCCCGCTCGCGATGGAGCGCTACTACCAAGAGCTTGCGCGCCGGCTCGGCGCGCCGGATCTCGGCACGCAGGTCGAGCTGTTTCCCGAGGCGGACGCGGAGCGCGAGTGCGACGCGCTGTTCGCGAGCCACGGAATCGGCGGCGGGCGACCGCTCGTCTGTCTCGCGCCCGGCGCGGGCTTCGGACCTTCGAAGCTCTGGCCACTCGAGTACGTCGCGGAGGTCGCGCGCGCGCTCTGCGCCGACGGCGCGGACGTCGCGCTCGTGCACGGTCCAGGCGAGGGCGGCTTGGCCGCCGAGATCGCGACACGCGCCGGTGTCGCCCTCGCCATGCTGGGCGGCGACGCGATGTCACTCTCGCTCTTGAAGTCGGTGCTCGCGCGCGCGCAGCTCCTGATCTGCAACGACGCCGGCGCGCGCCACATCGCCGCGGCTTTCGAGGTGCCGACGATCGTGCTGATGGGCCCGACAGCGGTGGGGTACACCAATTTGAATCTCAAGCGCACCAAACTTCTGCGCGAGCCGGTCGAGTGCTCGCCGTGCCAGTTGAAGATCTGCCCGATCGACCACCGCTGCATGACCCGCCTGTTGCCCGCGCGCGTGCTGGCCGAGGCGCGCGCGGCGCTGTCGCGCAGCGACTGGCAGGGCTCGGTGGAGCTGGAGCTCGCGACGTGACCGACGAAGTCGACCTCTCGATCGTGATCGTCGCCTGGAACGTGCGCGACCTGGTGCTCGACTGTCTCGCCTCGATCCGGGACGCGAAGCTCGGGCTGACCTACGAAGTGATCGTGGTCGACAACGGCTCGGCCGATGCCACGGTCGAGTCGGTCGTGCGCCAGTTCCCCGAGACGCGCGTACTGGCGCTGCCGAAGAACATCGGCTTCGGCGCCGGCAACAACCGCGGTCTCGAAGTCATGCGCGGCCGGCACGCCGTGCTCTTGAACAGCGACACGATCGTGCTGCCCGGCGGGCTCGAGGCGTGCGTGCGCTTCCTCGACGAGCACCCCGAAGTCGGCGCCGTGGGTCCGCAGCTCCTGAACCCGGATCGCAGCAAGCAGAACTGCATTCACAACTCGCCGACCCTGATCTCCGAGATCGTGGGTCAGTCCGTCCTGCGGCGCGCCTTCCCGAAGCGTTGGCCGAGCAAGCGAGTCGACTACCGCGCGCCGGTCGAGGTGGAGGCGGTGCTCGGCGCGTGTCTGTTCGCGCGCCGCGAAGTGATCCAGCAGGTGGGGCTGATCGACGAGGACTTCTTCTTCTTCCTCGAGGAAACCGATTGGTGTCACCGCATGCGCGGCGCAGGTTGGCGTATCTTCCATCTGCCGGACGCGCATGTGATCCACCTGTACGGCGAATCGACCAAGAAGAAGCTGCCGCTGCGCACGCGCATCGAGTACTACCGCAGCCGCTACATCTTTTTCCGCAAAAACCGCTCGCGCGGCGTGTATCTGGCGTTGCGCGCGATCGTGATGGCGAAGATCCTTTGCGGCAGCGTGCTCGGCGGGCGGCGGGCGGAGGAGTACCGCAAGATCCTCGCCTGGCACGTCGCCGGCGAGCCGGCGACTTCGGGACTCGCGGCGGCCTAGGCGCCGACCGATCCAAACCAACGGGGGACGACGCATGAAGATTCTGGTCACCGGCGGCGCTGGCTTCATCGGGTCGCATCTCGTGGACGCGCTCGTCGCCGAAGGCCAAACCGTGCGCGTGCTCGATTCGCTCGATCCGCAGGTGCACGGCGCCGGCGCCGGCTGGCCGTCGTACGCGCAGCCGAAGGCCGAGTACGTGCGCGGCGACGTGCGCGACGCCGAGGTCGTGCGCCGCGCGCTCGCGGGCGTCGAGGTCGTGATTCACGACGCGGCCGCGGTCGGCGTGGCGCAGTCGATGTACGAGATCGTGAGCTACGTCTCGGCGAACTCGCTCGGCGCGGCCGTGCTTCTGCAGGAGATCGTGGCGCGTAAGGCCGCGATCAAGCGGCTGGTGGTCGCGTCGTCGATGTCGATCTACGGCGAAGGCGCGTATCTCGATTCGGAAGGGCGGGTCGCGAGCCCGAGCCTGCGCCCCGACGCGCAGCTCGAGAAGCGCCAGTGGGAGTTGGTCGACTCTGCCGGCCGCGCGCTGCGCCCGATCGGCACCCCCGAGACCAAGCCGCTGCAACCCACTTCGGTGTATGCCGTGTCCAAGCGCGATCACGAGGAGCTGTTCCTCGCGGTCGGCAACGCGTACGGAATTCCCACCGTCGCGCTGCGCTACTTCAACGTGTACGGCTCGCGGCAGGCACTCTCCAATCCGTACACGGGCGTCGCGGCGATCTTCAGCTCGCGCCTTCTGAACGGCAATCGGCCGCTCGTGACCGAGGACGGCGAGCAGTCGCGCGACTTCGTGCACGTGTCCGACATCGTGCGCGCGAACCTGGCGGCGCTGCGCTGTGAAGCCGGCGGCGGGCGCGTGTGCAACGTGGGCTCGGGCCGGCCGACGACGATCCGGCGCGTGGCGGAGCTGCTCGCCGAGAGACTCGAGGTGCGCATCGCGCCCGACATCACCGGCAAGTTCCGCGCGGGCGACATCCGGCACTGCTTCGCGGATCCTGGTCATGCCAAGCGCGTGCTCGGCTTCGAGGTCAAGGTGCGGCTCGAGGACGGGATCGACGAAGTGATCGAGTTCGCGCGCGCGCAGAAGCCGCGCGATGGCGCGGAGCGCGCGCAGCGCGAGCTGGTCGAGCGAGGTCTCACGCGGTGACTCACGACTCGGCCGCGCGGACGCGCCGCTCGATGACCGGCTTCGGCCGCGCCGAGGGCGCCGACGGCCTCGCGGCCGAGGCGCGCAGCGTGAACTCGCGTCACCTCGAAGTGCGGGCGCGCCTGCCGCGCGAGCTCGCGTCGCTCGAGAGCGACGTACGCGTGCTCGCGGGCAAGTACTTCGAACGCGGTCAAGTCGAGATCTCGGTGCGCCTGCCGCGCGAGGGCGCGTTTGCGCCGCGCCTCGAGATCGACCTCGAGGCCGCGCGCAGCTACGCGCGCGCGGCGAAGGAGCTCGCGCAGGATCTCGCGAACGGCGACGAGCTGGGCGTTTCCGCGCTGCTCGCGCTGCCCGGCGTGTCTCGCATGCGCGAGCCCGAGGTCGAGGCCGAGTCCGTCGCGCCGGCGGCGCTTGCGACGATCGAACGCGCCTGCGCCGCGGCCGCCGAGATGCGCGCGCGCGAGGGCGAGTCACTCGAGCGCGAGCTGCGCGGACGCATCGCGCGCATCGAAGCGCTGCTGGTCGCGGTCGAAGCGCGCGTCGAGGTCGTGCGCGCGGGCGTGCGCGAGCGGCTCGAGAAGCGGCTGGCCGCGCTCGCGCCCGCGCTCGAGACCGACCCCGGGCGGCTCGAGCAGGAGATCGTGCTGCAGATCGACCGCATGGACGTCACCGAGGAGACCGTGCGCCTGCGCAGTCACCTCGACCAATTCCGCGAGGCACTCGACGCGCCCGGCGCCGTCGGCCGCAAGCTCGAGTTCGTGCTCCAAGAAATGGGCCGCGAGACGAATACGATCGGCTCGAAATCCGCGGACAGCGAGCTCTCGCGCGCGGTCGTCGCGCTGAAGACCGAGCAGGAAAAACTCCGCGAGCAGGTTCTGAACGTCGAGTGAAGCTCCTCAACATCGGCTATGGGAACGTGATCGTCGCCGCGCGCGTCGTCGCCGTGGTCGGCTCGGCGGCCGCGCCGATCCGGCGCCTGCGCGAGGAAGCGGGCCCGCGCGGCAAGCTCGTCGACGCGACTCAAGGCCGGAAGACGCGTTCGGTCATCATCACCGACTCGGACCACGTCGTGCTTTCCGCCGTGCAGCCAGAGACGATCGCGATGCGGCTCGCCGGCTCGGGCGACGACGAGGAAGCGCAGTGACCGCCGCTCGGCGCGGCATTCCGGTCGTCGTTTCCGGGCCCTCCGGCGTGGGCAAGAGCACGATCGTGCGGCGCGTGCTCGAGGCGGATCCAAAGATTCGTTTCTCGATCTCACACACGACGCGCGCGCCGCGCCAAGGCGAGAGAGACGGTGTCGACTACTTCTTCGTCGACGAGAAGGAGTTCCGGCGGCTGATCGCGGCCGGTGCATTCCTCGAGTACGCCGTCTATCAGAATCACTTCTACGGCACGAGCCGTGCGGCGGTCGACCAGCCGACCGAGGACGGCTTCGACCTGGTCCTCGAGGTCGAGATGCAGGGCGCGGAGCAGCTCCAGGTGCGCCTGCCGCACGCGCTGCGCGTCTTCATCGAGCCCCCGTCGCTCGACGTGCTGGAGACGCGGCTGCGCGACCGGCGCACCGAGACGGAGGACGTGCTGCGCGGGCGCCTGCAGCGCGCCCAGGAGGAGCTGGCCTACGCGAATCAGTGTCACTACCGGATCGTCAACGACTCGGTGGACAAGGCGGTCGATGCGCTCTTGAAGATCATCCGCGACGCGCGGCGGGAGCGCGGCTAGATGGCGCGCATCAACGAGATCGTCGAGCAGGTCCAGGCGAACGCGCCGGACGCGGACGTCTCGCTGCTCGAGAAGGCGTACGTCTACTCCGCGAAGGTGCACCAGGGGCAGATGCGGCTCTCCGGCGAGCCCTACCTGACTCACCCGCTCGCAGTCGCCGAGATCCTCGCGGCGATGCGCATGGACCCCGTCACCGTCGCGTCCGGGCTCCTTCATGACACGGTCGAGGACACGTTCGCGACCGACGCCGACATCCGGAGTCAGTTCGGCGACGAAGTCGGCGACCTGGTTGCGGGACTCACGAAGCTCTCGAAGATCGAGTTCCAGAGCCGCGAAGAGGCCCAGGCCGAGAACTTCCGCAAGATGCTGATCGCGATGTCGAAGGACATCCGCATCATCCTGATCAAGCTCGCCGACCGGCTGCACAACATCCGCACGCTCGAGTACATGAACGAGGACTCGCGCCGGCGCGTCGCGCGCGAGACACTCGACATTTACGCGCCGCTCGCGCACCGGCTCGGCATTTACTGGATGAAGGAGGAGCTCGAGGATCGGGCCTTCCGCGTTCTGCACCCCGAGGTGTACGCGCAGATCGAGGAGCGCGTCGCCGGCTCCAAGAAGGAGCGCGAGCGCTACATCGAGGACGTGAAGACGCGCCTCTCGACCGAGCTCGGCGCGCGCGGCCTACACTGCGAAGTGACGGGCCGGCTGAAGGAGGCATACAGCCTCTACAAGAAGATGCAGCTGCAGAACGTGTCGATCGAGCAGATCTACGATCTGATCGCGTTTCGCGCGATCGTCGATGGCACCACCACTACGTGTTACGAGACGCTCGGCATCGTTCACGGGCTGTGGAAGCCGGTGCGGGGCCGCTTCAAGGACTACATTGCGATGCCCAAGCCCAACGGGTATCAGTCCATACACACGACGGTGATCGGTCCGTTCGGCGAGCGCATGGAGGTGCAGATCCGCACCCAGGAGATGCACCGCGTCGCGGAGCTCGGCATCGCCGCGCACTGGAAGTACAAGGGCGACGGCACGACCCGCGCGAACGACGAGCAGAAGTTCGCGTGGCTGCGTCAGCTGCTCGAGTGGCAGCAGCAGCTCAAGGACCCGAACGAGTTTCTCGAGACCGTGCGCGTCGACCTGTTCTCCGACGAGGTGTACGTGTTCACGCCCAGGGGCGACGTGCAGGCGCTGCCCGCGGGCGCGACGCCGATCGACTTCGCGTACGCGGTGCACAGCGAGGTCGGCAATCACTGCGCGGGCGCGAAAATCAACGGCCAGCTCGTGCCCCTGCGCCACAAGCTCGCGAACGGTGACACGATCGAGATCGTGACTTCGCCGCACCAGCGGCCGCGCCAGGAGTGGCTCGACTTCGTGGTCACCGGCCGCGCGCGCAGCCGCATCCGGCACGTGCTGAAGCTCGAGCAAGTGGAGCGCTCGCGCGCGCTCGGCCGCGACCTGCTGCACCGCGAGCTGCACAAGCGCGGGCTGTCGTTCGACAAGCTCTCGAAGGCAGGCGAGCTGAAGACCGCCGCCAAGGACCTCGGCGTCCGCGACCTCGACGGCCTCTTGCAAGCGATGGCCTACGGCAAGCTCGACGCTCGCGCCGTCGCGCGCAAGATCGCCGGCGTCGGCGAAGACGAGCCGGAGCCGAAGCCGTCGCTGCTGCGCCGCGTGCTCTCCGTCGGGCGCAGCACCGGACAGGTGCGCGTCTCCGGGATGGAGAACGTGCTAGTGCGCTTCGCCAAGTGCTGCTCTCCGGTTCCTGGTGACTCGGTCGAGGGCTTCATCACGCGCGGGCGCGGAGTCACCGTTCACGCGAGTGACTGCGCGAAGATCTTCCACCTCGATCCGGAGCGCCGCGTGCCCGTGACCTGGGAAGACGCGCCCGGCGAGCTGGTGCGCGTGAAGGTGCGCGTCGTGTCGGAGGACCGGCAGGGCCTGCTCGCCGCGGTCACGAACAAGATCAGCGCCGAGGGCGTGAACATCGAGAGCGCGCAGATCCACACCAGCGACGACAAGCGCGCGCACCAGGTCTTCGAGCTGTCGGTGAAGAATCGCAAGCACCTCGACGGCGTCCTGCGGCAGATCGCCAAGATCCGCGGCGTCGTCACGGTGGAGCGGGTTCGCACTTGAGGGAGGACGCGCCGAAGCCGCCCCCGATCTCGGGGGTCGTGATCTGCTTGAACGAGGCGGATCGCATCGGGCGCTGTCTCGAGTCACTCTCCTTCTGCGACGAGATCGTCGTGGTCGACTCCGGCTCCAGCGACGAGACACCCGGCGTCGTGCGCCGCTACACCGAGCGCCTGATCGAGCAGCCGTTCCTCGGCTACGTGAAGCAGAAGAACTTCGCGCTCGAGCGCGCCAAGCACGACTGGGTGATCTGCCTAGACGCGGACGAGGCGCTCTCGCCGGAGCTGCGAGAGTCGGTGCTGGCCGCCATCTCGCGCGGCGACGACCGAGTCTCGGGCTACGAGCTCGATCGAGTCACGCACTACCTCTGTGTCTGGCACGAGCACGGCGAGTGGTACCCGGACTGGCAGCTGCGCGTGTTCCGCCGCTCCCGCGGTCACTGGGCCGGGATGGATCCGCACGACCGGGTCGAGCTCGACGGCCCCGTGGAGCGTCTGGCCGGACGCCTGC
>JBGQIB010000152.1:0-10618 GCA_041498295.1 bacterium | reverse complement strand
CGTTCGTCTTGGCGCCGAGCGTGACTCGTGAGTAGCGGCTTCGCGCTCGAGGAGTTCCTGGCGTCGGACGAGGCGCGCGGCGTCGCCGCCGCCTCCGAAGGCGAGCGGCGCGCAATCGGGAAGCGATTGCACGATGCGCTCGGCGACGTCGGGCGTCCGCTCACGGGGCTCGACGCGGACGACGTGCACGGCTGGCTCCTGCACGCGGTGCCCGAGCGCTTCGAGCCGGGCGATTCACTCGCGCCGCACGTCGCCCCCGTGCTGCGCGCGCTCGTGAAGTTCGCCGCGCGCACGAGCGGAGAGAAGCTGATCGAATTGCGCGCCGACCTCGACGAGACCTTGCCGGACCTCGAGCACGCGCTCGAGCACGGCCACTCGCATGACCACGATCACGGGCATGACCCCGAGCACGAAGTGCAAGCGCCCTACGTCCGCGAGTCACCCAAGGTGGGCCGCAATGATCCATGCCCGTGCGGCTCTGGGAAGAAATTCAAGAGGTGCCACGGGGCCTAGGCTACCAGCCGAGCACGGACGCGAAGATCAGCGGCGCGACGATCGTGGCGTCGGACTCGATCAGGAACATCGGCGTGTCTTCATCGAGCTTGCCCCAGGTGATCTTCTCGGTCGGGAACGCGCCGCTGTAGCTGCCGTAGCTCGTGGTCGAGTCACTGATCTGGCAGAAGTAGCTCCAGTACGGGCACGGGCGGCGCAGATCCTGATGGATCATGGGTACGACACAGATCGGGAAGTCGCCGGCGATGCCGCCGCCGATCTGGAAGAAGCCGACGGTCGCGCGCGCCTGTGAGCCGGGGATCGCGCGCATGCCGACCGCGTCGTGGCCCGTCAGCTCGACGGGAGGCAGCTCTTCGAGTGACTTGCCCATCGTGGTCTGCACGTACCAGCGCGCCAGCTCGGCCATCGTCTCGAGACCGCTCTTCACGATCTGGAAGTTCGAGAGCTCGCCCGAGAGCACGTGTGACACGAAGATGTTCCCGAGCGTCGAGTCCTCCCAGCCCGGCACGAAGATCGGCAGGTTCTTCTCGGCGGCGGCGAGCAGCCACGAGCCCGCGGGGTCGATCTGGTACGAGTCGCGAATGCGCCCCTCGAGCAGGAGCTGATACATGATCTCGTGCGGGAACCAGCGCTTCTTCTGCTGATCGGCGCGCAGCCACAGATCGAGCACGTGCTTCTCGATCGCGCGGAACGCCTTGTCCTCGGGGATACACGTGTCGGTGACGCGGTTCAGGCCCGCGCGCTCGAGCGCCTTCTCGTCGGCGGGAGTCAGATTCCGCCAACCCGGGATGCGCTTGTAGTGATCGTGCGCGACGAGGTTGAACACGTCCTCCTCGAGATTCGCGCCCGTGCAGGAAATCGCGTGGATCTTGTCGCGGCGAATCATCTCGGCGAGCGAGAGGCCGAGCTCCGCGGTGCTCATCGCGCCGGCCATCGCGAGCAACATCTTCCCGCCGCCGTCGACGTGGCGCACGTACGCTTCCGCGGCGTCGGACAGCGCGGCGGCGTTGAAGTGTCGATAGTGCGTGCGGATGAACTCGGAGATCCTCATCGTGGACCGAAGCTTAGCGTAGGATACAGGCCGAAAATGGGAGAACGGCAGGAAATCTTCGCCGGCACCGAGCCCGTTCGCGAGCGACACAAGATCGACCGCGCGCGACTCGAGGACTGGATGCGCGCGAACGTCGACGGCTTCCGCGGCTCGCTCGACGTCGTGCAGTTCAAAGGCGGGCAGAGCAATCCGACCTACCGCATCGAGGCGGGCGGCACGCGCTACGTGGTGCGCCGCAAGCCGCCCGGGCAGCTGCTGCCGTCGGCGCACGCCGTCGACCGCGAGTACCGCGTGCTCAGCGCGCTGCAGGGAACCGGCGTGCCGGTGCCGCGCACGTACGCGCTGTGCACCGACGAGTCCGTGCTGGGCACCTGGTTCTACGCGATGGAGTGCGTCGAGGGCCGCGTGTTCTGGGAGCCGCAGCTGCCGGACCTGTCGAAGGCGGAACGCTTCGCGATCTACGACTCACTATGCGAAGTGCTCGCGAACTTGCACTCACTCGACTACGTGAAGCTGGGTCTCGGAGACTTCGGCCGGCCCGGGAACTACTTCGCGCGCCAGATCTCGCGCTGGTCGAAGCAGTACTACGCGTCGACGGACGCGCCGCTGCCGCACATGGACGCGCTCTATGACTGGCTGCCGCGCAGCATCCCGCCGGGCGACGACACGTCGATCATCCACGGCGACTTCAAGCTCGACAATACGATCGTCCACCCGACCGAGCCGCGCATCGTGGCGGTGCTCGACTGGGAGATCTCGACCCTGGGTCACCCGCTCGGCGATTTCACATATCTGTGTATGCCGTGGTGCGAGCTGGGCTCGTTCCGCGGCCTGGACCTCGCGGCGCTGGGCCTGCCGACCCGTGAGCAGTACACGGCGTCGTACTGCCGGCGCACGGGTCGCGCGGGCATCGAATCCGCCGCCTGGTACGAGGCGTTCCATCTGTTCCGCAACGCGTGCATCCTGCAGGGCATCCTCGGGCGCGTGCGCGACGGGACCGCGTCGAGCGAGCATGCGACCGAGCTCGCGAACGGCATCGGTCCGCTCGCCGACGCCGCCTGGGGAATCGCGAAGACACTCGGCGCGTGAGTCGCGACTTCACCCGGCTCGTCGCGGCGGCGACGACCTCGAACTTCGGTTCGATGCTGACGGCCATCGCCCTGCCGCTTGCGGCGATCGGACTACTCGGCGCGACGCCCGGGCAGATCGCGACGATGAACGCGGCGGCGATCCTTCCCGGAATCGCGCTCGGCCTGTTCGCCGCGCACGGCATCGACCGCGTGCGCCGCCGGCCGGTGTTGATTGGCGCCGACCTCGCGCGCGCGGCGCTCCTCGTCGCCCTGCCCGCGGCCGCGGTCGCGGGCGTGCTGACCATGGCGCACGTCATTCTGTTCGCGTTCTGCCGCGGGCTGTTCGACTTCGGCTTCGACGTCGCGGAGCACGCCTATCTGCCGTCGCTCGTGCCCTCCGCCGAGCTGGTGCGCGCGAACGGCCGGCTGCAAGCGGGTGACTCGAGCGCCGAGGCGCTCGGCTTCGCGCTCGGCGGCTGGCTCGTGCAGTGGCTCTCCGCGCCGCTCGCGCTGTTCGTCGACGCCGCGAGTTATCTGGCTTCGGCGCTGTTGCTGGCGCGAATCCGCGCGGTCGAGCCCGCGCCCGCGGCGCCGCCGCGCGAGGGCTCGCGTCTGCCCGAGCTGTTCGCGGGGCTGCGCGAGATCGCGCGGACGCCGGCGCTGCGCGCGATCGCCGCCAGCGCGATGCTCGTCTTCGCCGCGAGTCAGATCACGAACGCGGTCTACATGCTGTTCGTATTTCGCGAGCTCGGCTTCGCGCCGGGCGTGCTCGGCATGCTGTTCGCGCTGGGCGCGGTCTCGTCGCTTGGAAGCGCGTTGGCGTCCGAGCGCGTGCCCGAGCGGCTCGCGGGCGGCCCGGCGATGGTCGCGGGCCTGGCGATCTCGTCGCTCGGATCGCTGCTACTCGCGCTGGCACCGGGGCCGACACTCTGGGGTGTGGCCGCGATCGCGGCGCAGCAGATCGTCGGCGACGGAGGTCATGTCCTCTACGAGGTCCACCAGCGCAGTCTCAGGCAGAAGATCACGCCGGCGCACCTGCTGGGCCGAGTGAGTGGCGCGCTTCGTCTGCTGAACAGCGTGGCGATGCTCGGCGGGACCGCGCTCGGCGGCTGGCTCGGCAGCGCGTTCGGGCTACGCGCCACCCTGATCGCGGGCGCGGGCGGCGCGGCATTGGCCGCGCTCGCCGCGCTCCGCGTCGGGCGCTTCGCTCAGAACCGGTAGCCGAAGCCGAACTGGCCGGCGAGATAGTCGATCCCCTCGCCGCCGTTGCCGCCGGCGACGCCGGGTCCGGTGATCTTCGCGTTGTTCACGACCACTTCGGCGCCGAGGCTCAACGAGATATTCTTGGTCAGCCAGTAATCGAGACCCGCGCCGAACTTCATGGTGAACACGCCGTTTGCGACGTCGTATTGGAGGTTGAATGCCTTGTCGACCGTCGTGAAGAGGGCGCCCGCGCCGACGAGGAAGTAGGGCTGAAACGCGCCGAAGGGCGCGATCACCTTGAGGTTCGCGGTCGCGACCTGCGTTTGGATCTTGCCGAGATCGATTCCGGCTTCGCGGAACCCGAAGTCCCTGTTCCACTCGTACTCGACTTCGCCGGCGAGATACTTGTTGAAGCGATAGCCGGCGTGCGCGTTCGCGCCCCAGCTGCCACTCACCTCCGAGCTCAGCGGCGTGAACGCGTCGTCGAGCGTCCCTTCGAACAGCCCCGTGCTGCGCGATGCGCCGATCGTGACGTAGCCGTACGGATCGAACTTGTCGTCGTCTGCACGAGCCACATGCGCAGCGAGCGTTGAAACGAGCAAAACCGCAGAGATCGCGAAATACTTCATGGTTCTCCCTCAATCGCGCATCCACCCGCGCACCATGCGCGCGGCGCAGCGCCGTTACTTCTTGGACTTGGGCGGGAACTGTGCCAGGACTTGATCGACCGCATCCTGGATCCGCTTTTGCCGTTCCAGAGGAGTCTTCAGCTCTTGAATGCGTGACTGGCCACTCCCGCGCCAGATCACGGTTTTCGTCTCGGGGCCGATGAGGTCGATGAGTAGCGTTCCGACATCATACGTGTCCACGATCGTCTGCGCCCCACCCACACCGTACCAGCCCCGAGAGGGCCCGTAACCCGTGTAGATCGTCCGCGCATCGAGCTTCTGCTGCAGGGCGACGTGATAGGTGACCAAGAAGTCAGGTTTTCCAGACGTCAGTTTCGTGTAGCCCTTCTCCGCCAGTGACTTCTCGATCGAGGCTTGAATCCGTGCGTGCAGGAGCGGGTCGTCGAGGCGGGGATTCCCGGTCACGACTGGAGTCGAGCCCTGCCACGCCCAGGTCTTGAGCCCCTCGAAGTTGGCGCTCGGGTCCCAGTCCTGGTTCACCTGTACGGAGCTGCAGGCGGCGAGCGCGAGCGCGAGCGTCCACACCGCAGCGGCGCGTGCCATGTAGTTCATCTACGCGCTCTGGCGCAGCGCGGCGAAGCTCGTCGTCTCGACGCCGAAGAACCCGAGTAGCGCGACGACGAGAACGACGTTCAGTGTGACTGACACCGTAGAACCGAGGAAGCCGATCACGGTGGGATCGATCGGCTGCTTCCGCATCCCGCGCTGGACCAGCGAGATACAGAGGTGGATCAGTCGGCGACCGATGATCCAGATCGCGATCGCGCCCAGGACCTTCAGCCCGAAGGGCACGAGCCAGACCATCGCGGTTTCGTAGATGCCCGTCAGATCGTCGGTCGTCGGCATGTCTGTTCCTGTTCCGTCACTTTACGGTGTAGCCGCGGCCCTCGAGGCACGCGGAGTACGCCTTGTTGAACGTCGCGAGCTGCGACTTGTAGTTGGCCGCCTGCCCCTGCGCCTGCTGTTGCGCCTGCGCCTGCGCCTGTTGATTCGCCGCCGCAGTCTGTTGCTGCGCTTCTCGCTGGCGCGCGCCGCCGACCATCGTGCCTGCGACCGCGCCGGCGGCCGCGCCCTTGCCGGCGTCACCAGCGATCGCGCCGATGGCCGCGCCACCCGCCGCGCCGCGCACTGCCCCGCGCGCGCGCTGGCCGCTGGGCGGCGGAGGCGCCGCCTGCGCCGCGACGGGCGCCGGTTGCGCGGCCGCGTTCGCGAGCGCGAGCGGATCGATCCCGGTGTTGTTCTTCGCCCAGGTCTGACACTCCGCTTCGTCCTTGCTCTGCTGCTTGGCCGTCTGATTCTTCGCGGGGTAGATGATCAGGCTCTGCGCGCCCGCGGCGCTCGCGAGTGCGAATACCGCGAGCACGAATGCGATGGGGGATGCCGGTGACCTCATTGAAATCTCCTACGCGGTAGAGCTGCCGCGGGACGATCATACTCGAAGCGGTCTTGCCGAGGCATCCGGCATACGCTCCACTGCGGCAATGCATTCTTCTGGGGGGCGAGAGATGCGCGGCGCGTTCGCCGTGGTCGCGCTGGCCGCGCTCGCCAGCCTCTCGCTCGCCTGCGCGACGCCCGTCGGCGTCGACTATGTCTCGATGGAGACGGTGGCGCGCGAGCTCTCTGGGAGCCTCCTCACCGGCGACGTCCCGAGCGCGGCCTCTCGCGAGTATCTCGCGCGGCTCGCGCTCGCGGATCTCTACGCGGAGCACCCCCGAGAGGCGCTCGAGAGCTTGCGCTCCGGCCTCGGCGGTCCGGACGACCATGATCGCCTGTTCGCGCTCTCGGAGCTCTCGTTCGGCGCGGCGCGGCGCAGTGGCGATCGCGGCGAGTATCTCGCCTCGGCGGTCTACGCCTACGCATTTCTGTTTCCCAAGGATGCGAGCTTGACGTCGGCACCTCTCGACGGCCGGCTCCGCGTTGCGCTCGGTCTATACGACTTCGCCATCGCGAACGCGCTCGCGACCAATGACTCGAGCTCGGGGCTCCACCTCGACTTCTCCGCGCGCACGATCGACCTGCCGTTCGGAAAATTCGTCCTCTCGTCATCCGCGAAGGAGTTCCGCTACGGCGGGTACCGCGTCGCCGATGCCGTGTCGCTCACCGACGTCACGCTTCGCGGATTGCGCAATCGCTACCGCCGCGCGGGCATTGGCACACCGCTCGCCGCCAAGGTGGAGCCCGCGCCCGGAAGTGAGACCGATATCTGGGTGCCGCCGCAAGCGAAGATTCCGCTCACTGCGTTCGTGCGCATGGATGACCCGCGCGCGGGCATCGACAACGGAAAGCCGAGCGGCACGCTCGAGCTCTACGACCCTGCCGAGACTCAGTCGCTCGAGATCGACGGAAGAGCCGTGGCGACGGAGTCGGAGCCGTCGGCTGCGCTCGCGTTTCGACTCGAAGCCGCGCCGGTCTGGGACTTCGAGATCGCCGGCTTCCGCCGCCCCGGTCTCCTCCCCGGCCTGACTCGCAGCAAGGGACTCGCCTTTCTGAGTCCGTACCGGCGGGGTCGAATTCCCGTGGTCTTCGTACATGGAACGGCGTCTAGCCCCGCGCGCTGGGCCGAGATGGCGAACGAGCTGCTCGGCGATCCGCGCATCGCGAGCCGATATCAGCTCTGGTTCTTCATCTACAACAGCGGTCAGCCCGTCTTGCTGTCGGCCTCGATGCTCCGAGACGCGCTGCTGCTCGCAGTGCACGGCCTCGATCCGCAGGGCAAGGATCCGGCGCTGCAGCAGATGGTCGTGATCGGTCACAGCCAGGGCGGGTTGCTCACGAAGCTCCAAGTCGTGAAGGGCGGCGAGGCGTTCTGGGACGCGGTCAGCGAGGTGCCGTTCACGCAGGTCGACTTGAGCAAGAATACCCGCGACCTGCTCGAGCACGCCATGTTCTTCGACCCGCTCCCTTTCGTGACTCGCGTGATCTTCATCTCGACCCCGCATCGCGGCAGCTTTCTCGCGGAGAATTGGCTCGGCATGCTCGCGCGCCGCTTGGTCAACGCGCCCGCTGCAATCTCGAACGCCGCGCTCGAGCTCGGCGAGCTGCGCGAGAAAGCCGCGCTGCGCGGAAGCTGGCACGTGCCCACGGCGATCGACAACATGGACTGGTCGAACCCGGGGCTGCGCACGCTCTACTCACTGCCGATCGCCCCGTGGGTGCACGCGAACTCGATCATCCCGGTGAAGACGGAGCCGGCCGCCACCGCGAACGACGGCGTGGTGCGCTACGAGAGCGCGCACATCGAGCCGGTCGAATCCGAGCTCATCGTGTTCCCGAGCGGTCACTCGACGCAGTCGAATCCGCGGACGATCGAGGAAGTACGGCGCATCCTCTACGAGCACGCCGGCATTCACTGACTCGCGTTCAGTCTTCCTTCTTCCAGGTCGAATCGGGATCGAAGCGGGTCATGCCGCCGGCGATTTTCGCGGTCTTGGCGCCGAGATCCTTCGAATACACGACGCCTTCGTAGTTCACGACGAACGTCATGATCCCGGAGACGTCGTACTCCGCCGGATACGCGACCAGCGCGAAGCCGCCGATCATGTTGCCGCGCACGAGGTAGTCGAACGCGCCGCCGTCGGCGTGCGGTCCCTGCTTCAGGAGCATCTTGTAGAGGTACCCGTGGTAGGGCTTCCTGACGCCCTGCTGCGGCGAGTAACCCTGGCTCTGCGCATCGGCGATGAGCTCGCCGAGCGGGCTCTGCGGCTCGCCGGGCTGATTCGGCCAGTAGAGGCCGTCGCGCTTTCCCGGGCTGCTCATCATGTTCTGCGCGTACTCGAAGAGGCCGTCGCCGTCGCGATCCGTCGAGGCGTAGTCGCGCTGCGCGTCGACGTACGCGAGACACACTTGGATTGCCGCGAGCTCGTTGCGCCCGACGCGCCGAGCGAGGATCTCTTCCCTCCCCGCCTCGGTGTCGAAGTGCCAGGCGTCGCCCTGCTTGGCGAGCGGGACCGGGAACGGGAAGTCATCGTCGCCGTAGACGAGCGTCGCCTTCGCGTCGCCGTCGCGCTCGAGAGCGTGTTTCTCGTCGTAGCTCTTCGCGAAGCTCGCGCGCCAGTTCGCGTCCGCGACCGGATCGCCGGAGCTCACGACGTCCTTCGAGTCGGAGCCGAAGATCGCGAGCAGCTCCTTCTCATCGCTCCCGCGCGTCGCTTGTACCAGCGCGTCGGCCGCCGCCTCGGGCGAGGGGAACGTCTGGGGTGGCGCCGCCGCTGGCTTCGCCGCCAGCGCGAAGAGGGCTACACCGATCAGCGTCACCAGTCGTCTCGGAGTCACGTGAGTTCGAGTCATCGCTGTCTTCCTCTCGCCCACTACCGACCCCGTCCGCCGCCGCCGCGGGACGCACCGCCGCCGCCCCCACGAGAGGCACCGCCGCCGCCGCCACGGCTGGCTCCGCCGAAGCTGGAATTGCCGCGCGTTGAGCTCGCGCGCGCGGCGCTGCCGCCAGAGGAGCGATCGAATGCGTCACCGCCCTTGCGATTTCCGCCGAGCCCGCTGGTCCCGCGATCGCCGGAGCCACCCGTTCCCTTGGTGGCCGCGCCGGCGTCGCCCGCGCCGCCCATCTTGTCCTTCGCGCCGGCGCCGCCCGCACCGGCCATTTGGTTCTTCGTGCCCGCGCCACCACGGTCCGCGAGGCCCGTGCTCGGACGATTCCCGGTGCCGCCAGCTTGCCCGCCGGCGTCGCGCCCGCGGAAGTTCTGCCGCGTCGCCGCGTCGCGCGATTGGCCCTTGCCGAATTGCTCGCGCGTGCTCGCATCCTTGTAGTTCACGCCCTTGCGGTGACTCGCGTCGTGCTGCCACTTCCCGTCGCTGCCGATCTTGTTCCCGCTCTTGTTGTTGATGTTGTTGTTGGTGTTCTTTTTGAAATCGTTGTTGATGTTCGTGCTGTTGTTGATGTTGACGTTGACGTCGCCGTGGCCCCAGCCGCAGTGACCCCAACCGTAGTACGACGAGCTCACCGCGAAGGCCGTGCCCCAGAAGAAGCCCGCCGCGAACACCGCGCCCGCCGGTGGCGGCCAGTAATACGGCGGATACGCGGGATAACCCCATGCGCCGTACACCACGGTGGGCTGGTAAACCGGCACGTAGACGACCTGCGGGTTCGCGGGCTGGATGACGATCACCTGCGTCTGAGTCTGCGGCACCGTCTCGACCTTCACCGTCTGCTGCTCGTTGGACTTCAGGTTCCCCGCGTCCTGCGCCTTCGTGCGCAGGCGCTGAATCGCGTCCATGACGTCCTTCTGCTGCGCGAGGAACGCGTCGCCGAGCTTCTGCGTCCAGTCGAGCTTCTCGTTCATGCTCTCGAGCACCGTCGGGAACGGGACGAGTGACTTCACGCTCGGATCCCAGTCCTGCTTTGCGAGCGCATCATCGAGCGCGGTGCCCTTGAGCTTCGCGTGCGCGGGATCCTTCGCCCAACGGGCGGCCTGCACGATCTCGAGCGGGTACGTCGAGGCCATCAGCAGCTGCGCGATGAGGTCGTCGGGGTAGAGCGCGATCGGCGCGACGAGCTGTTCGATTTCGCCCGCGCTGAGGGGATTGTCGGGCGGCGCTACATCCGGTTGGGCGGAAGCGCTCTCTGCGGGAGGCGGCGGCGACGTCGACTCCTGGGCCTTCGGCTGCGCCGCGCCGAACGCGAGCGCGAGTACACAGACCAGCGTCGCAGCCGTGCGCTGCATCCTCGCGCCCCTCCTCACCGACATCCCGCCATCCTACACTTATTCCGCAGCTCGGCGCCCCGCAGCGTAACTGTCGCTTTTCGGTGTCGACAGCCGCACTTGCGCCATGTCATGCTGCTCCGCCGCAGCATCCAAGAAGGAGTTCGCGATGACTCGCTCACTCGTCGTCAGCCTCGCCGCCTTCCTGCTCTTCCAGACCGCGGGATTCGCGCGCGAGGCCGCGGCACAGGCACAGCCGTGGAATCAAGAGGTTGCGACCGCGCTGGCCGGAGAGCTGGAGGACGCGGTGAGTGGTCTGCGCGATGCGGTTCGCCAAAGCCCGAGCATGCAGATCCCGTCGCAACGGCGGCCGCTCTACGAGATCATGGACAACCTGCGGATGATCGAGCAGTCCGCGACCTCGCTGCATGCGAGCCT
>JBGQIB010000151.1:0-10670 GCA_041498295.1 bacterium | reverse complement strand
TCTCCCAGAAATCGCGCCGGCTCTGTGGATCGACTGCGCTGGTCGGCTCGTCCAGAAACAGGAGCTCGGGCTCGTGCAGCGTGGCGCCGGCGAGCGCGAGGCGCTGGCGCTGGCCGCCGGAGAGCGTGCCCGCGCGCTGCTCGCCGAGCTCGCGCAGGTGGAACTCGTCGAGCAGCACCTGGATGCGCGCGCGCGCCGCGGACGCGCGCAGTGAGTAGATCTCGGCGAGGAAGGCGAGGTTCTCGCGCACGGTGAGGTCCTCGTAGAGCGAGAAGCGCTGGGTCATGTAGCCGAGCTTGCGGCGCAGCCTCTCGGCGTCGCGCGGAACCTCGAGGCCCAAGACTGTCGCTTCGCCCGCGGACGGCGTGAGCAGCCCGCAGAGCATGCGAATCGTCGTCGACTTGCCCGATCCGTTCGGGCCGAGAAACCCGTAAATCGCCTGGCGCGGGATCTCGAGGTCGACGCCGTCGACCGCGACGACGTTCCCGAATCGGCGTGTGAGTCCGCGCGTGCGGATCGCTGGCTCGGCGCTCATCGTGCGCCCGCGGTCGGCGCGTCGAGCTCGAAGCGGACTTCGACCGGGACGCCGGTCGGCAGAGCGTCGAGCCCCGGGCCAGTCACTTCGACCTCGGCCAGATACGAGAGCCGGCCGCGGTCGTATTGCGTGAGCGCGTAGTACGGCGTGAAGCTGGCGTCGTGCGCGAGCACCCGCACCCGGCCGTCGAGCTCGCCGTCGCGGCCGCCCACCCGTACACGCGCGTGTGTACCGTTCGAGATGCGCGTGCGCACCGCTTCGGGCACGTACACGCGCGCGTACGGCGCAGCTGAGGAGAGCAGGACCGCGACGACGGCGCCCGCGGGCGGCCGCTCGCCGAGCTTGAAGGGCAGCGCATCGACCCGGCCGGCGCTCGGCGCGCGCAGCGTCAGTCGTTCGAGGCGCACCTGTACGTCGACGAGCGCGGCTTCCGCGCCGGCCAGCGCGCCGCGCGCCTGATCGAGCTCTTCCGACGTCGTGCCGCGCTCGAGCGCTTCGAGCGCGGCGTGCGCCTGGTCGCGGCGCGCGAGCGCCTGGTCGCGCTGCGAGCGGAGCAAGTCGCCGCGCGCCGCCGACTCGAACGCGTGTCTCTCGAGCTCTTGGGCGCGGTCGTACTCGCGCTGCGCGTTCGACGCCGCGCTCTCGGTTTCGGCGAGCCGCGCGCGCGCTTCGCGAATTCGCTCGGCGCGCGGGCCACGCTCGAGCTCCGCGAGCCGAGCGCCCAGCTCGTCGCGCAGCGCCTGCGCGTGCGCCACCTGCGCGGCGAGGCGTCGCGGGTCGAGCGTGAGCACGACGTCCCGCGCCGCGAGCGCATCGCCCTCGTGCGCCTGCAGCGCGACGATCGGCTCGTCCGCCTCTGCGGTCAGCTCGATGCGGTCGCGTTCCAACGTGCCGACGGCGGGGATCGCCCCGGGGTCTCGCCCGCAGGCCGCGAGCAGACACAGAAGTATGACGCGCGCTTTCACGGCGCCTCCGCCCGCGGCCGCGCGCCCTCGAGAAACAGCTTCGCCGTGTGCGCCGCGAGTCGCTCCGCGAAGTCCCCGTCGAGCTGGTAGCCGAGCAGCTTTCCCAGCACCGGGAAGGCGAGGAACGGGAAGACGGTGCCGCCGACGAGCGCGAGCAAGGTCAGCACCGGATCGAGGTCGTCGCGCAGCGCGCCGCTCGCGATCTCGGCCGACACCAATCCGGGGAGCAGCGCGGCGCCGCGCTTCGCGAAGCGCTCGATGAAGCGCGCGCGCGCGGCGGCATCGCCGGTGATGACCTCGCGCATCAAGAGTGCGGGCAGCCACGGCTGCGCGGCCATCGTCCCGGCGTACAAGCGAATCAACCCGGCGAGCGGCGCGCTCGAGCGCGTGGGCCGCACGGCGAGCTCGCGCACGCGCGCCAACATGTCCTCGAAGACGCTCGCGAGCATCGCCTCGTACAAGCCCTGCTTGCCGCCGAAATAGTACGAGATCATCCCCGGGGTCACTCCCGCGGCGCGCGACAGCTCGCGAATCCCTACTTCGCCGAAGCCGCGGCGCGCGAACAGCTCGCGCGCCGCGTCGACCAGGCCGCGCTTCACGTCCTCCACGTCCCTGCCCCGCAGCGGCGGCCGCCCTGGTCGCCGCGCGCGTCTTCGCTTCCCCAAGGCCATGGCTCGAAATTAATCGATCGTCCGATTAAATACAAGGCAGAGGCAGACCCGCGGAGCCAGGCGCTCGGACTCCTACGTCTGAGCTCTTTTGACCAGGCCCGTGGTCGAGCGGCCCTCGATCAGCGGGACGAGCTCGACGCGGCCACCCCATTTGCGCACGAGGTCCCAGCCGACCACGGCGCGTTTGGTCTTGTAGTCGGCGCCCTTGGTGAGCACATCGGGCTTCAGCGCGCGGATCAGAGCGAGGGGCGTGTCCTCGTCGAAGAGCACGACCGCATCGACACAGGAAAGTGACGCGAGGATCTGCGCGCGGTCGAGCTCGCTCTGCAGCGGCCGGCCGGGGCCCTTCAGCCGGTGCACCGACGCGTCCGTGTTCACGCCGACGACCAGCGCGTCGCCGAGCTTTCGGGACGCCTCGAGATAGCGCACGTGGCCGAGGTGCAGAATGTCGAAGCAGCCGTTCGTGAACACGAGCGAGCGGCCCTGCGCGCGCAGCTTGGCGGCGAGCTGCGCCGCGCCCTCGCGAGTCATGACTCGCTCCGCGGTGGGCTCACCTCCGCCGAGCTCGGTCACGATCTCCTGCCCGGTCACCGTCGCGGCGCCGAACTTTCCGACCTTCACTCCGGCGGCGACGTTGGCGAGCCAAGCCGCTTCGCCCAGCTCGGCGCCCGCGGCGAGCGCGAGCGCGAGCGCGGCCGCGACCACGTCGCCCGCGCCGGTCTCGTCCACGAGCTGCTTCGCGCGCGCCGCGATCCCGAGCGTCGCGCTCGAGCCGCGGCTCGCCAGCACCATCCCGTCCGGGCCGCGCGTCAGCAGCACGTGCGCGACGCCGAGCTCCTCGGCGATGCGCGCCGCGACGCGCTTCGCGCTCGCCTCGTCCTCGATCGAGGTGTGCGCGAACGCCTCCGCCGCGCGCAGGTTCGGCTTCAGCAGCGTCGCGCCGCCGAACGCCTTCCAGGGCAGGTTCTTCGGGTCGACGAGCACGGGTCGCGCACCCGCGGCGGCGAACACTGCGCGGCACACGGCGGCGGACAAGACGCCCTTCGAATAGTCGGACAGCACGACGGCGTCGGCACGCTTCACCGCGCGCGCCACCGCCGCGCAGAGTCGCTTCTCGAGCGCGGGCGAGAGCGGCGCGATCGTCTCGCGGTCGAGCCGAATCACTTGTTGCTGGCGCGCGACGATGCGCGTCTTGCGCGTCGTGCGCCGGCTTCGGTCAACGAGGATGCCGATCCGCGGAATGCCGATGCCTTCGGCTTCGCTCCGGAACAGCTCGCCGTCCGCGTCCTCGCCGACGACGGTACACAGGGTCGTGCGCGCGCCGAGCGCGACGAGACACTTGGCCACGTTGGCCGCGCCGCCGAGCAAGAAGTCCTCGCGTTCCACCGCGAGCACCGGCACCGGCGCTTCGGGAGAGATGCGCTCGACCTCGCCGGCGATGTACGCGTCGAGCGCGGAGTCGCCGATCACCAACACGCGCCGCCCGACCATCGCCCCGAGCAGCTCGCGTACACGCGCCGGTGTCGGCTCGCTGAACTCTTCCTGAGTGCGCGCCTTCACTCACTCCCCCTTCCGTAGCGCCGCCAGAGCCGCGCGATCTCGGCGAAGGCGACGAAGAAGTCCCCGGCCTTCACCTTCGAGCCCGCGACGTCCTCCCAGCGCTCGAGCGGCAGCTCATAGAGGGAATCGTACGCTCCCGAGCGACCGCGCAGCCGAATGAGTCGCGCGAGCAGCTCGACGTCGAAGGTCCAATTGACGCAGAACCGCTCGTCGAAGAGCGGCGCCAGTGCGGCATCGTTGCGCATCAGCTTCGCGCCGCACTGCGAGTCGTAGATGGGCAGCCGCAGGAACAGGGAGACTCCCGTCGCGAAGATCCGGCCGAGATAGTGCCGGACGCGGCTCCGGCGCACCAACCGGCCGAGCAACTGCACGCGCGCGCCCAGGACGAGCCCGACACGCGAATGCGTCGCGAGCACCGCGCGAAAGCGGGCGATCTCGTCGAGCGGCGTCG
Organism: bacterium; assembly: GCA_041498295.1. Taxonomy (GTDB): domain Bacteria; phylum Myxococcota_A; class UBA9160; order SZUA-336; family SZUA-336; genus VGRW01. The sequence continues at coordinate 6,488 of JBGQIB010000151.1, read as the reverse complement.
CGAGGTCAGCGTCCCAATAGCCGACCAGCTCCGCGCCCGACTTGAAGGCGGCGCACATGCCCCGGCGCACCGCCTCGGCCTTGCCGCCGTTGCGCTCGAGCGCGAGCACCGAAGCGCGACCCGGCAGCACCCGCTCCAGCTCGCGCAGGCGCGCGAGCGTCTCATCTGTGCTGCCGTCGTCGACGAACAGGAAGTCGACGTCGGGAACGCGCGCGCAGTACGCGCGAAACACCTCCACGGGCAAGCGATGTGCTTCGTTGAAACACGGAACGACGATTTGCGCCCCGACCATCGACTCCCCCCGGCAGCTCGGCGTGCCGTGACAGCGTAGCGAGGTATGATTCCGCGACCATGCCGAACGACTCCCATCGCATCGAGAGCCTCGCGGAGCTGCGCCGGATCATCGGAGAGCCGCACCCTGTGGTGCCACACAAGGTCTTCGACGCGCTCGACGACCAGATGCAGGCGTTCATCGCGCGGGCGCCGTTCTGTCTGCTCGCGACCTCGGACTGCGACGGCAACCTCGAAGTCTCGCCCAAGGGCGACTGCCCAGGGTTCGTGCAGGTGGAGGACGCGCGCACGCTGCTGCTGCCGGATCGCAAGGGGAACAAGCTGCTCTTCGGGCTGCAGAACATCCTGGCGAATCCGCGAGTCGCTTTGATCTTCCTGACTCCGGGCACCAACGAGACGCTGCGCGTCAACGGGCGCGCGGGGTTGTCCGCTGACCCGGAGCTCCTCGCGCGGCTCTCGGCGCGCGGTCAGCCCGCGCTGGTCGCGATCCGTGTCGGCGTCGAGCGATGCTTCTTCCACTGTGCGCGCGCATTCCTGCGCGCCAGTCTGTGGAAGCCCGAGACCTGGCCGGAGCAGCAGCGCATCTCGATGGGACGCCAGCTCGCGCCAAGGCTCGGAGGCGACGCCGCGCTCGCTGCGCAGATCGACGCCGCGCTCGAGAAGGGCCGCGCCGACCTCTGAGGCACGGCGCTGCTCTGTGTGCGAGCAACGCCTGCACGCAAGTCGAGCGCGGGCGCGCTCGCGATTTGCGCGCCCGCGCTCCGGCCTCGGCACGGGGCTTGCGAGTCAAGTCCGCGAAGGAGGAACCGTTTGATCCGAGTCGCGGCGATCATCAGGCCCTTCAAGCTGGACGAGCTGAAGGACTCACTGAACGAGATCGGCGTCGAGGGCATGACCGTCTCGGAAGTGCGGGGCTTCGGTCAACAGAAAGGACACACCGAGCTGTACCGAGGCTCCGAATACGTGGTGGATTTCCTGCCCAAGCTGAAGGTCGAGCTCGTGATCCGCGACGACGCGCTCGTGAAGGTGACCGGCGCGGTGATCGGCGCATGCCGCACCGGAAAGTTCGGCGACGGCAAGATCTTCGTGACTCCCATCGCCGACACCGTGCGCATTCGCACGGGTGAGCGCGGCGAAGAGGCTCTCTCGTGACTCCGCCGCACTAGGCCGGGGCCGGAGCGGCCGGAGCGAGCGGCGAGGAGTGGAGACTTCCGTCGCCGCCGAACGCCAGTCTCCGCCTGTGGAATCGCTCGATCGCCGCGCGGTGGCCGATGCTGATCCAGGTCGTGTCCGGGAGCTCCCGCTCGAGCAGCGCATAGAGCTGGCCCTCCATGTCGCTGTCGAGCGCGGAGCTCGCCTCGTCCATGAACAGCCACACCGGTCGGTGTAGCAGCGCGCGCGCGAAGGCGACCCGCTGCTGCTCGCCGGGCGAGAGCCGGCGCTCCCAGTGATCCGTTTCGTCGAGCCGATCGACGAGGTGCTCGAGGCGACAGTCGCGAAGGCGCGCGCGGAGGACGTCGTCGGAAAACGCATCGGGCGTGGAGGGGTACGCGACTGCGGCGCGCAAGCTGCCGATCGGCAGATAGGGCTTCTGCGGCAGGAACAGACACTGCTCCGGTCCGGGGCGTTCGATCGTGCCCGCGCCGAACGGCCAGATGCCGGCGAGCGCGCGGAACAACGTGCTCTTGCCGCTGCCCGACGGCCCCGTCACGAGCACGGGCTCGTGGCGCGCCAGCTTGGCGTCGACGCCGCGCAAGAGCGCCGCGCCGTTCGGCAGTGCGAGCGTCAGTCCGCGCAGCGCGATCTCCCCGTCGCCAGACAGAATCTCGATGGAGTCCTCGCCCGCCGCGCCGCGCACGTACACGAGCGCGCTGCGGAACGTGATCAAGCGGTCGACCGTCGCCTTCCACTCCGCGAGGCTCACGTATGCGGATACCAGCCACGAGAACGAGTCCTGCACGCGGCCGAACGCGTTCGAGATCTGCATCAGGCCGCCGAGCTGTATCTCCTTCGCGAAGAAACGCGGCGCCGCAACCAGAAAGGGAAACAAGGTCGCTGCCTGATCGTAGCCGGCGGTCAGGGTGGTGAGCTTCTTGCGCCGGCGCATGATGGCCCACCAGTTCTGCCAGACGTGACTGAACAGATCGCGGAGTCGTCGCGCCTCGTCGGCCTCGCCGCGGTACAGCGCGATGCCCTCGGCGCTCTCGCGCACGCGCACGAGGCCGAAGCGGAAGTCGGCCTCGAAGCGCTGTTGATCGAAATTCAACCGGACGAGCGGCCGACCGACCAGGTGCGTGAGCCACGTGCCGACGATCGAGTAGAGCAGCGCGGCCCAGACCATGTAGCCGGGGACCTTCAGCGGCGTTCCCGGGATCGCGAACGAGCCCGACACCGTCCAGAGTATGCCGATGAACGAGCCCAGCGTGACCACGGCGGAGAGCAGGCCGAGCGAGAGATCGAGGGTGGCGCCGACGAACAGCTTCATGTCGTCGGAGATGCGCTGGTCCGGGTTGTCCGCGCCCGTCTCGTACAGCGGGAGTCGGTAGTAGGCGCGCTCGGCCAGCCAGTCACCGACGTAGCGATCGGTGAGCCAGCGGCGCCAGCGGATCTCGAGCATCTGCTGGAGGTAGATCTGGTAGACGACCACGGCGATGAACACCGTTGCCAGCAGCGCGAAGTAGCCGATCAGGCGCGAGAACGCGGCCTGGTCGAGGTTCTGGAGCGCGTCGTAGAACTTCTGGTACCAGCTGTTCAGCGCGACGAGGAGGGCGACCCGTCCCAGACTCAAACCGACTACGAGCGACAGCAGACCGCGCGCCGTCCAGCGCTCGTCGGAGCTCCAGTACGGCGCCGCCAAAGTTCGGAAGTCGCGCAGAAAGGGACCGAGCTTCTCGAGCATCTCGTTCAACTCCTCAGGGCAAGAGACGTCGGCGCGGGAGGTTACTCTTCGGATCAGGAGGCGGAAGCCATGAAATGGCGCGGCGAGCGCGAGAGCGACGCGGTCGAGGATCGGCGCGGTATCAGCGTCGGCCGCGGCGGCGCCGTGATCGGCGGCGGCGGACTGCTCTTGATCTTGCTCTTCTCGGCGCTCACCGGGACGGACCCGAGGCAGGTGCTCGAGATCGCGCAGGGTGTGTCGCAGGTCGGCGGCCAGCCCGCGCAGGTGGGCCCCATGGGCGCGCCCGCGGACGAGACGGGAAAGTTCGCGGCCGTCGTGCTCGGGTCGACCGAGGACGTGTGGACCGAGGTTTTCTCCGAGCGCGGCCAGCAGTACGAGCGACCCCGTTTGGTGTTGTTCTCCGAAGCAGTCCAGTCCGCGTGCGGAACCGCGGAGGCGGCGGTCGGCCCGTTCTATTGTCCGCGCGACTCGCAGGTGTATCTCGACCTGACGTTCTTCCAGGAGCTCGAGCGGCGCTTCGGCGCGCCGGGAGACTTCGCGCGCGCGTACGTGATCGCACACGAGGTCGGTCACCACGTGCAGAACCTGCTTGGATTGAGCGAGCGCGTGGCCGCCGCGCAGCGGCGTTTCAAGGGTGAGCAGGCGCACGAACTGTCTGTGCGACTGGAACTACAAGCCGACTGCTTCGCCGGCGTCTGGGGCGAGCGCGCCAACCGCCAGCGGGCCTGGCTCGAGCCGGGCGACGTCGAGACGGGGCTCGCGGCCGCCGCCGCGATCGGCGACGACACACTTCAGCGTCAGGCGGGCGGCGCCGTCCAGCCCGAGAGTTGGACGCATGGCTCGTCCGAGATGCGCGTGAAGTGGCTCAAAACCGGGCTGCACTCCGGAAAGCTCGAGGACTGCGATACGTTCGGCGACGGCGCCCTGTAGACCGTCCCAGTCGCCAAGCCGGACGCGAGGCCGCCCTCGTGGCCGGCGCGGCAAGCGGCGGCGGAGCCGACGCGCGCAGCGAGCCGCAGGCGAGCGAAGTCGATCAGTAGCGCGGCGACGACGCCTTCATGAAGCGCAGCAGCATGCGCATGGCCGCCACGTCCCTGCCCTGCTCGTCCGAGGCGCGCGAGTCGAACCAGAGATACTCGGTCTTCGGGCTCTGGCCCAGCGCCGCGACCTGACCCGTCACGGTGTAAGTCGCATCGAGCAAGATCGGCCCGGCGAGCTGCGCGATCTCGATCGCGCCGAACAGACCGACGGCGCGGCCGGTGTGCTCGCGCAGCGCGCGCGTCGGCGCGGCCCAGAGCAGCTCGACGACGGCGGACGGCGCGGCGATCGGGCCACCCCACGGCGACGGGCCCGTGTACCAATCGAGCGGGCCGCTGCACAGGTCGCGCGCGATGCGCTCCCGCTGGCGCTCCGGACCGAGGCGCACCTTCTCGACGCCGAGCTCCATCCCGGGCCGAAGCGCCGCGAGGATGCGCAGCTCCGCCGGGTCGCAGCCGCGCAGGTCACGCGTGCGCAGCGCCGAGCGCGAGACGTCGCCGATCGACGCCGTGCCCTCGCACACGTCGAGCCCGTCGTCGCGCTTCATGTAGACACGGATCTGTGTCACCCCGGGCGCCGGCTCCTCGGCATGGGCGCGCACCGCTTCGCGGTCGACGGTCGCGTTCTGAAAGTACAGTGAGAGCGCGCCGCTCTCGAAGAAGCTCGGGCCGAAGATCTGAAGCAAGAGCGGCGGAAACTGATCCATGTGCACGCTGCCCGCGACCGTGCCACCGCGGAAGCCGAGCTTGGACGCGGTCGCGTCGTCGTGGATGCTGCCCTTCTGGTCCGCGGCGCCATTGCGCGCGCGCCGCAGCTCGCTCTCGAGAATCGCCATGGCTCCCTCCTTCGGGCGAATTCTACGCCTGTCGCGGTATGCTCCGGGAATGGAGCCACTCGACCACCCGGTTTTCGACTGTGACAACCACTACTACGAGGCGCTCGACGCGTTTACGCGCCACCTCGATCCGCGGCTCGGGCCGCGCTGCGTGCAGTGGGCGGAGATCGGCGGGCGCAGGTATCACGTCGTGGGCGGCGTGGTCTCGCATGCAGTCACCAATCCGACGTTCAACCCGATCGCGAAGCCGGGCGCGATGCACGAGTACTTCCGCGGCAACCCGCGCGGGAAGTCGCCGATCGAGTTCCTGCGCGAGCGCGAGCCGATCCCGGCCGCGTACCGCGAGCGCGACGCACGCATCGCCGCGCTGGACCGCCAGGGCCTCGAGGCGATCTGGCTGTTCCCGACCTTGGGCGTGCTCTACGAGGAGCTCCTGAAACGCGACACCGACGCCGTCGCCCTGACCTTCCGCGCGTTCAACCAGTGGCTCGACGAGGACTGGGGCGTGAACTACGAGGGCCGCATCTTCGCCGCGCCTTACATTCCGATGTGTAGCCCGGAGATGGCCATCCGCGAGCTCGACTGGGCGCTCGCGCGCGGCGCGCGCGTCGTGTGCATGCGGCCCGCGCCCGCCTGGACCGCGACCGGCCCGCGCTCCCCCGGCGACGCGATCTTCGATCCGTTCTGGGCGCGCGCGAGCGAGGCGGGAGTCGCCGTCGTGATTCACGCGGGCGACAGCGGGTACAGCTCGAACGGCTACGCGCGCGACGGCTTCGGCGCCACGTTCGACGGCGGCGGCTGGAAGCCCTCGATCAAGTCGTTCAACATCGAGCGCGCGGCGCACGACTTCCTGATCACGCTGGTCTTCGAGAAGCTCTTCGACCGCTTCCCGAACCTGCGCGTCGCGTCGGTGGAGAACGGCTCCGACTATCTCGCGGACCTGTTCAAGAAGCTGCGCTCCACGGCCAAGAAGATGCCGGGTTACTTCAAGGAAGACCCGGTCGACACATTTCGGCGTCATGTCTGGATCAACCCGTTCTGGGAAGACGACGTGTACGAGATCACCGAGCTCATGGGTCCGGAACGCGTGATCTTCGGCTCCGACTGGCCGCACATCGAAGGCATGCCGCAGCCGCTCGACTACGTCGCTGAGCTCGCGAACTTCGATCCAGCGACGAAGCGCCGCATCCTGCGCGAGAACACGCGCGAGCTGAACGAGCTCCGGCCGGCGGTGTGAGGACCGGCGCCGCCTTCCCTCGCGCCCGTTTCGAAGCGGCGGTGCGGGCGGACGGCGCGGTTCTCGCTGCGCTCTACACCGGCTCGCTCGCTGCCGGCACGGCCGATGCGTTCTCTGACCTCGACGTCGAGCTCGTCCTGTCTCAGACCGTCGCGGACCCCCGCGCCCACGTCGAACGCCTCGCCGCG
>JBGQIB010000150.1:0-10804 GCA_041498295.1 bacterium | reverse complement strand
GGACCGCGACGGCTTCGAGGTCTGCCGCACGCTGCGCGCGCGCTCGGACGTTCCGATCCTGATGCTCACCGCGCGCGGCGACGAGGAGGACCGCATCGTCGGCCTCGAGCTCGGAGCGGACGACTATCTCCCGAAGCCCTTCAATCCCCGCGAGCTGCTCGCGCGGCTGCGCGCCGTCCTGCGCCGGAAGGGTGCCGCAGCCGCGCGGCGCGGCGCGACCCTGCGCTTTGGCCGGCTCGAGATCGACCGCGACGCCCGCGTCGCGCGCGTGGACGGCGAAGTCCGCGCGCTCACCGCGCACCAGTTCGACCTGCTCGTCGCGCTCGCCGAGAACGCGGGCCGGGTCCTGTCGCGGGATGCGCTCATGAACCTGTTGCGCGGCGAGTCACTCGAGGCCTTCGACCGCAGCATCGACGTGCACGTCTCGCGTATCCGTGCCGCGATCGAGGACGATCCGCGGCGCCCGCGCCGCCTGCTGACCCTGCGCGGAGCGGGCTACGTGTTCGCGCGGCGCCAGGACGAAGCCGAGGAGGACTGAGTCGTGCGGCGGTTGTATCTCGAAATCTACGCCACGGTGGTCGCGAGCCTGATCGTGTTCGCGCTGCTCGTGTCGGTCGCGTGGAGCGTCTTCGGGCCGTCGCGCGACCAGGGCAGCCGCGTCCTGGCCGGCGTGGCGAACGTGCTGGCGCGCTCGCTGCCCGCCGCGGACGCGCCGGCCGAGACACAGCAGGCGGCGATCGAGGAGCTGGCGCGCGACCTCGAGGTGCGACTCACTCTGCGTGACGCGGGCGGCCGGCTGCTCGGCCATGTCGGAGAGGAGCTGCCGCCGCCGGACGCGCAAGCGCTCGAGCGGGGCCCGATTCGCTCCCATCACCGTGAGCTCCTGTCGCTGCGCCTGCCTGACGGCCGTACGGTTGCCGCCGCGGGCACGCACGAGCCGGTCGGCTGGGCGATCGCGGTCTTGGCGCTCGCGGCCGCGATCGCGCTCGGGGCGTATCCGGTCGTGCGGCGAATCACTCGCCGGCTCGAGCGACTGCGCGCGCAGGTCGAAGCGCTCGGCTCCGGGGATCTCGGCGCGCGCGTGGAGGTGCGCGGGCACGACGAGATCGCGGGCCTGGCGCGCAGCTTCAACCGCGCGGCCGAGCGCATCGAGCAGCTCGTCGCGGCGCAGCGCGGCACGCTCGCGTCGGCTTCGCACGAGCTGCGCTCGCCGCTGGCGCGCATCCGCGTCGCGATCGAGTTGCTCGGCGGGGCGGAAGGCGACGAGCTGCGCGCGCGCGTCGCCCGCGACGTCGCCGAGCTCGACGCGCTGATCGGCGAGCTCTTACTCGCGAGCCGCCTCGACACGCTCGCTCCGGGCCAGGCGCACGAGCGGCGCGCGTCGGTCGACCTGCTCGGCCTCGCGGCGGAGGAAGCCGCGCGCACGGGCGCGGAGTGCGGGGGGCAGCCCGCGACGGTCTCCGGCGACCCGACGCTCCTGCGCCGCCTGATCCGCAACCTGCTCGAGAACGCGCGCCGCCACGCGCGCGGCTCTGCGGTCGAGCTCGAGATCTCGACTCACTCGCCCAGCCGCGTGCGCATCTCCGTCGCGGACCGCGGGCTCGGCGTCGCCGAGAGCGAGCGCGAGCGCATCTTCGAGCCGTTCTATCGGCCCGCGGGCGCGAGTGAGTCGAAGGACGGGGGCTTTGGCCTCGGTCTCGCGCTCGTGCGGCAGATCGCGCGCCACCCCGGCGGGGACGCGCGCTGCCGCGCGCGCGAGGGTGGCGGGACGGTCTTCGAGGTCGAGCTGGAAGGGACCGCATGACGGAAACCGCCACGGCGAACCCAGTCGACGCTCCCGGAGTCATCGCGCGCCCGCCGAACCTCGTCTTCGCGACCGTACTTCTCGGGCTCGCGCTGGAATGGCTCAGGCCGACTCACTTGCCCGGCGGACGGCTGTGCAGCGCGCTCGGCATCGCCCTCGTCGCCGGCGGCGTCGCGCTCATGGCCGCCGCGATGCGCCAGTTTCGCGCCGCCGGCACGCACGTCGAGACGTGGCGCCCCACCGAGACGATCGTGACTCACGGCCTCTACGCGCGCACGCGCAACCCGATCTACCTGGCGATGATCGCGATCTACACCGGCATCGCGCTCGGCGTCGACAGTGCCTGGCTGCTCGGCCTGGTCGTCCCGCTCGCGCTCGTCCTGCGCTACGGCGTGATTGCGCGCGAGGAGCGCTACCTCGAGCGGAAGTTCGGCGAGCCGTACCGCGCGTACTGCGCCGCGGTGCGCCGCTGGCTCTAGACCTTCGTGATCGAGATGTAGTTCGGCTGCGCGCGCACGCGTTCGAGCCACCTGCGAACCGCGGGGTAGGGCGCGAGGTCGAACTTCCCTTCGTCCGCCACGTGCGTGTAGGCGTAGAGCGCGATGTCCGCGATCGAGTAGCGCTCGGCGACGAAGTAGCTGCGTTTCGCGAGGTGTGACTCCATCACGCCGAGCGCCGCGTAGCCGCGCTCGACTCGGTCGGCGAGCTGCGCGCGATTCGCTTCGACCGTCCCCAAGTGGTGCCAGGAGCGCACCACCGCGATGTACGGCTCGTGGCTGTACTGCTCGAAGAACAGCCACTGCAGCACCTGCGCGCGCTCGAGCTTGCCCGCCGGCAGGAACGGCGTGCCCTCGGCCAGATAGAACTGGATGGCGTTCGACTCCCACAGATACGTGCCGTCCTCGAGGCGCAGGCACGGGATTCGCCCGTTCGGGTTCTTCGCCAGAAACTCCGGCGTACGCGTCTCCCTCTTGGCGATGTCCATCTGCACGAGCTCGTAGGGCTTGCCGAGCTGGGTGAGGAGCAGGCGCACTTTGTAGCCGTTGCCCGAGGGCAGGTAGTCGTAGAGGGTCAGCATGTGCGAGTGAATACCCCGGGGCGCCGCGCACGACAAACGAAGACTTCTCGCGTTACGCGATAGAATTCCTCGTGTGAAGCGCCGCTCGAGAAAGCTGCCCCCGCTGAACGCGCTACGCGCGTTCGAGGCCGCCGCGCGGCACCTCTCGTTCAAGCGCGCGGCCGCGGAGCTCTCGGTCACGCAGGCGGCCGTGAGTCACCAAGTGCGCGCGCTCGAGGCGCAGCTCGGGCTGGCGCTGTTCGTGCGCTTGCACCGCGCGCTCGAGCTAACGCCCGCCGGCGCGCGCTATCTGCCGGCGCTCTCCGACGCGTTCGACCGGCTCGACGACGCGACGCTCGCCTTGCGCGCGCGCCCGCGCACGCCGCGGCTCGTGCTCAGCGTCGTGCCCTCGTTCGGTGCGAACTGGCTCGTGCCGCGGCTGGGGAGCTTCCGCGCGAAACACCCTGCGATCGATCTCGTCTTACTCTCCTCGTCCGAGCTCGTCGACTTCGCGCGCGACCCCGTCGACGTCGGGATTCGCTTCGGCCCCGGCGGCTGGGCCGGTGTGCGCGCGGACCTGTTGCTCGCCGAGGAGTATCTCCCCGTGGCGAGCCCGAAGCTGGTGCGCGGCAAGCGTCCGCTGCGCCGCCTCGAGGATCTGCGCCGGCACACGCTCCTCCACGACGAGACGCACGACGCCTGGCGCGCATGGCTCGCAAGCGCGGGGGTCACCGGGATCGACCCCGAACGCGGCGTCGTCTTCTCCGACTCGAGTCAGTTGGTGGCCGCGGCCGCCGCCGGCCAAGGCGTCGCGCTCGCGCGCAAGCTTCTCGCCGCGCCCTACTTGCGCGCCCGCAGCCTGGTCCGCCCCTTCAAGGGCAGCGTCCCCGCCGAGTTCGCATACTACGTCGTCTGCGCCGAGTCACGCGCCGCCGAGCCCGCGATCCGCGCGTTCCGCGAGTGGGTCAGCGCCGAGGCGCGCTAGCGAGGAACGCGGCCAACGCCTCGATTCGCGTCACGTTCCGACCTCGGAGCTCGCGATCGTTTCCGGCTCCGCGGCAGCGGCCGCCGCCCACTCGCGCATGGCTGGGATCTGTACGAGGGACTCGGCGTAGTCGCTCGCGATGCCGTAGGTTGCGAAGCGGAAGGCGACGGGCGCATACATGGCGTCGGCGATGGTGAAGTCGCCGAACAGGAACGAGCCGCGGCCGGTCGCGCGCGCACGACACTCGGCCCAGAGCTCGAAGACGCGGGCGATGTCGCGCTCGAGCTCCGGCGTCGACAGGACCTTGCGGCCTCGCGCGCGCACGTTCATCGGCATCTGCGCGCGCAGAGACTGAAAGCTGGAGTGCATCTCGGCGGAGGCCGCGCGCGCGAGTGCGCGCCGCTGCGCGTCGCGCGGCCAGAAGGTCCTCTCCGGGAACGAGTCCGCGAGATACTCGCAGATCGCCAGCGACTCCCAGACGTACACATTCTCGTGTCGCAGCACTGGCACCTTGCCCGCGGGCGACCACGGCCGCACGCGGTCGGCGAAGTCGGTCGAGCCCAGCACGATGCGAACCTCGTCGAACTCGAGGCCGCTCTGGCGCAGCGCGAGCCAGGGGCGCAGCGACCACGACGAGTAGTTCTTGTTGCCGATCAGGAGCGCCAGTGAGCTCATGCGATCCTCTCCGGGGGCAGAACCCAGGTCTTCAAGCTCTCGCGCGGCAGCTCCTTGCCGGGCTCGAGGCCGGCGCGGTCGTCGACCAGCGCCGAATAGGTCGCCTCCGAGATCAGCACGCCGTTGATCGGCGCGTTCTTCTGCAAGTGACCCGCGACGTCGAGCACCGGGCTGTAGGCGACGCCGCTCGCGAGGTCCACGGCGGAGCGGCCGGTGTGGATACCGATACGCACGCGGAACTCACGCTCGAGCAGGTTCTCGCGCGCGTTCCACACGGGCAGCGCGGCGAGCAGTGCGCGCGCGCAGCGCACCGCGGTGTCGGCCGAGGTGAAGAACGCCATGACTTCGTCGCCGTTCGAGTTGAGGATGCGGCCGGTGTGCTCGTTCACGCGCTCCGCGACGTAGCCGCGAAAGCGCTCGAACGACACGAACACGCGCTCGGGCCGTGACTCGCTCGCCTTCAGCCCGTACGAGTCCGCGATGTCGACGTCGAAGAAGCTGCCGTCGCGCACGAAGTCGCGCTCGAGGCGCGCCTCGAGGTCGACGCGCGCCTCCATGACCCGGCGCAGCCCGCCCGCCGGAAGCGTGGTCGCCTCGCCGGAAAGCCCGGGCATCTCGATGCGCAGCCGCACGGCGTCGGCGAGCCAGATCTCGTCGTCGTGCGCGAGCGCGATCTCTCCCGCGACCGCCGCGCCGTTGCGCAGCGTCGGATTCGTCTGGCTCTTGTTGCGCAACAGGATCCGCTCGCCGTCACGCGCCACCTCCGCGTGTAGGCGCGAGACGCCCGGGTCGAGCAGCACGATGTCGCAGTCGGGCTGGCGGCCCAGCCGGACCGAGTCGCCCTGCAGCGGAAAGCGCGCCCCCTGAAGCCGCCCCGGCCCCTGCAACACCACGATGTGTCCCCATACACCGCTCGGTGCGCGCATGACCGTGGTCTGCGCCGCGACCTCGTCGACGCGGATGATCTCGGTGCGCTCCTCGGGCGCCTTGGGCGCGGAAACGGCCTCCGCGAGCGAGCGAACTTCGAGCATCACGCGGCCCATGCGGATGCGGTCGCCCGGCGCGACGCTGCGGCGCCGCACTGCCTCGCCGTTCAGCAGGGTCGGATTCGACGCCGTCGCCAGATGCTCGAGCGACCAGCCGTCGTTCTCGAGGCGCAGCCGCGCCTGGCGTGCCGACACCGAGCGATCGCGCAGGCGCACGCGCTCGTCGCGTGCGCTCGTCTCGTCGCCGCGGCCAATCTCTACCTCGGGGCGCAAGATGCTGAGCCGCGCGCCGCGGTCCGCGCCCTCGACCACGACGAGCGCGAGCCAGGGGCCACTGCGCAGCGTGTCGGGGCCGCGCGACTCGCGGTTGCTACGCCGGTTCCACCAGGACATCTCTCCGTCGAGTCTCGACGGAGCGCCCGCCGCGGTCAAGCGTGTGCTCTAATTCGCGTCGCCCGGCCGAAATCAGCTGGAGGGAACATGCGCAACTCGATCACGAAGCTCAGCCTGGCCGCAGCGCTCGCCGTCATTACCCTGTCGGCGCTCGCGGACGGAGAGGTCTTCAAGCTCGAGCTGAGCGGCACCGAGCGCTGCGCGGACTTCGACGCGTTCAAGTTCAACGCGCACAACAACCCGGACCTCTGGGTGAAAATCGTCGATGACCAGGAATGGGACATCGCCTTCACATCGGACTTCGCAGTGGACCAGACCATCCCGATCATCGGCATCACCTATCTCGCGAAGGGGAACAAGAAGGTGTTCTCGGGCGCGCAGTTCGTCGACGCTGCGTTCATCGCCATCGAGGGCACGGAGTCGCTCGACAAGACCGGCGCGCCGAAGAAGGCGACCGGCACGTTCAACCAGCAGATCTTCATCCAGCTGCTCGACGATCCGAACGCGACCTGCATCTCGTCGGGCAAGTTCACGACCACGCAGAGGCTTCCGTAGATGAAGCTTCTCGCGCTGGCGGGTGCCCTGCGCACGGGGTCACTCAACAAGCAGCTCCTGACTCTCGCGTCCAAGTTGCTCGCGGCGGGGGGCGCCGAGATTACGCCGATCGACTTCCGCGCGCTCGCGATTCCGATCTACGACGGCGACGTCGAGACGAGCACCGGCCTTCCGCCGGGCGCGCTCGAGCTCGCGAAGCGAGTCACTCTAGCGGACGGGCTCGTGATCGCGTCACCCGAATACAACTTCTCGATGCCGGCGCTGCTCAAGAACGCGATCGACTGGCTGTCGCGCGCGAAGCCGATCCCGCTGCGCGGGAAGACGGCCCTGCTCCTGTCCGCGTCGCCGGCGCTGGTCGGCGGCAATCGCGGGCTCTGGGCGCTGCGCGTGCCGCTCGAGGTGCTCGGTGTGCACGTATATCCCGACATGTTCTCGCTCGCGAGCGCGCACCAGGCGTACACGCCCGAGGGTGAGCTGAAGGACGAGGCGCTAGCGAAGTTCCTGCGCCGCGTCGTGGACGGCTTCGCGCGCACGACGCGTGCGCTCCAAGCCGCGGAGAAGAAACCATGAACGAGACACGCGCGCCGCTCTCGCCCGAGCAAGTGCTCGGTTTCCACAAGACACTTTCGAACTGGGGCCGCTTCGGCGAGCGAGACCAGCTCGGCACGTTGAACCTGATCACGCGCGAGAAGCGGACCGCCGCGGCGCGGCTGGTGCGCTCGGGTCGCACGGTCTCGTGCGCGCGCCCGCTGCCGACACAGCCCAGTGTCGAGAACCCGAACCCGGTGCAGCACCACATGATCGGCACGTGCACCGAGGGCTGGGGTGGTGATTACTTCGCGATTGCGCCGCACGGCTTCGCCACGTCTCACATCGACGCGCTCTGTCATATCTTCCACGAGGGCAAGCTGTACAACGGCTACCCGATCGAGAAAGTGACCGCGCACGGCGCGCTCGAGCTCGGCATCCACGAGCTCCGCGATGGAGTCGTGTCGCGCGGGGTGCTGCTCGACGTTCCGGCGGCGCGCGGCGTGCAGTATCTCGAAGCCGGCGAGCCGATCTTCCCCGACGACCTCGAGCGCGCCGAGGCGCATGCGGGACTGCGCGTCGAGGCGGGCGACATCCTGTTCGTGCGCACCGGGCGCTGGGCGCTGCGTGACGCGCGCGGCCCCTGGGATCCGCGCCTATCCGCCGCGGGACTCGACGCCTCGTGTCTCCCGTGGCTGCACGCGCGGGGCGTCGCCGCGCTCGGCTGCGACGGTGTCTCCGACGTCGTGCCGTCGCGCGTCGAAGGCCAGAACTTGCCGATTCACTCGGTCGCGATCGTCGCGATGGGCCTGCATCTGATCGACAACCTCGACCTCGAGGGGCTGTCGACCGCGTGCGCGGAAGAGAAGCGCTGGGAGTTCCTGCTCACGCTCGCACCGCTCGTGCTGTTCCGCGGGACGGCGTCGCCCGTGAACCCGATCGCATTGTTCTAACCCCCGTCGTCTGCCTCCACGCTCGCGCGTCGTACACGTGGAGGTGTAGCGCGCGAGGGCATAAGCTCGCGCGTGTGGATGAGACGGCGGCGGCGCTCGAACGCGTGTTTCGCGCCGAATCGGGCGTCGTGCTGGGCGCATTGCTCGCCCAGCTCCACGACTTCGACCTGGCGGAGGAAGCGTTCCAGGACGCGATCGCGGCGGCGCTCGCGCACTGGCCGGTGAACGGCGTGCCGCGGCGGCCCGGCGCGTGGCTGCTCACGGCCGCGCGGCGCAAGGCGCTCGATCGACTCCGGCGGCGCGCGACCCAGCTCGACAAGCAGAGCGAGCTCGCGCTCGAAGCCGACCTCGCGACCGACCAGGAGACATCGCTGGACGACGAGGAGATCCCCGACGAGCGCTTGCGCTTGATCTTCACCTGCTGCCATCCGGCGCTGGCGAAGCCCGCGCAGGTCGCGCTCACCTTGCGCACGCTCGGGGGACTCAGCACCGCGGAGATCGCGCGCGCCTTTCTCGTCGACGAGAGCGCGATGGCGCGGCGCCTCGTGCGCGCCAAGGCGAAGCTGCGCGAGGCGGGAGTCAGCTATCAGGTCCCCCCCCTCGAGCTCGTGCCCGAGCGGCGTGAGGCGGTGCTCGCGGTCTTGTATCTCGTTTTCAACGAGGGCTACGCCGCGAGTGCTGGCGACTCACTGGTGCGGCGCGAGCTCGCGAGCGAGGCGATCCGCCTCGGGCGCGTTCTCGCCGAGCTCCTTCCGGGTGACACCGAGGTGCGTGGCCTGCTGGCGCTCATGCTGCTGCACGACGCGCGCCGCGACGCGCGCGTGGACGCGCAAGGCGTGGGCGTCCCGCTCGAAGACCAGGACCGGACACGCTGGGACCACGCGCAGATTCGCGAAGGCCGAGCGCGCGCCGCCGAGCTCGGCGCCGTCGAGACACTCGGCCCCTACGCACTGCAAGCCCGGATCGCTGCCCACCATGTCGCTGGCTCGGCCTTCGCTGACATCGACTGGCGCGCGATCGTCGCGCTCTACGATCGGCTGCTCGAATTCGGTCGCTCGTCCGTCATCGCGCTGAACCGGGCCGTCGCCGTCGCGCTCGCGGAAGGCCCCGAAGTCGGCCTGCGCCTGCTCACGGACTCCGCTCTCGCCGAGTCACTCGCCGACTACGGCCCTTATCTCACCGCGCGCGCCGATCTCTTGCGCCGAGCAGGCAGAACCGAAGAGGCCCGCGCCGCCTACCGCGCCGCCCTCGCGCGGGCAGCCACGGCCCCGGAGCGAGCATTCCTGGAGCAGAGGCTGGCGAGGTTGAAGGACTAGGTCCTTCCGCGTGGCCGCTTCGCCGCGCCCGCGCCTGCGAGGGCGCCCAGGCCAAGAGCCAGGAGACCGAGCGAGCTCGGCTCGGGAACCACGTTCAACTGCGCCGTCCCGAAGGTGACCGAGCTCGTGATGTCGTTGTCCTCGAGCGCGTTGCTGAAGAGCCCGTCGATGCACAAATCAGGGCAGTTGAAGATGCCGACGAATATGTCGGGGCCGTCACTGGCCACCGCCCCGGGGTTCGTCGTGAACACGACCCGGCCAAAGACGAAGGTCGTACTCTCTGGTCCGTTCTCCAGGGTCGCTCCATCGAAGGTGTAGAGCTTTCCAATCTGGCTGCTCGTGCTCTCCTGCATCGAGTCGATACCGGGAGTCAGGGGAAACAGGCTCCGGCTCCCATCCTCACTCGTCCAGCCGAGCTCCTCGACCGAGCTCACGTCGAGCTCGTTTGCGAGATCTCGGTCGAACTCGACCGACAGGAACGCGGAGGACAACCCCGCCGCATCGACGTCTATCTCGATGTCGAGCGTGACTGTCGCGACGGCGCCCGCTGCGATCGCGAGTGAGCTGGTTCCCAGTCCCTCGATGGCGCTCGAGTCACTCGTCTCCCCGGCGACCCAGCGCAGGTTCACCGAGGCCGCGCTGGCCGTAGAAGCAATGAGCGCTGTAACGAGAAGCGTGAAGAGTCGCCACATGATCCACCTCCACTCAGGGGCACGCCTTGCGATTTCGATTCGGGTCGGCCGATGGACCCGGACGCCGGCCGAGCTGCGCGGCCAGGGCGTCGCGATCGGCGGTGGTCACCACGCCGTCGTCGTCCAGGTCGGACTCCGCGCAGGTCGGGTCGCTCGCAGGCCCGGAGCCGGGCAGCGTCTGCCCGAAGCAGCGACGGAAGCTGTTGAAATCCGCGCCTTCGACGTAGCCCGTCTGGTTGAGGTCGGCATCGCAGGCGTTTCCGCAGCCATCGCGATCCGCGTCAGTCTGCGAGGGATTCGAGGCGTTCACGCAGTTGTCGCACGCATCCCCGACGCCGTCCTGATCCGCATCGGCTTGGTCGGGATTCGCAAGCAGCATGCAGTTGTCGATCAGATTGGTGACACCGTCCCCGTCGGTATCGGGGCTCATCTCGACCGCCTGCTCGAACGTCAGCTCGGGGGGCTGATCCGCCAATGTGGAGCGAGCGAGGTCGGCGAAGTCGGGCGATTCGCGGAAGTCGTACCGAAGGTTGTACCAGTCATCGTAGCCCTCAAAGGTATGCTCGAACGGCGGATCGCATTTCGGTCCTACGAGAGTCGCAGTCACGTGCTCATCACTGACATCGCCGTCCTGGTTCCAGTCGACCGGTCCATCCGTGACCAGTGTGTGCCATTTTTTTCGTGTTGCATCCCAGAAGGTTGTCTTGATCGGTCCAGGGAGCGGCTGTGGGCCCACATCCGACACTTGGATCCCGTTCGGCTCGCTCAGGTCCGACTCGTCCAGAGACCACAATGCTTGCCGCGAGTAGTCCAGGGGTCGCCCGACGATGGGGACCCCGTCGTATACGCGCGTATAGCTC
>JBGQIB010000149.1:0-10967 GCA_041498295.1 bacterium | reverse complement strand
GAGATGGTGATGCCGGGGGACAACATCACGATCGGAGTGGAGCTCCACACGCCGATCGCGATGGACGGCGGTCTTCGGTTCGCGATCCGCGAAGGCGGTCGTACGGTCGGCGCCGGCGTCGTCGCGCAGATCGTCGAGTAGGAGTTCTCGCAGGTCAGTAGCTCAATTGGTAGAGCAGCGGTCTCCAAAACCGCAGGTTGGGGGTTCAAGTCCCTCCTGACCTGCCACTCCGATCCCAACCGAAGCCAGCGTAGACGAGGTCAGGTCGTGGAGAGCAAGAATCCGGTGAATTGGGCCATGCAGGGCCGCGAGTTTTTCGCAGAGGTCCAGTTGGAGTGGAAGAAAGTCACATGGCCCACTCGAAAAGAGACGATCGGCGGCACCATCGGCGTGATCGCCCTCGTCGCGCTCGTCGCGGTCGCGCTGTTTGTCACCGATGCCGTCCTCGGTTGGGCGATGAGGATGATTTGGCCATGACCCACACCGGATCGCTCGCGAACGGTAGGAGAGCGTAGTGGCAGCGTCTTGGTACGTGATCCACACGTTCTCCGGCCAGGAGGCGCGCGCGAAGCAGACGCTTCAAGAGCGCGTGAAGCAGTTCGGCCGCGAGGGCGCGATCGAAGAGATGGTCATCCCGGAAGAAGACGTGGTCGAGGTGGTGAAGGGGCAGCGGCGCACCAGCAAGCGCAAATTTCTGCCCGGATACCTGCTCGTGAAGATGCAACTCGACGACGAGCTCTGGCACATCGTCAAGAACACTGCCAAGATAAGCGGCTTCGTGGGCTCCGGCGCCAAGCCCACCCCGATCCCAGAGGACGACGTCCGCCGCATGCTCGGCCAAAGCCAGTCGAGCAAGCCCAAGCCCGTTGTCACGTTCGAGGAAGGGGAAGACGTGCGCGTAGTTCACGGCCCGTTCTCGAGCTTCTCCGGCGTCGTCGGCGAAGTGCGGCCCGAGAAGGAACAGGTCCAGGTTCTGGTGGCGGTTTTCGGGCGCTCGACGCCCGTTTGGCTCTCGTACGAGCACGTAGAGAAGGTCTGACTCTCCCATGGCCAAGAAGCTCATCGCGATCGTGAAGCTGCAGTGTCCCGCCGGTGCGGCGAATCCAGCGCCGCCGGTCGGCCCCGCGCTCGGCCAGCACGGCGTGAACATCATGGAGTTCTGTAAGGCGTTCAACGCGCGGACGGCGGATCAGCAGGGCCTGATCATCCCCGCGGTGATCTCGATCTTCTCCGACCGCACCTTCACGTTCGTCCTGAAGACGCCCCCGGCAGCCGTGCTGTTGAAGCGCGCGGCAAAGCTCGCGAAGGGGTCGGGCGAGCCGAACAAGACGAAGGTCGGCAAGGTATCGCGCTCGCAGGTCAAGGAGATCGCGCAGATCAAGCTGCCGGATCTCAACGCGAACGACATCGAGGCCGCCATGCGCATCGTCGAGGGCACGGCGCGCTCGATGGGCATCGAGGTCGAGGGGTAGTCATGGCGAGGGGCAAGACATATCGCGCGATCTCGGAGCGAATCGATCGGGAGCGCGCCTATCCGTTCCAGGAAGGGATGGAGCTTCTGGTTGCCAGCAAGCGTGCGAAGTTCGACGAGACGGCAGAGGTCGCGTTCAATCTGGGCGTCGACCCGCGCCACGCTGAACAAAACGTGCGCGGCGCCGTCTCACTTCCTCACGGGACGGGGAAGTTGCTCCGCATCGTGGTCTTTGCCAAGGGCGAGAAGGAGCGCGAGGCGCGCGAAGCGGGCGCAGACGAGGTCGGCGCCGACGAGCTCGCGAAGAAGATCACCGAGGGGTGGCTCGAGTTCGACCGCCTGCTCGCGACCCCGGACATGATGGGCATCGTCGGCCGGCTGGGTAAGGTGCTCGGCCCACGCGGCCTCATGCCGAATCCGAAGGTCGGAACAGTCACGCAGGACATCGGTCGCGCCGTCGCCGAGCAGAAGGCCGGCAAGATCGAGTACCGGGTCGACAAGAACGGCATCATCCACGTCCCGTTCGGGAAGCTCAGCTTCACGAAGGAACAGCTCGCGGCCAACCTGCTCAGCATTGCCGAGGCGATCGTCCGGGCAAAGCCGGCGTCGGCCAAGGGTACGTATCTCAAGAAGGTCTCGATCTCCGCGACGATGGGCCCGGGTATCCGGCTCGATCCCGCGGACCTGCAGGCGCAGATCACCAGCGTCTAGCGGAGGCGCAAGCCATGCTCACGCGACAGCAGAAAAAGGAACAGGTCGAAGTGCTGCGCGCGAAGCTCGCCAAGGCGAGCTCGCTCGTGGCGGTCGATTTCCGTGGCATGACCGTCGACGACGCGAACTCGCTGCGCGGCAAGCTGCGCCAGGCGGGCGGCAAGACGATCGAGTACCGCGTCGCGAAGAACACACTGCTGCGTATCGCGACGCAGGGCACCGCGCTCGAGCCGATCGAGAAGCACCTCTCGGGGCCGACCGCCGTCGCGATCTCCTACGAGGAGCCCTCGGCGATGGCCAAGGTGCTCGTCGCATTCGCAAAGGACCACGAGAAGTTCAAGATCAAGGGCGGCGTCGTCGACGGCGCGGTCGCGGATCTCGCGACCATCAGCGCGCTCGCCCTGTTGCCGGGAAAGCGCGAGCTGCGCGGCATGCTCGCGGGCACGCTGCAGTCGCCGCTCCGCAATCTCGCGGGCACGCTGCAGTCACTGCTCGGAAATCTCCGCAACGCGCTCGAGCAGCGGCAGCAAAAGCTCGAGGCGAACTAGTTCCACCAACCGAAGACCCGGTTCTGGCGCAGGTCGCGCCTTAATTCGAACCGGGAAGGAAGGACGAAGCGATGGCATCAGTCGAAGAAATCTTTTCCCAGATCAACGAGCTCAAGCCGATGGAGATCGCTGCGCTGATCAAGCGCATGGAGACGGATTGGGGCGTGACTGCCGCTCCGGCCGCGGTCGCCGTCGCAGGTCCGGCTGGCGGCGGAGCCGCAGCAGCTCCCGTCGAGGAGCAGACGGAATTCGACGTCATTCTCATTTCGTCCGGCGACAAGAAGATCCAGGTCATCAAGGAAGTCCGCGCCGTCACGGGTCTCGGTCTCAAAGAGGCCAAGGACCTGGTCGAGGGCGCACCGAAGCCGATCAAGGAAGGCGTCTCGAAAGATGAGGCCGCGAAGATCAAGGCTCAGGTCGAGGCTGCGGGCGGACAGGTTCAGATCAAGTGAGTCGGTGAGCGGGCCGCTCGGCGACTCTCGGGAATCGCGATCCAAAGCCGGTTGAACCGGCGCCGGACGCTTTTGCGTCCGGAAGGGGAGGATTGAATGGAAGCTTCCTTCAACTCAGGCCGACTGCGGAAGGACTTCTCCAAGATTGAACGCATCATCGACATCCCCAACCTGATCGACATTCAGAATCGCTCTTTCGAGCGGTTCCTCCAGGCGGACGTCGCGCCGGAGAAGCGCGAGAACGTCGGGCTCCAGGCGGTGTTCCACTCCGTCTTCCCGATCCGCGACTTCAACGAGACGGCATCCCTCGAGTTCGTCTCCTACACGCTCGAGAAGCCGAAGTACGACGTTCAGGAGTGTCTGCAGCGCGGCATGACCTACGCCGCGCCGATCAAGGTGACCATCCGCTTGATCGTCTGGGACAACCCGGGTGAGGGACGCCAGAACATCCGCGACGTGAAGGAGCAAGAGGTCTATTTCGGCGAGATCCCGGTGATGACCGAGAACGGCACGTTCATCATCAACGGGACCGAGCGCGTCATCGTCTCTCAGCTGCATCGCTCTCCCGGCATCTTCTTCGACACCGGGCAATCGACGGCAGTCACTTCCGCGGGGAAGAAGCTCTACTCCACGCGCGTGATCCCGTATCGCGGGTCGTGGCTCGACATCGAGTTCGACCACAAGGACTTGATCCAGGTGCGTATCGACCGGCGCCGCAAGCTACACGGCACGGTGTTGCTGAAGGCGCTCGGCTATTCGCCCGAGGAGTTGCTCTCGTTCTTCTACGCGCCGGAGACGATCAAGATCGACGGCCGCAAGCTGATGAAGAAGGTCGCGGCGCCCGAGAAGCTGCTCGGCCAGCGCGCCACCAAGAGCGTGAAGTCCGAGGACGGCGAGACCATCGTTCGCGAGGGGCGCAAGTTCACGCAGGCCGCCGTTCGCAAGGTCAAGGAAGCCGGCATCGAGTGGATCACGATCGGCCTCGACGACCTGGTGCGCGACGACGGCGTGAAGCGCGTCGCGCCCGAAGACATCGTCGACGAGAGTACCGGCGAAGTGATTCTCGAGGGCAATGAGCCGATCACCGAGGAGATCCTCGAAGAGCTGCGCCGCCGCAACATCCTCGAGTTCCCGCTCCTCTATCTCGATCCGGTCACCACGGGCACGGCGATTCACGACACGCTGAACGCCGACAAGACCATGACTCGCGAGGAAGCGATCATCGACATCTACCGGCGCCTGCGGCCGGGTGATCCCCCGACGATCGAGACCGCGACCACCGTCTTCAACAATCTGTTCTTCAACCCAGAGCGCTACGACCTGTCGCGCGTCGGCCGCCTGAAGCTGAATCACAAGCTCAGCGTCGACATCCCGCTCGACGAAACCACGCTGCGCAAGGAAGACATCCTGCTGGCGGTGAAATACCTCGTCGACCTGAAGAACGGCGATCCGGACAAACGCATCGACGACATCGACCACCTCGGCAACCGGCGCGTGCGCGTCGTCGGCGAGTTGCTCGAGAACCAGTACCGCATCGGCCTCGTGCGCATGGAGCGCGCGATCAAGGAGCGCATGAGCCTGCAGGAAATCGAGCAGCTCATGCCGCACGACCTGATCAACTCCAAGCCCGTGTCCGCGGTCATCAAGGAGTTCTTCGGCTCGTCGCAACTCTCGCAGTTCATGGACCAGACGAACCCACTCTCGGCGGTGACTCACAAGCGCCGCCTCTCCGCGCTCGGACCCGGAGGCCTGACGCGCGAGCGCGCGGGCTTCGAGGTGCGCGACGTCCACTCCACTCACTACGGGCGCATCTGCCCGGTCGAGACCCCGGAAGGTCCGAACATCGGCCTGATCGCGTCGCTCTCCACATACGCGCGCGTGAACGACTACGGCTTCATCGAGACACCGTACCGCGAGGTGAAGAACCAAAAGGTCACCGACCACGTTCGGTATCTGTCGGCGCTCGAGGAGGAGCGGGTCGCGATCGCGCAGGCGAACGCACCGCTCACCGAGGACCACAAGTTCAAGAACGATGTGGTCTCGGCGCGCGAGAACGGCGAGTTCGTGATGCTCCCGCGCGACGAGATCGACATGATGGACGTGTCACCCAACCAGCTCGTCTCGGTCGCCGCCTCGCTCATCCCGTTCCTCGAGAACGACGACGCGAACCGAGCGCTCATGGGCTCGAACATGCAGCGGCAGGCGCTGCCGCTCCTGCGCACGGACGCGCCGCTGGTCGGCACCGGCATGGAAGGCGTTGTCGCGCGCGACTCGGGCGCGACCGTGGTCGCGAAACGCGGCGGCATCGTAGAGAGCGTGGACGCCGCGCGCATCGTGATCAAACCCGAAGCGGACGGCGAGGGCGCGGACTCCGCGCCCGACATCATCAACTTGGTGAAGTACCGCCGCTCGAATCAGAACACGTGCATCAACCAGAAGCCGATCGTGAAGGTCGGTCAGAAGATCCGGAAGGGTCAGGTGATCGCCGACGGCGCGGCCACCGACCGCGGCGAGCTCGCGCTCGGCCGCAACATCCTCGTCGCCTTCATGCCCTGGGGCGGATACAACTTCGAGGACTCGATCCTGATCTCCGAGAAGATCGTGAAGGACGACCTCTTCACCTCGATCCACATCGAGGAGTTCGAAGTCGTCGCGCGCGACACCAAGCTGGGTCGCGAGGAGATCACGCGCGACATCCCGAACGTCGGCGAGGAGGCGCTCGCGGACCTCGACGAGAGCGGCATCGTGCGCATCGGCGCGGAAGTGAATCCCGACGACATCCTGGTCGGGAAGATCACGCCAAAGGGCGAGACACAGCTCTCGCCCGAAGAGCGCCTGCTGCGCGCGATCTTCGGCGAGAAGGCCGGCGACGTCCGCGACACCTCGCTGCGCGTCCCGCCGGGACAGAGCGGCATCGTGATCGGCGCGCGCGTGTTCTCGCGCCGCGGCACGGACAAGGACGACCGCGGGCGCTCGATCACCGACGCCGAGATCGCGAAGTTGCGGCTCGATCAGGAGGACGAGATCCGCATCGTGCGTGAGTCGGCGCTGAACCGCGTGCGCGAGCTGATGCTCGGCGAGCGCTCGAGCGTGCGCATGGCCGACGAGCGTCGCAAGGACGCGTGGCTCGAGCCGGGCGCCGAGATCAGCGAGGCGATCCTCACCGAGATCCCGCGCCGCAAGTGGCGCGACATCCGCGTCGAGAATACCGCCAAGCAAACGCGCATCGAGAGCATTCTCGCGGCGGCGGAAGAGCAGGCCAGCCTCATCAAGACGGTCTTTGAGGAGAAGATCGCGCGCTTGAAGAAGGGCGACGAGCTACCGCCGGGCGTCTTCAAGATGGTGAAGGTCTACGTCGCCACGAAGCGCAAGCTCTCGGTCGGCGACAAGATGGCCGGGCGCCACGGCAACAAGGGCGTCATCTCGCGGATCCTCCCCGAGGAGGACATGCCGTACATGCCGAAGGGCGAGCCGGTGGAGCTCGTGCTGAACCCGCTCGGCGTGCCCTCGCGCATGAACATCGGCCAGATCCTCGAGACACACCTCGGCTGGGCCGGTCGCGGCCTCGGCGAGCAGATCCAGAAGCATCTCGACGACAACTGGTCGCCCGCGAAGCTGCGCGATCGCCTGAAGGCGATCGTCGCGAAGCCCGCGGCGAAGAAGCTGCTCGACGGCATGTCGGACGACGAGATCCTCGATCTCTCGCGCCGGCACGTGCGCGGCATCCACGTCGCGACGCCCGTCTTCGACGGACCGTCCGAGGAAGAGATCAAGGACGCGCTCACCGAGGCCGGGGCGCCGACCTCGGGTCAGACGGTCCTCTTCGACGGGCGCAGCGGCGAACCGTTCCACGGCGACGTGACGGTCGGGATCATGTACATGATGAAGTTGCACCACTTGGTCGACGACAAGATCCACGCGCGCTCGATCGGCCCGTACTCACTCGTGACTCAGCAGCCGCTCGGCGGCAAGGCTCAGTTCGGCGGTCAGCGCCTCGGCGAGATGGAGGTGTGGGCGATGGAAGCCTACGGCGCGGCCTACGCGCTGCAGGAGTTCCTCACCGTGAAGTCGGATGACGTGGTCGGTCGTACTCGCATGTACGAGTCGATCGTGAAGGGTGATTGCGAGCTCATGCCCGGCTTGCCGGAGAGCTTCAACGTCCTGATCAAGGAAATGCAGAGCCTCGGGCTCAACATCGACCTGCTCGAAGACATCCAGTAACTCAAAGGAGTCGACGTGCGCGATCTCTATAATCTCTTCGAGAAGCCGAAGGATCCCCTCAGCTTCTCGGGCATGAAGATCTCCATCGCCTCGCCGGAGAAGATCCGCGAATGGTCGTATGGCGAAGTCAAGAAGCCGGAGACGATCAACTACCGGACGTTCAAGCCGGAACGCGACGGCCTCTTCTGCGCCAAGATCTTCGGCCCCGTCAAGGACTACGAGTGCAACTGCGGCAAGTACAAGCGCATGAAGCACCGCGGCGTCGTCTGCGAGAAGTGCGGCGTCGAAGTGATTCAGTCCAAGGTGCGCCGCGAGCGCATGGGCCACATTACGCTGGCCGCGCCGGTCGCGCACATCTGGTTCCTGAAGTCACTGCCGAGCCGCATCGGAAACTTGCTCGAGCTGACGCTGAAAGATCTCGAGCGCGTGCTGTACTTCGAGTCGCACATCGTGATCGACGCGATGGAAACCCCGCTGCGCCGCGGCGAGCTGCTCAGCGACGAGCGCCTCATGGAGTGCAAGGAGGAGTTCGGCCCGAACTCCTTCAAGTACGGCATCGGCGCCGAGGCGATCCGCGACATCCTCGCGAAGATCGACGTCGACACCGAATCGGTTCAGCTGCGCGTCGAGATGAAGGAAGCGACCAGCGAGGCGAAGCGGAAGAAGCTCGGCAAGCGCCTGAAGGTGCTCGACGCGTTCTGTGAGTCTGGCAACCGCCCCGAGTGGATGGTGCTCGAAGTCATCCCAGTGATTCCGCCCGATCTGCGGCCGCTCGTGCCGCTCGACGGCGGCCGCTTTGCGACGTCGGATCTGAACGACCTCTATCGGCGCGTGATCAACCGCAACAACCGCTTGAAGCGGCTGCTCGAGCTGAACGCACCCGAGGTCATCATCCGCAACGAGAAGCGCATGCTGCAGGAAGCGGTCGATGCGCTGTTCGACAACGGCCGCCGCGGCAAGGTGATCACCGGCCCGAACAAGCGCCCGTTGAAGTCACTCAGCGACATGCTGAAGGGCAAGCAGGGGCGCTTCCGTCAGAACCTGCTCGGCAAGCGGGTCGACTACTCGGGCCGCTCCGTCATCGTGGCGGGCCCGGAGTTGCGGCTCCACCAGTGCGGTCTGCCGAACAAGATGGCGCTCGAGATCTTCAAGCCGTTCATCTATTCCAAGCTCGAGCAGCGCGGCTACGTAACCACCATCAAGGCCGCGAAGAAGATGGTGGAGAAGGAGCGCCCCGAGGTTTGGGACATCCTGGCGGAGGTGATCCAAGAGCACCCGGTCATGCTGAACCGCGCTCCGACGCTGCACCGCCTCGGCATCCAGGCATTCGAACCGGTGCTGATCGACGGCAAGGCGATCCAGCTGCACCCGTTGGTGTGCTTCGCGTTCAACGCGGACTTCGACGGCGACCAGATGGCGGTGCACTTGCCGCTCTCCGTCGAGGCGCAGATCGAAGCGCGCGTGCTCATGATGAGCACGAACAACATCCTGTCGCCGGCGAACGGCAAGCCCATCATCACGCCAACGCAGGACATCGTGCTCGGCGCGTACTACCTGACGCGCGAGCGCCTCTACGCGCGCGGCGCGGGCATGAAGTTCCCGTCGATCGACGCGGTGCGCGCCGCCTACGACGCCGCCGCCGTCGACCTGCAAGCTCCGATCGACTGCCGCATCGCGGGCAAGCTCGAGAAGACCACCGTCGGGCGCGTGCTGTTCTTCGACATCATCCCCGAGGGTGTTCCGTTCGAGCTCGTGAACCGCGTGATGGATCGCAAGACGCTGGGCGAGCTCGTGAACGAGGTGTACCGGCGCGTCGGCAACAAGGCGACCGTGATCCTGTCCGACAAACTGCGCACGCTCGGCTACGAATTCGCGACGAAGGCCGGTATCTCGATCTGCATCGACGACATGCGCGTTCCGAAGAGCAAGGCGAGCCTGATCGAAGAGGCGCAGTCCGATGTCAGTGAGTTCCATCGCCAGTACCAGGAAGGCCTCATCACCGACGGCGAGCGCTACAACAAGGTCGTCGACCGCTGGGCGGCCGTGACTGATGAGCTCTCGCAGGAGCTGATGGCCGCGATCGCGCAGGAAGACGTCGTCGACCACGCGGGCTCCCCGGCGAAGGTCCCGAGCATGAACTCCATCTTCATGATGGTGGACTCGGGCGCGCGCGGTTCAGCGCAGCAGGTCCGGCAACTCGCCGGTATGCGCGGCCTCATGGCGAAACCCTCGGGCGAGATCATCGAACGGCCGATCCTCTCGAACTTCCGCGAAGGTCTCTCGGTGCTCGAGTACTTCATCTCGACGCACGGCGCGCGCAAGGGTCTCGCGGACACGGCCCTCAAGACGGCGAACTCCGGCTACCTGACACGGCGTCTCGTCGACGTCGCGCAGGACGTGATCGTGAACATTCGCGACTGTGGAACGCTCGACGGTCTCGAGATCCATCAGCTCATCGAAGGCGGCGAAGTCATCGAGCGCTTGGGCGACCGCATCCTCGGCCGCGTCGCGCTGACCGACATCACCGACCCGGTGACTGCGGAAGTGCTCGTCGGCGTCGGCGAGGAGATCGACGAAGACAAGGTGCGCAGGATCGAGGACGCGGGCATCGAGCACGTCACGATCCGCTCGGTGCTCACGTGCAACGCGCTGCGCGGCGTGTGTGCGCTCTGCTACGGCCGCGATCTCGGCCAGGGCAAGCTCGTCAATCTCGGCGAAGCGATCGGCGTGATCGCGGCGCAGTCGATCGGCGAGCCGGGCACGCAGCTCACCATGCGCACGTTCCACATCGGCGGCACGGCGACTCAGCGCGTCGAGCAGTCGCACGTCGAGGCGCGCAACGAGGGCTCGATCAAGTATCTCAACATCTCGACCATCCGCGACAAGCACAACGCGATCATCGTCATGAACCGCAACGGCGAGATTTCGGTCGTCGATGCGACGGGTCGCGAGCGCGAGCGCTACCCAGTGGTGTACGGCGCGAAGCTGCTCCACCCGGACGGCGCGCCGATCAAGGCCGGCGGACTGATCCACGAGTGGGATCCGTTCCAGACACCGATCCTCGCGGACGTCGCGGGCCGGCTGAAGTTCGGCGACATCCTCTCCGGTCAGACGATGGAGGAGCAGGTCGACGAGTTCACCGGCCTGTCTCGCAAGGTCATCGTCGAGTCGAAGGATCCGGACCTTCGGCCGCGCATCTCGATCAAGGATCCCGAGGGCAACACCATTCGGCGTTACATGATGCCGGTCGGCGTGAACATCTCGGTTACGGAAGACGAGATGGTCGAGCCGGGCGACACGCTCGCGCGCATCCCGCGCGAGACGACGAAGACGAAGGACATCACCGGCGGCCTGCCGCGCGTCGCGGAGCTCTTCGAGGCACGCAAGCCGAAGGAGTTCGCGATCGTCTCGGAGATCGACGGCACGGTGAGCTTCGGGCCCGACGTGCGCGGCAAGCGGCGCGTGATCGTGACTCCGGAAACGGGCGATCCGCGCAACTACGACATCCCCAAGGGCAAGCACATCGCGGTGCACGAGGGTGACTTCGTGCGCGCCGGCGAAGCG
>JBGQIB010000148.1:0-11051 GCA_041498295.1 bacterium | reverse complement strand
GCTTCCGGAGCACACGCACATTCCGGTGCCGCCGGGCGGCATCGTGCACATGCCCCTCGGCGGCGAGTTGCCCGTCGAGTACCGGCACATGTCGGATCCGTTCTCGAGTCTCGCGGCGGCAGCGGCGGTGACATCGAAGCTGATGCTCGGCACCGGCATCTGCCTGATCAATCAGCACCACCCGATCGTGCTCGCCAAGCAGGTCGCCACGCTCGACCGGCTCAGCGATGGGCGCTTCATCTTTGGCGTCGGCGCGGGCTGGAACGTCGTCGAGATGGGGAACCACGGCGTCGAGTTCGCGGACCGCTGGAAGCAGGCGACCGAGCGGCTCGACGCGCTGAAGGCGCTGTGGACGCAGGAGCAGCCGCGCTTCGAGGGCCGATTCGTGCGCTTCGGTCCACTCTGGTCGTATCCGAAGCCCGTGCAGCAACCGCACCCACCGATCGTGCTCGGAACGCTCGACACGCCGTTCGGTCGCGCGCAGGTCGCGCAGCACGCGGACGGCTGGCTGCCACTCACCTTCGACGTCGCGCGCGCCAAGCGCAGCATCGACGACGTGCGCGCGCGCATGCGAGCGCTCGGCCGCGATGACTCGAAGCTCGCCGTGTCGCTGTTCTTCCTCGAGGACAAGGAGCAGTCCGAGGACACCCTGCGCGCGGCGCGCGACCTCGGCGTGGAGCGCGTGATCCTGCGCCTACCGGTGGCGGAGGACTCACTGGTGCTGGCGCGCCTCGATCGCTACGCGGAGACGGCAGCGCGCGTGTGAGGGGGCCGAGAGGCCGCCGGCTTGGTCAGGCGCAGCTCGAAGCCGATGCCGTCCTCGACGATCTCGCCCGTCCCGAAACGACTCGCGGAGCACATTCGCCGCATCTCCTCGTCGCTGTACGCACGCTTCAGCAACATGAGCCGGAACGTCCATTTCGTCAGCAGTCTGTTCGGCCGCGACAGGCCCATCTGGCCGACCTCGAGGTCGATCGCCTCGCGCGAAGCATTCCTTCTGAGATCGTAGATCGACGCCTTCCCGCCAGGCTTCAGAACCCGGTGGATCTCCTGGAGCGCACCGACCGGGTCGGAGAAGTTCTTGAACGCGGCCCTGCAAGTGACGAAGTCGAACTCACTCTCCGGGAAGGGCATGTGCGCGGCGTCGCCGTGTCGGAAGTCGATCGCCACGCCCGCTGCTCGGGCGTTCTCGGTCGCGATCCGGATGAAGGACTGGCTGATGTCCAGGCCAGAAATGCGGTAGTCGCCGAGCTTCGCGATCTCGATCGCCAGGTAGCCAGGCCCCGGCGCCACCTCGAGCACGCGCCCGCCGGGCGGCAGATGGTCGGCCACTGCGCGCGCGCATGTTCGGCAGCCGCGCATGTCGCCTTTGGTGTTCTTGGCGTACCACGTCGCGATGAAGCCTTCCATCCCGATGCCCTTGTACGGCTTCTTGTTTCTCGTCACGAGAGGAAACCTATGCCGCCGAGCCCTCGGTGACAACGCAACAGAGATACTGCGCGCAAGCGAGAAACTGCGCCGCGCTATTCTTGGTGACATGACGGGGTCGCGTGACGGCGAGTTTGCAGCCGCGATCGCGCGGCACGTGGGCGCAGATCCGACTGCGACGCGCGAGATCATCGGTCTCGGCTCGGTGAATCGCGTCTTCGCGGTGTCTTTGACGGGCGGCGATCGCTGGGTCGTGCGCTTCGGACGCAACCCACTGGATTCGAGTCACTTCGCGGAGGAGGCGTGGTGCCTCGCGGCTGCCGCGCGCCACGGAGTACCGGTGCCGCGGCTCGTGGCCGTCGGGAGCCTGGATGGGACTCCGTTCATCGTCCAGGCCTTCGTCGACGGCGAGAACGCCGACACGCGCCGCGACCCCGAGCTCTGGCGAACGCTCGGCGGCTACGCCCGCCGGGTGAGTGACATCGCACTCGACGGCTCGGCGCCCGAGGGGTTGTTCGGACGGTTCGGGCGTGACTGCCAGGCGAGCTGGTCCGCGCACGTTCGCTACAACTCGGAGCAACTCACTTCTGACGATCCGCTGATCGCTCTGGGAGTCTACGCGCGCGCCGATCAGCGCGAGCTGGGCGCCTGCATCGAGACGCTGGTTCTGCGAGTGAGCCAGTTCGGTCTCACTCACGGTGACTTGGTTCCGCGAAATGTTCTGCTTCCGGCGCGCGGCGCCCCGACCTTGATCGACTGGGGCAGCGCCAGCGTCGGGCCCGTCCCGTTCCTCGACTATCTCCGCATCTGGGCGGACGACGCCAAGGAGGGATTCTCGCCGGCGGACCTTGCGGCGTTCGCGCAGGGATATGGCATCCCAGCCGAGCGGTTGCTCTCGACCATGGCGGACATCCGGCTGTTGTCCCGGATCGACCTCGTGCGCTGGGCGCTGCAACGACGCCCGGACCGCGTGACCGAGATCGCGGCCAAGTCACGGCTCGTCGTCCGCGAGTGGTTGGGGCGCTAGGCCGCCTTCCACGTCGGGAGGCGTGATACCGTGGAATCGTCCATCCGTTGGCGGCATGACCGACCTCGTCGAACGCGACTCTGAGCTGGCGGCTATTGAGGCGTTCGTGCGCCGCGGCGGGCTCATGTTGATCGAAGCCGGCGCCGGCGTCGGCAAGACCTCGCTGCTCGAGGCTGCCTGTGCAAGCGCGCGGCGGAAGAAACGCATCGTGCTGCGGGCCCGCGGATCCGATCTCGAACGCGAGTTTGCCTTCGGCATCGCGCGCCAGCTCTTCGAGCGCCGCTGCGCCGACGCGACCGCAGAGGAGAGAGATGCGCTGCTCGCCGGCCCGGCGCGGCAGGTCGCTGCGCTCTTTCAACGCAATGACTCGGGCGGCGTGGAGCAAGACACCGGCTTCGCCATACTGCATGGACTCTACTGGCTGACGGTCAACCTCGCCGATCATGCTCCCCTGCTGCTGGCCGTCGACGACGCGCACTGGGCCGATGAGGCGTCGTTGCGCTGGCTCGCCTACCTGGCGCCGCGCCTCGGCGGGCCGAGCGTTTCGCTCGTCGCGGCACTGCGTCCGGACGAGCCCGCGTCCCGCTCGCAGCCGCTGCTCGCCGTGCGCGCGGCGGCGACGACGACGATTCGCCCGTCGCTGCTGAGTCGGCAGGCGGTTGCGGCGATCGTTCGCGACACACTCGGAAGCGGCGCGGACGACGATCTCGGCGCGCTGGCCCATCGCGCCACCGGCGGCAATCCGTTCTACCTGCGCGAAGTCCTGCGCGCCCTGGAGCGAGCCGGAGATTCGAGCGGGCTGCGCGCGCTCGATGACGGCGTCGGGCTTGGCGGCGTCGACGGCGTGGCGCTGCAGATGCGCGCACGCCTGCAGAGCCTCGACCCGGACGCGCTGCGTCTCGCGCAAGCGCTCGCAATCCTGGGCGACGGCTGCGAGCTCCGCCACGCGGCGCTAGTCGCGGACATCGCGATGAGTCAGGCTGCACGCCTGGCTACGGAGCTCGTAGCGCTCGAGGTCCTCGGAGCGGAGAGACCTCCGCGCTTCATCCATCCGATCGTCCGGCACGCGGTCGCGCAGACACTTTCCGGCGCCGAGCAGGACGCGGCGCATCGGGCGGCGGCTCGCGTCATTCACGCAGACGGCGCGCCCGCGGGTCAGGTCGCAGCGCACCTCAGGCCGCTGCGCGGCGCCGGCGACGCGTGGGTGGTCGAACGCCTGCGCGCAGCCGCGCGGGCCGCGGTCGACAACGGCGCGCCAGCCGCCGCCGCTGACTTACTCGAGCGCGCGCTCGCCGAGCCGCCGGTCTCAGGGATCCGTGTCGACGTACTGCGCGAGGCGGCGCACGCGCAGCAGATCGCCGGCAAGGAGGGCGCGAGCCGACGGCTGGAGGAGGCGCTCGCAATCACCGAGGACAAGGCCCTCCGGGCACAACTGGCGTCGGAACTTGCGCAGGCTCATGCGGCGCTGTTCCGTTGGACCGATGCGGTCGACGTGCTCGAGAACGCACTCGCCGGCGCACCGGCTTCAGTGACGGTTCAGCTGGAGAGCCAGTTGGTCGCCGTCGGTCTGCAGGACGCCCGCGCCGCGCCGCGCGCCCTGCGCGTGATGGAGCGCCTGTCGCGCCGCCAACTCTCGGGAGCCGCGGCGACCACCCTCGCGGTCGCGCAGGGCATGGTCGCGATTCTGACCGGGCGCCCAGCGGACGAGGCGGCGCGACCTCTGCTGGCGGCACTAGCCGGCGCGAGCGCGAAGGTCGAAAGCTGGGACGCACGCGCCGCGCTGCTCTGGAGCCTACTGACCGCGGAGCAATTCGGCGCGGTCGAAGCCGCGCTCGTGCCGCTGCGCGAGCAAGCCGACCGTTCCGGCAGCTCGCGCGGTCTCGTCGCGGTCTATAGCACGGCCGCACTACTGAACCTGAAGCTTGGCGATTTGGCCCAGGCCGACGCCGCCGCGCGTATCGCGCTGCGCGTCGCACAGAACGGCGACTTCGCGCGCGGACTGGCGTTCGCTGCGACGGTGCTCGCGGAGATCGCAGTCGCTGGCGGCCAGCTCGATCAAGCGCAAGCGCTCCTTGATCTCTTGCCGCACGAGGGGCTGGCGGCCGGCGTCGGCACCGTGCTGATCCCGGCCGCGCGCGGACGCCTGAGGTTGGCGCAGGGGCGCGCGCGAGAAGCGCTCAGCGAATTCGAAGCCTGCATGGCGCTCTGGCAGCCGCAGGTCTGGGGTATGCCGATCCGCGACGCCGGCTATCTCCACGCGCGAGCGGGCGCGGCGCAGGCGCTGCTCGCGCTCGGCGATACGCGCCGCGCTCGCGAACTCGCTGCAGCCGAGCTTGCCGACACGCGCCGCTTCGGAGGCCGCCGCGCCCTCGGAATCGCGCTGCGCGCTGCGGGCCTGGCGCAGGGCAGAGCGAAGGGTTTGGAGATGCTGGAGGAATCTGCGGCCGTGCTCGGCGAGTCTCCCGCGCTGCTCGAGCGCGCTGCGTCGCTGGTCGAGTGGGGCGCGGCGCTGCGTCGCGCCGGCCAACGCTCGCAGGCGCGCCGAGTCCTGTCACAAGGTCTCGACGCTGCCGCGCGTTGCGGCGCCCAGCCGCTCGCGGCCCGCGCCCGCGAAGAGCTGCGCGTCGCCGGTGCGCGTCCGCGCCGTGACTGGAGCGTCGGCGTCGAGTCACTGACGCCGAGCGAGCTGCGCATCGTCCGACTTGCCCGCGACGGACGCACGAATCGTCAGATCGCCCAGGAGCTGTACGTGTCGCAGAAGACCGTCGAAGGCCACCTCGCTCGCGCCTACGGCAAGCTCGGCATCGCCAAGCGTGAGGAGCTCGAGCGCGTGCTCGAACCGGATAAAGCGAGGGTGCCTGCCCTCTAGTGACGTGCGCGCGGAACGCACACGATGGAGCTCCACACCATCGAGGGGCAACGTGACATGTCCGAGACCACAGTGACCGAGACGGCGCTGGCCAAGGCCAACGCCGCGCTGATCAAGAGCGCCTACGACGCGTTTTCGCGCGGTGACATGCAGGGCGCGACCGCGCCGCTTGCCGGAGACATTCTCTGGCACGTTCCCGGGCGCGGACCTCTGTCGCGCGACTACCGAGGACACGCCGAGGTGCTCGGCTTCTTCGGGCACTTCATGGAGCTCTCCGGCGGCACGTTCCGGCTGCAGGTCGATGACCTCCTGGCCCAGCGCGACCGGGTCGTCGTCCTCTGCACCGAGAGCGCCCGACGTGGCGGACGCAGCTGGTCGTCGCCGCAGGTCCATGTCTGGACGGTGAAGGACGGCAAGGCCACGGTCTTCTGGCAGTACCAGGGCGACCAGCAGACCGAGGACGAGTTCTTTTCCTCGGCAGCTTGACTCGCCGCTAGATCCAATGACTCGCACGGGCGCGCGCCAGGAGTTCCTCGCGAAACGCGGGATGCGCGACGCCGACGAGTGCGTGAACCCGCTCCCGGATGCTCCGGCCGTGAAGGGCTGCTACGCCAAACTCGGTGACGACGTAGTGCACGTCGTTGCGCGAGGTCGTCACGCCCGATCCAAGCGGCAGCTCGACGTCGATTCGCGAGACCGTTCCCCCTTTGGCGGTCGCCGGCAAGGCGACGATGGGCCGGCCCGCCTCCGATCTTGCGGCGCCGCGGAAGAAATCGACCTGACCTCCCACGCCCGAGTAGAGGCGCGGTCCGAGTGAGTCGGCGCACACCTGTCCAGTCAAGTCGATGGCCAACGCCGAATTGATCGCGACCATCCCGCGGTTCTTCGCGATGACGAATGGGTCGTTCACGTAGTGAGACGGGTGCATCTCGACCGCTGCGTTGTCGTGAACGAAGTCGTACAAACGCTTCGTTCCCATGACGAAGCTCGTCACGAGCTTGCCCCGGTGCAGCGTCTTGCGCGCGTTCGTGACCACTCCGCTCGCGACCAGATCCACGACGCCGTCGGAGAACATCTCTGTGTGAATCCCGAGGTCACGATGATTCACGAGCGCCGTGAGGATGGCGTTCGGAATGGCACCGATGCCGAGCTGCAGCGTGTCCCCATCGCGGATCAGCCCTGCCACGTGCTCGCCGATCCTGCTTGCGACTTCCGTGATGGGCTCGGGCGCGAGCTCTGGGAGCGGATGATCGACTTCGACGAGGCGGTCGATGCGGGAGACGTGGACGAACGAGTCTCCGTACGTGCGCGGCATCCTCGGATTCACTTCGGCGAGGACGATCTTTGCGGCGTCGATGCCGGGCTTGACGATGTCGACGGACACGCCGAGGGAACAATACCCGTGAGCATCCGGCGGCGAGACTTGCACGAGAGCCACGTCGATCGGGAGTGGCCCGCGCAGGAGTGACGCAATCTCGCTGAGAAATACCGGTGTGAAGTCGGCGCGTCCTTCGGCGACGGCTTCACGGGTGTTCGGGCCTATGAAGAAGGTGTTGGGACGCACGTGCCCCGCGAACGCGGCCGACGCGTAGGGCGCGTCGCCGAGCGTGAGGATCTGGCACGCTTCGACGTCGCGCAGGCCGAGCGCCCGGGCGCAGAACGCCGCGATCAGCGATTCCGGAGCCGCGGCGCCCGAGCCTACGAGCACGCGCATGCCATCGGCGACGACGGAGACGGCGGCAGCGGCGGTGCATGTCACGGTGCGCGTGGCGTCGATCATACGCCCAGTCTATGCGAGTTACTCGACGGCGCTCGCTGTTCGCGCGACACTCGGCGGACGATGCTGCTCTTGCGGATCGCGCTTCTGATCTTCGCCGCTCCCCTGGTGATTGCCTGCGGCGCACCCGGCGGCGCCGTGCGGGTTGCGGACACGAATGCGCGCTACGAATTCCCCGAACAGGGTATCTCGGTCCTGCCGCCCATTGGACCGCGCTGGTGGGCCGTGCCCGGTTCGACGTTCTCTCCGAACCACGTGATCGTCTTCGGAAAGCCGCTCACAGAAAAATACCCCGAAACGCCGGTCGAGCTGCGGACGCTCGTGGCGGGGGTCGTCGTGTACGAGTTCTCGGAGGTCGACGTACCTGCCGACGTCACCACCGCCGAGGACTTCAAGCGGCGATTCGACGCCGGCTTCGCGGAGGGCCTGTCGAACGCGACTGGACAGCCCCCGCTTCATTTCGTCTCCGCGGACGAGCAGGTGGACCGCTCACCCGGCGCCGAGTGCGTGCGCTACGACGAGATCGTCGAGGACAAGCGCGTACCCCGCTTCGAGGGCTCGACCTTCATCGAGCATCGGCGCGGCTTCCGCTGCCTGCACCCCTATCGAAAGGGCTTCATCGTCGAGTTCGCCTACAGCGAGCGCCACCTCGCCGGCGAGCCAGAGATTGCCCAGTACGCGGAGGTCGAGCCCTTCATGAAGGGCATTCTCTTCGCGCCGCCGAGTCACTGACTCTCGCAGTTCAGTGCCAAAGCGAGTTTAGATCGCTCACCTAGTTCGCCGGCTTCGGGCGCTCGGGCTCGATCGCGAGCTTCTTCTCGCGCGCCGCTTTTGCGCGCGCTCCGGCTTCCGCCTGCAAGGCCAGCAAGCGGTCGCGGCGCGCTCGCTGCTCCGCGTCGAGCGTCACGTTGCCGAACACGACCTGGCGCTCGAGGCGCCGCTCGCGGCCGTCGCTGGCGACCGCCACGATCTCGATCAGGTTCGAGCCCGTGATGAATGGCACGAGCCCGGACCAGGCGCCGGTATCGTCGCGCGCGAGCTCGAGCGCGGGCGCGCCGGTCGTCTTGTTCTCGACGCGCAGCTCCTTCAGCGAGCGGAACTGGATCTGCGCCAGGAGCGGCGCGAGCTTCGCGAGGTCCTGGACCGCGTGATACTCGCCGTGCGTCAGCTCCGCTACGGGAGCGATCTCGCGTCCCTCGCGCGATGCCTCGCGGCCGATCGCGAATACGTGCACGCAGATACCGCGCTTCGCCAGTGAGTGCGCCGCGCGGATCGCGGCGTCGACCGGGTCGGACTCCGGCAAGGTGGGCATGCCGTCGGTCAACACCACCAAGTGTCGGGTCGCGCTCTTGCGCGGCTGGCTCTCGGCACTGCGCGTGCCGAGCAGCTCGATCGCCCCGCGCAGCAGCCCTGCCGCGAGATCCGTGCCGCCCTCCGGATCGACCAGCAGGCGGTCCGCGAGGGCGCTGCGCATCTGCCGGAAGTCCGACGTCAGCGGCGCATCGACCCAGGCGTTGGTGCTCGGGTAGTCGCTGCCCGCGAAGCTCACCAGGCCGACGCGGGTCGTGCGCGCGTCGAAGCCGTCGAGCAGTGACTCGATCGCGGCCACCTCGGCGCCGAGCACGCTGTCGCCGCGCGCGACCCCGAGCCCGGGAAGGTGGGAGAGCCAACCCGATCGCTCGCCCAGGCCCGAGGAATCGGCCGTGCTGCCCGAGGTGTCGATCGCGAACACCACGTCGAAGAGCTCGAGATCGCCCTCGTGCGCGAGTGCCCGCCCCGACAGGAACCCGAGCCCGGGCTCGCCCGATGGCGGCCGGACCACGTCGACGGTGTCCAAGGTCAGCGTGATCTGCGGCGGCGCTTCCGCCCGCGCGCTCGCCGCGCAGAATGCGAGAGCGAGTGCGAGAGCGGCGCCGGGGCAGCGCATGGCGGAAGTCTATCCCTCGCCGAGCGGATCGACAGCTCCCACGAGCCCGATGGGTCGCGTCCGTCTTCGGCCAGGCAGTGCAGTGAGGGACGAATAAGCTGGGACGGTCGAGGAGGAGTGCGAGTATTTTGGTGCTCAGTCAGATCATCGTCGGTGTGACCGATCTCGACGCCGCGACGAGTCGGTTTCGTTCCATCGGCTTCGATGCGCTCGACGGTGGTGTGCACCCAGGGGTGGGCACTGCGAATCGAGTGATTCCACTTGGCGCCCAGTACATCGAACTACTCGGCGTCGTGTCTCCCGAGCAGGCGCGCGAAACCGAGTATGGGCGGTCGCTACTCCGAGCGACTTCGGACGGCGATCGATTGGTGCGTTGGTCACTGAGGACTGACGCCATCGGCGACGTCGCCGAAAGACTGGGAATCAGCATGGAACAGCGAAGACGACTGCGACCTGACGGCGTCCTCCTGACCTGGCGCGCTGCGGGTCTGGCGCTGGCGTTGGCCGACGCGACGCTGCCGTTCTTCATGCAGTGGGATCACGCGGAGCAGTACCCAGGCGCGCTGGCCGCTACGCATGAGATCGACGGGGCCGACGTCCCACTCCGATGGGTCCGCGATCGAGAGCCGGGTCTGTGGAGTGTCGGCGTCCAGACCGATCAAGGCGAGGTCGTCATCAGCGGATGACGACCGGCCTACCTTCCGACCACGAGCAGCTTGAAGCTCCCCTCGATCGTCTGCGGCCGCGGCCGGGGCTCCCCTCCCTTCGGCTCGGGCGACGGCTCGAACTTCGCCGTCGGCAGATACAAGCGGTGCGTCTTCGGGTCGAGCGTCAGCGTGCGCGCGCCCGGCTCGGTCATCGCGGTCCCCAGCAGGGTGAACTTCGCCGGGCTGTCCTCGCGTACGACCGAGAGCGTCCCGTCGGCGTTCGAGGCGAAGGCGAGCGCGCGCTCCGCGTCGAATGCGACACCGTCGACGCCCTGGCCGATCGGCAGCGTCGCGAGCACCCGGCCGCTCGCGCTGTCGAGCACGATCAGCTTCCCGTTTCTGCACCCCGAGAACAGCCGCTGATGCTGCGCGTCGTACGCGAGCCCGCTCGGCTGCTCGCCTGGCGCGGTCGACCAGCGCGCGAGCACCTCGAGCTTTGCCGCGTCGAGCGCGACGACCTCGGCCTTGTCCTGGATGTCGACGAAGATCCTCCCCGCGCCGTCGGCGACCGCGAACTCGGGCCGGCCTCCGAGCGCGAGCGTGCCGGCCACCTTCCCCGTAGCCGCGTCGATCGCGGTCGCGTCGTTGCTGCGGCCGTTGAACGTGAACACGCGCTTCGTGCTTGAGTCGTAGAGGATCGCGTCGGGGTCGTCGCCGGTCTTCACCGTGCCGATCACAGCTAAGGTCGCGAGCTCGAAGATCGTCGCCGTGCCCGCCTTGCCATTGCTCGTGAAGCCGCGCCCAAGCTCGGCCGCGAGGGCGATGCCGTGAACGCCCTCCGTGCCCGGGATGTCACCGATGAGCTTCCCGCTCTCGACGTCGACCACCATCACGTGCGTCGAGCGCGAGACGAACAGCCGATGGCGCTCCGGCTCCACGACGAGATAGTCCCAGCCGCCCTCGCCGCCGAGCTCGAGAGTGCGCTGCACGCGGTACCCGCCGGCCGTCGGATCCGCGCCGCTCGCTGGCGCGCTCGCGAGCCACGGCAACAGGGTGACCCACGCGGCGAACAGATGCGCAGAGCTGCGACTCACGGGCACACACGTTTCGCAGAAACCGCGATGGCGTTCAAGTGACTCAGTACGTCGTGCGGCAACCGGCTAGCCGAGGTCCGGAGGTCCGTAGTAGGGGGCGGCCGCAGGCGGAGGCGGGGGCGCGCCGATGGGCGGCGGCGGAGGCTGCAGCGCTCGCTCTCTGCGCGGGGGCGGTGGCGGCGACGATCGAGCTCCGTACGGAGCTGCAGGGCGACCCGCAACCGGCACCTGGTTCCCGTTCGCGTACATGCACTGCGTGTACGCCATGTCGTAGCGGCGCTG
>JBGQIB010000147.1:0-11257 GCA_041498295.1 bacterium | reverse complement strand
GCGGCGGCGCGATCGGCGCGAGCGCGACGTCCGGCAGAGAAGGCGCAACCACCGGCGGCGCGGCCTCCGGCCGTGCGACACGCGCCGGTGTCAGCGACGCCCACGGCGCGGCGAGCGCCACGAGCGCGGCGATGCCGGCTAGGGCGATGGCGGCCACGAGGGCGCGCGGGCGCGCGGCCTCCGGCTCGTCCACCGAGGGCGGCAGCGCGTCGCGAAGCCCGGTCAGCGGGCGCGCGGCGCGGCGATCCAAGTTGCGCAGCATTTCGTTCACGAGACTCATGTCCAGGTCTCCCATCCCAGGCCCCGCGCCAGGCGCTGGCGCAGCGGAGCTCGCGCGGAGTCCGTGTCGCGCACCGCGCGACGAACGTGACTCGAGTCGACGCGCCGATCGCCGCGCCCGAACGCGTCGAGCAGCGCCTTGTGACACAGCACGTTCACCAGCCGAGGCACCCCGCCGCTCGCGCGGTGCAGGCGGTCGAGCGCTCGCGGCGAGAAGAGCGTCGCGCGCGCGCAGCCCGCGGCGCGCAGGCGACTGCGCACGTAGCCGGCGAGCCGCGTGCGGTCGAGCGTGCGCAGGCGGTACGAGAAGGCGATGCGCTGGCGGAGCTGGCGCAACTCCGGGCGCGCGAGCCGCTCCTCGAGCTCCGGCTG
Source organism: bacterium (assembly GCA_041498295.1). Classification (GTDB taxonomy): domain Bacteria; phylum Myxococcota_A; class UBA9160; order SZUA-336; family SZUA-336; genus VGRW01. The sequence goes on along the minus strand of JBGQIB010000147.1, from coordinate 10,606 downwards.
GCCGAACAACGCGATCTGCAGCAGCTTCGTCGCCTCTGTTTCGATGTTCGACAAGAGCCGCAGCCCTTCGAGCGCCGCCGGCGGCAGCGCCTGCGCCTCGTCGACGACGAGCACGACGCGCTTGCCGAGCGCGTGCAACTCCGCGAGTCGCTCGGCGATGAATTGCGGCAGGCGCGCGGCCTCGATCCGCGCGGCGTCGGGGATCTCGAGCTCCTGCGCCAGCGCGACCTGCACGCCGCGCGCGCTCGACGGCGGATGCGGCATGTAGGCGGTCGCGAAATCGTCGCCGAGCGCGCGCAGCAGCGCGCGGCACAGGAGTGTCTTGCCGGTGCCGACCTCGCCGACGACCTTCACGAAGCCCTCGCCCGAACGCAGCGCCACCAGCAAGACGTTCAACGCCTCGCGGTGCCCGCCGTGCTCGTAAGTGAACGCCGTGTTCGGAGTGAGTGAAAATGGCAGCGCCCGCATCTGGAAGTGTTCGACGTACACCTCAGGGCTCCGGGGCCGCAGTGTGAGGCGCGAGCGGGGCTGCGGGCTCCCAGAGCGTCCCGCGGCGCAGCGCGCCGATCCGGTCGGAGGAGCGCTGGAGATCGTCGCGCTCGCTGTCGGGAGTCGCGACGACGGCGCGCACCAGGATCACGAGCTCGGTCTTGTCGGACGCGTCCTTCTGGTGCCGAAACAGGAAGCCCCCGTAGGGAATGCGATCGAGCCACGGGGTACCCGCCTGCAGCACGTTCTGGCGGTCCTGCATCAGGCCGCCGAGCACGATCACCTGACCTGAGTGCGCGCGCACGACGCTGTCCGACTCGCGGATCGTCGAGCGCGCGAGCGGGAGTGTCTGCTCCGTGTCACCGATGATGATCGTCTTGGTCTGGTCCTCGACCAGGCTGATCGAGGGGTGGATGTGCAACACGATCTCGCCGCTCTCGCTGATCTGCGGCGTCACGTCGAGCGCGATGCCGGAGAAGAACGGCGTCAGAGTGATGTCTGGAGTCACGATCGGCGACGTGCTCGCGACGGTCGTGGTCGAGACGTCGGTCACGAAGAACTCGTCGGTGCCGACCTTGATCACCGCCTTCTGATTGTTCATCGCCGACACGCGCGGACTCGACAGGATGTGGACCCGTCCCTGTGTCTCGAGCAGCTCGATGAAGGCGGTGAAGTCGCCGAACTGAAGCGCCGAGGTGAACGCGCCGCCGAACGCGGAGGTCGTCGTGCCCGACGGCAGGTCGCCGAGCGTGGGGCCGAGCGTGCCGGTGTTGCCTGAGATCTCCGACACCCCGTTGGCGAGCAGAGAGCCGCCGCCGGTCTGCGCGATGATCGCGTGCTGGGTGATCAGCGCCCAGTTGATGCCGGCTTGGAAGCCATCGTCGAGAGTGACTTCGATGATCTTCGCCTCGAGGATCACCTGCCGCGCGAGGCTGCCCTGCGCCTGGCGCAGGAAGTCGCCGACTTCGTTCAGCTCGCCCGGGAACGCGCGCACCACCACGACTCCGGCGGTCGGGCTGATGACCACGCTGCGCCCTTCGCCCGGGCCGATGATCGCGCTCAGGCTCGCTTGCAAGCCCGCCCAGAAGTTCGCGTTGGAGTCGGTCCTCACAACACTGCCGGCGAGTGACTGCTGGTTCTGCGAGCTGAGTACCTGATTGCCGTTGCTGGTGTTGTTGTTCCCCGACGGCGCCGGCGAGCTCACCTCTCCCGAGCTGACGCGGGTCTCGGATTGACCCACGCGCTTCAGGTCGAGATAGTCGACCTGAAAGATGCGGGTCTGCATGCCCGCGGCGCCGATGTGGTAGCCGTACGGGCGGCGCTCCCAGGAGTAGCCGTACACGTCCGAGAGGGCGGACAGGACGTCCTCGATGGTCACGTTCTTGAGCGACAGCGTGACTCCGCCGGTCAGATTCGCGTCCATCGTCAGGTTCTGCGACGAGTCGGAGACCAGCGAGAGCAGAAACTCGCGCGTCGACATGTCCTTCACGGCGACGTCGAAGCGCCCCGGAGTGGCGCCCTCGCCCGCGCCGAGCGGAGGCAGGAGCGCGTCGCGGACCTTGTCGGGCGGAACGGGCGCCGGGAGCACGGCGTTCTCGACCGCCTCCTTGAGCGCGATTTCGACCACGCCGGGCTCCGGCTCGCGCGACGCCGGCGGAGTCAGCCACTTCACGACCGCGCAGCCGTCGAGCGAGAGGCTCGCGAGGGCGACGGCGGCGACATGGACGAGCTTCACGGTTGTCCTCCTCGAGGGGTCACTTCGCGGCGGATCTCGGGCGCGAGTCGCAGCTCGAGCTCGCGGCTGCCGTCTCGCAGCTGAACGGCGTCGCGCCGGATCTCGACCACGCGCCAGACGCCGACGCGGTCACCGGGGACGACGTGGCGCCCATCGATCACCGCGAACAGGCGATCCTGCGCACGCACGATCGCCTGAAGGCGCAGCGCGGGCGCCGCCGCTCCGACCCCGGCGTGCGTCGGAGGCATGGTGGGATCGGCGAGCTCCACGGTCGCGATGACCGCGATGATCGCCGCCGCGAGACATGCGGAGAGACTAGACACCGAGCCAGCCCTCCCGCAGAGACAGTGAGTACAGGGTGAGTCGCACGTGCGCATCCGGATACTCGTCGACTTCGTAGTCGAGCGAGTCCCAGAAGAAGCGCCAGCGCAGCGCCTCGATGGCCTGCACGTAGCGCAAGATCGCGAGATAGTTGCCGTGGAGCTCGATCACGACGGAGTGCTTGAACACGGCGGGCCGCGGCTTCTCTTCGCCCTGCTTCTCTGGCTCCGCGTCGACGAAGAGCGGCTCGGCGGGCAAGGCCTCGAGCTTCACGAGCGAGACTCCGGTTTCGCGGCGCAGGAGCTCGCGGAGCGCGCCCGCCATCTCGGCAGGCGGGATCAGACCGTCGGTGAGCTCGGCCAGGCGGCCATCCAAGAGGACCCGCTCGCCCTCGAGCGCCGCGCGTCGTTCGCGCGCGGCGGCGTCGGGATCGTGCTCGAGCGCGGCCTCGAGCTGGGTGACTCGCTCGGTGAGCGCGGGTAGCTCGCTGGCGAGCGCAGGCAGATCGTTGGCGGCGAGTGCCCGGGCTCGAATCACTGGACCCATCAACACGACGTTCCACAGGGCGAGAACGAGCGCGAGCGCGGCGCCCAGCAACAGTGCGCGCTGGCGCGCCGAGCGCGCGTCGAGCCAATCGAGGCCGAGCTTGATGCGCTCCTGGGGCTTCACGGCAGGGACGCCTCGCCTGTGGCGAGCGCAAAGTCGATCGAGCCCTGCGGCGCGCTCGTCTTGGGATCGCTTCTCTGGATGCGAACCGTCTGGAACGCGCGCCCGGCAAGGCCGGCCTCCTCGCGCATACCCTCGAGCCACTGGGGCACGAGCTTGGCGTCCAGCGCGCTACCCGCGAGCGCGAGCCCCTCGCCGCCGCGCTCGATCTTGATCTGGCGGAGCCAGACACCAGCGAGTGTACGTTTGGCGAGCCCCTCGAGCTGCGGGGAGAAACCGTGCGCGCTGCCGAGCGCGCGCTTCTCGACGGCCTTCACCAGCACGCGGCGCGTCTCTGTCTCGATCGCGAGGTCGCGCACCTGGGCGGCGAGCGCGGGGTCCGGGGCGACCTTCGAGACCCGGAGCTCGAGCTCCTCGAGCTTCGCCGTCGTCTGGGTCTTCTGCGCGACCAGACGCGCGACGCTCTTCGTCTCCGTGTCCGCGCGCTCGCGCGCGAAGCCGTAGATCAGCACGAGCGCGAGCACGAGTCCGCCGAGCGCGCGCAGGATCAGGCGCGCGGAGAGCGCGGGCGCGACCGCGCGCAGCCCGGGCTGAAAGAGATTGATCTCCTGCGCGACGCTCATGAGGCGTCCGCCTCGCGCCGCAGCGCGGCGCCCAGCGCGGCGACGACGGAGCCCGAGAGCCCGCGGTCGAGCTCGACGCGTGAGTCGAGCAACGCGCCGAGGTCGAGCTCGCGCATCGGCACCGACAAGCTCTTCGCGAGCCAGCGGCGCAGGTTCGTGGACTCGACACGCGTCGGTGTCAGCACGAGCTCCGCCGGCGCGACCTGGCCGAGCTGGTGCTCGTAGTAGTCGAAGGAGCGCTGGAAATCGAGGAGCAGCGCGTCGAGCGCGCGCTCGCCTTCTCCGCCAGTCTCCAGCTTGTCCGATAGCGCGTCCTCGGCGGCCGCTTCGAGCGCTTCCGAGTCCGTCTCGAGCTGGCGCGAGAACCACAGCCAGCCGCTGCACGAGAGCGTGAGTACGCCGAGCGGCGGCAGCGGGTGCAGGAGCGCCACGCCACGCGCTTCCGACGGCAGGAGCGCGGCGACGTTGCGCAGCGCGAGCTCGAGAATGTCGACCGCGACGAGCACGAGCCCAGAGCGCTCGAGTGTCTCGACCTGTTGCTGCAGCGCCTTGCGCCGCGCGGCGACGACGTTGAGACGCGCCGAGCGGCCCCGCGCCTCGGGAGATGGAAATGCGTCGACGATCGCGTCCTCTACGCTGAAGTCGACGAGATCCTTGATGCTCCAGCGCGCGGCTTCGCGCAGCTCACGCGCCTCGACCGCCGGCGGATCGACCTGGCGCAGCGAGTACATCTCCGGCGAGAGCACCGCGCAGCACGCGGTTCCTGCGAGGCCGAGCTCCTTGACCGTCGCCGCGAGCACGCCGCGGATCGCGAGTGGGTCTTCGACGCGCCGGTCGAGCGCCTGCTCGAGTCGCGGCGGGCCGTCGGACTCGCGCAGCACGTGCGCAAGACGGAAGCCGCCGCGATCGAGCGCGACCCCCACCATTCCCGCACCTCGCGGCTTTCGCGACCACAACGCGAACACGCGGAAGTCCTCCAAGAAACTCGTTCGAGTTCAATCGAGGACTTCGACTGCCGGAGACTTGCACTTGAGATTGAGAGACTGAGCTGCGAGTGAGTCACTCGTGGACTCGGATCGCTGATATCATGAAATCAGCGCACTCACTCACTCGCTAGTCGGCTGAATCAGTCCGTCAGGTGAGGCAGGAGCCGGAACGCCGGCTGTGGCGCGTGGAAGCCGGGCAGCTCGAGCTCGCCCACGACCTCGAACTGCAGGCGCTCCCGCAGCTCGCCGCGCACCGCGGCGCTGACCAGAATCTCGCCGCCCTTCGCCGCGTCCGACAGCCGCGCCGCGAGATTGGTCACGTTGCCGATCACGCCGTAGTCGCGGCGCCCCTCGTAGCCGATGAAGCCGCAGGTCGCGTAGCCGGTGTGAATGCCCATGCCGGCGTCGATGCGATAGCGGCGGCTCGCCCAGCCGGTGCGCAGCCGCGCGATGTCGGTGTGCATCGCGAGCGCCATGCGCACCGCGCGCTCGACGTGATCGTCCTGATCGACGGGGTCGTTGAAGAACACCATGAAGCCGTCGCCTGCGAAGCGCTCGAGCGTGCCTGCGAACTCGGTCACGCGCCGGCCCATCGCGTGATGGTACTCGGCGAGCGTCGCCATCACCTCTTCCGGCTCGACGCTCTCGGAGAACGCCGTGAAGCCGCGCAGGTCCGCGAAGAACACCGTGACGAGCTTGCGCTGCGAGCGCAGCTCCGCCGCGCCGCCGCGCGCCATGACTTGCTCGATGATCTGTGGCGAGAAGAAGCGCTTCAGCTCCGCGAACTCGAGCTCGCGCGAGCGCAGGCGCTCGGTCGCCTCGATGCGGATCAGCGCCTGCACGCCCTGCTGCGCGACGGTCTGCAGCACTTCGAGCTCGAGTCTCTCCCAGGCGTCGCCCCGCTCGCGCGCGCCGAGCGCCAGCCCGCCGATCACGCGCGCGTCGCGCACGATCGGCAAGAGCGCCTCCGCGCCCAGTCTCTCGAAGCAGGCGTAACACTCGCGCTGGATGTTCACGAACTGCGGCTCGACGGAGATCTGGTCGCGGAAGATCTCCTTGCGCAGCGTGACCATGAGCTGGATCAGCGGCTCGGCCGAGAGTGGCGTCTCGTGGGGCGCCGCGTCCTGCTTCGCGCGCGCGACGCCGCGCAGGCGTTCGCTCTCGCCCGCGACCTCCGAGAACAGGAACGCCGAACCCGGCCGCACGTCGGCGAGTCGCGCGGGCGCCTCGGCGAGCGCGTCGAGCACGCCGTCCGCGTCTGTGGCGGCCGCCAGGTCCTCGCCGATGCGCCGCACGGTCTCGGGCAAGCGCAGCCGCTGCGGATACAACCACGCGTTCAAGAGCGCCTCGAACCTCGGCCAGATGTAGAGCAGCGGGAGCAGCAGGAGCGCGACGAGATACGGCGACACCGAGACCAGCGCGACGGCGAGCACGGTGAGCGCGCTGACCGCGGCGCCATACACCACGGCGCGTCGCGCGGCGACGCGCGCGTTCAACAGCTCGTGGCGCAAGGTGGTGCGCGCGAGCGCGAGCAATAGAATCGACACCGACCAGTACGCGACTCGGATGTCGAGCACGTGCACGCCGGTCGTCGCCTGCACGAAGCGCACGGTCGCGGGCAGCGAGCCGCCGAGCAGCACGCCGCCCAGCAGGATGCGCGCGCGCTGCGCCACCAGCGGATCGGCGGTGTGCATCGCGAGCACGCCGCAGCGGCCCACGAAGTAGAGCGTCACCGCGAGCAAGAGACTCGTGTCGAAGATTCCGATGTAACGCGTCGGACCGGCGAAGTCGGTGGCCCAACCCGCGATCTGAACCCCGGCGTGCAGCACGCCGAGCCCGTAGATCCAGTAGAGAACGCGCGGCGGCCGGCGCAGCAGCGCGCGGTGCACGACCGGAAACGCGAGCCCCGCGTGGATCGGCACCGCGGCGAGCAGACCCAGCAGCGTGCGGTAGTAGATGGCGTACGGCGCCTTCGCCGGGCCGACACCGGAGAGGATCATCGACAAGAAGCCGCCGCTCACGGTGCAGAGCGCGAGCAGCGCCCAGCTCTCCGGAGCGAACGGCCGCAGCTGGAAGGTCACGACGCCGACCACGAAGAACAGGAAGCCGAGCGCGAGCACGCCGCCTTCCGAGTACACGACGTCGCCCACGCGCAGCTCGCGCACGGGAATCGAGATGCGACTGACTTCGCCGCCGGGGCGCTGCACGACGAGCTCGTTCGATGCCCCGAGCTCGTCCGACAGGCGCCCCCACACCTCTTCCCGGACCGAGCGCTCCACGACGGCCTCGCCGTTCACCTCGACCAGGCGCGCGCCGCCGCGCAATCCCAGATCGGCGGAGTCACGTCGCGAGGGCGAGATCTCGAGCCCATCCATGACGAAGCCGACGTCGGGCCGCCCGACCCGCTGCAGCTTGTCCGCTGCGGCCAACATGAGCCCGAGCAGGTACAGCGAGATCAAGGCCGCATATACGACCTTCTGTCGCCCGGTCCCGTCGCGCCAACGCATGTGCGGAAGCTAGCTAACTCGCAGCAGCGGGCTGCTTCTTCACGGGTGTTTGGTTACTGCGCATGTTGTACGGCGATGTGTCGACCTCTTCGAGCTGGATCGCGCCGGACAGCACCTTCTGCTTCCACTCTTGATGCGCGGGTTCGTCGGCGTGGAACTCGGGCATGACTTCGCGCGCGAACAGCTCGAGCGAAGCACAGATGTCCGCGTGCGTGTTGTTGCCCGCCTGGTTCAGCAGGATCACTTGATCCACGTTCGATTCCTTGAACTTGCGCAGGCGACCGCGCAGCGTCTCGGGCGAGCCGATCAGACCCGAGCCGCGCTGCGCGTGCGCGCCCTCAGGGGTCTGCTTCCACTTCAGATACTCGTCCCAGAGATTCACGCTGCCGGGCACGACTGGGCCGTGGCGGTTGTAGAAGAGCAGCGCGAACTGGAAGAAGGTCCAGCCTTCGGCCTTCTGAATCGCCTCCTCGTCGGTCTCCGCGCACATGAAGCCGCACACGATCGCGATCTGCGGATTCGTCTCGTAGTCGCAGAGTAACTCGCGCCGCCGGACGAACGAGTTGTAGTACGCGTGCACCCATGCGTGCGCCGCTTCGGCCGAGACGAACTGGAAGCCGAGCGCGCCCATGCCGCGCCTGCCGGCCATCTCGATCGTGTCGAGCTGCGAGCACGCCACCCACAGCGGCGGGTGCGGCCTCTGCAACGGCTTCGGCAGCACGTTGCGCAGTGGGAAGTCGAAGTACTTGCCGTGATACTCCCACCCTTCGTGCGTGAACATCGGGAGAATCGCGCGCACCGCGTCCTCCCAGACGTCGCGTTTGTCGCGGAAGCGGCGGTCGAAGGGATGCAGCTCGGTGACGCTCGAGCCCTCGCCGATACCCATCTCGACGCGCCCGTTCGAGACGAGGTCGAGCGTGGCGACGCGCTCCGCGACGCGCGCGGGGTGATTCGTCGTGAGCTGGATGATCCCGTGGCCGAGGCGGATGCGCTTCGTGCGCTGACTCGCCGCGGCGAGAAACACCTCGGGCGCGGAGGAGTGCGAATACTCCTCGAGAAAGTGGTGCTCGACCTCCCACGCGTAGTCGTAGCCGAGCTGATCCGCGAGCTCGATCTGCGTGAGCGAGTTCTGAATCAGGCGGTGCTCGCTGTCCGGCCGCCACGGCCGCGGAAGCTGGTGCTCGTAGAAGATTCCGAACTTCATCGCGCGTCCTCCAGCCGCCATCTTACCCGAGCGACGTAACGCGCTGGCGGGCCGCCAGACGAACGGGGCATCTGGCCTTCGTGACATTCCTGCTGGCCGCGGCGCTCGGGTACGGGGATGTGGCGCCCGACCACGCCGAGCTCGACCACGTTTACGTGCGCATCACCGACGCGGGGCTGCGCCCTCCGGGCCAGACTCTCGCCGCGAACCAGGCGATCGGGTTTCTGAACTAGTCGTCTCAGGTCGTGCGCGTCTCGTTTCCGGCAGCGGTCGCCAAGCAGATCAAGTGCCGCAGCGCGAGCTCGTCTCAGGTCGAGGGCGAGCGGCTCGCATCCGGGCGCATCCAGGGCGCGCAATTCGCGTCGTTGTGCAGCCTGCCGGCTCGTATCCGTATCGCCTCGACTTGCAGCAGGGTGCGGGCACCGGTGGAGAGCTCGTGCTGCGCAGCTTCGAGGGTACCCTGACCGTGCGATAGGTCATTCACTGGCGCGCTGAAGCTGCCGATGAGCGAGGCATGGCGAACCTGCGCTGGTCTGTGCTCGCGCGTTTGGCGGTTCTGTCACTCGGCGCCGCGTTCCTGTCGGGTTCCGCGAGCGGCGCCTCGGCGCCGGTCGTGGTCCCGGATGGCGTCGCGAACTGTGTCTGGCTGAAAGTGAAGGCGAAGGGCTCGGGCTACGAGCTCCGACTCGACGCTGCCGGGCTCGGCCCGAAGCGCTCGATCACGGCCGACTGCTACCTGCAGCTCGTGTACATGGCCGTCGACGCAGAGCACCCGCACGGACGCTACGGCGGTCCCATCCTTTGTCCCATCGATTTCGAGAACTGGGCGGCGAGCCCGATGGACGAGAGCTTCGCGGCCACGGCGCTGTTGGATGGGAACGCCATCGCGGTCGACGGTTATCTCACCTTCACGAACGCCGCTGGCGACATCATTCAGGGCTACGGAACGCACCGCGTGCTGATCAGCGTCGACCCGAAGACTGGCGCGTTCAAGAAGGCGACGTTCCAGACACTCGGCGGCGAGATGATCGACAACTCGCACTATTCCCTGACGCCCGCGGACGTCATCGGGGGCTACTCGGCGACCGGCAGCTCGGTGACCGCCGAGAAGGTCCCGCAGCCGGCGAAGAATCTCGTCGCCGACTCACCCTGCCCCTAGGCGTCGCCCTCGCGCTCGAGACACGGCTCGCAGAGGATCGGCGCGGCGCCGCTGACTCCCATGCCGAGATAGGCGGGATCCCCGCGGCGCATCGCCCGCCCGCAGCCGGCGCACGTGCGCGCGCCGTTCAGCACCACCGGCTGCCAGGCAGTGACTTCCGAGAACTCGGGCGCCGTCTCGGCCGCGGCAGATGTGGCCGCGGCGGCTGCGGGCGCGGGTTCGACTTTGGGCTCGCGCTCCATCTCGACGACGCGCTCGCGCGCGCTCTCGGAACGCTTTCGCCAGCGGAGCTCGAAGCGGCGGCCGAAATCCTGCGCCTCTTCGACCACGTCCTCGACGAGCTCGCCGACGTTCTCCGTCACGGCTTCGACGGCGTCGAAGACGTCTTCGAGCACGTTGCGCACCAGGTTCGAGACCGGCACGCGCAGACGCCGGGCGGCGTGCTGAAGCGCTTCGTCGAGCTCTTCGGATACTCGTGTGTGCAAGACCCTCTCCTTCCGTCGGCGGCGGCGCCGCTCGCGATCGTCTTGGGTTTCCATGACCTCCAATGTATCACGTCGTGATACATTTCCAAGGATTTTCTTTGCGTGCGATGATCGACCGATGACCGATTTGCTGCGCAACTTGGCGCCTAACCTCTGGGTCGCGGAGCGGCGCTTCCGCAATGGCCCGTTCGACGTGGGCGCGCGGATGACCGTGATCCGGCTGCGCAATGGTGGACTGGTTCTGCACTCGCCCGTCGAGCTCGATCCAGGGCTGCGCGCGGAGCTCGACAGCCTCGGCGAGGTCCGCGGCGTGATCGCACCGAATCGGCACCACCACTTGTTCGCGGCGGACTATCCAACGGGCTACCCGGACGCCCTCCTCTACGCCGCACCGGGGCTGCCCGCGAAGCGCCCCGACTTGAAGTTCGCCG
>JBGQIB010000146.1:0-11487 GCA_041498295.1 bacterium | reverse complement strand
GTAGAAATCGTTCCCCTTGTCGTCGGTCACGATGAACGCGGGGAAGTCCTCGACCTCGATCTTCCAGATCGCTTCCATGCCGAGCTCGGGGTACTCCTGCACGTCGACCTTGCGGATCGAGTGGTCGGCGAGGCGCGCGGCGGGGCCGCCGATCGAGCCGAGATAGAAGCCGCCCCACTTCTGGCACGCGTCGCGCACAGCCTTGCTGCGGTTGCCTTTTGCGAGCATGACGAGGCTCGCGCCATGACTCTGGAACAGGTCGACGTACGAGTCCATGCGGCCGGCGGTCGTCGGGCCGAAAGAGCCGGACGCGCGCCCCTCGGGCTTCTTCGCCGGGCCGGCGTAGTAGATCATGTGATCCTTCAGGTACGGCGGGAGCCCGAGGCCCTGGTCGAGTCTCTCTTTCAGCTTCGCGTGCGCGATGTCGCGCGCGACGATCATCGGGCCCGAAAGCGATAGTCGCGTGGCAACGGGGTAGCGCGTGAGCTCGGCCAGGATCTCGCGCATCGGCCGGCGCAGGTCGACGCGCACGACGTCGCCTGCGAGCTCGTCCGGGTCGACGTCCGGGAGATACTTGGCGGGGTTGGTCTCGAGCTGCTCGAGGAACACACCGTCGTGCGTGATCTTGCCGAGGATCTGTCGGTCGGCGGAGCACGAGACCCCGAGCCCGACGGGACAGGACGCGCCGTGGCGCGGCAGGCGAATCACGCGCACGTCGTGCGCGAAATACTTCCCGCCGAATTGCGCGCCGATGCCCGTCTCGTTGCACAGCTTCTGGATCTGCTCCTCGAGCGCCGGATCGCGGAACGCGCGCCCCTGCTCGTTGCCGGTCGTGGGCAGGTCGTCGAGATAGCGCGCGCTCGCGAGCTTCACGGTCTTCAACGTGAACTCGGCCGACGTCCCGCCGATCACCAGCGCCAAGTGATAGGGCGGGCAGGCCGACGTGCCGAGCGTGCGGATCTTCTCGCTCACGAACTTGAGCAGTGACTCGGGATTCAAGAGCGCCTTCGTCTCCTGGTACAGGAACGTCTTGTTCGCGGACCCGCCGCCCTTGGCGAGGAACAGGAAGCGGTACTCGCCACCGGGCTCGGCATAGATCTCGATCTGCGCGGGCAGATTCGTGCCCGTGTTCCTCTCGGTGTACATGTCGAGCGGCGCCATCTGCGAATAGCGGAGGTTGCGGCGCTGGTACGCCTCGAAGATGCCGCGCGAGAGTGACTCGGCGTCGTCACCGGGCGTGAACACGTTCTGGCCCTTGTAGGCGACGACGATCGCCGTGCCCGTGTCCTGACAGCTCGGCAGCACGCGCCCGGCGGCGATGTTCGCGTTCGTCAAGAGCTCGAGCGCGACGAAGCGGTCGTTCTCGCTCGCCTCCGGGTCGTCCAGGATCTTGGCGAGCTGCGCGAGGTGACCGGGACGCAGCAAGTGCGACACGTCGTCGAGCGCCTCGCGCGCAAGCAGCTCGAGCGCGCGCGGATCCACCGAGAGGATCTCGCGCTCCCCGAAGCGGGCCGTCGACACGAAGTCGCGCGTGAGCTGCCGGTACGGGGCCTCGTCGTGGCCGTGCGTGAGAATGGGCTGATAGACGAAGTCGGGCATGGCGCGGACTATAGCTCGCGGAACATCAGGATCGCCGAGGCCGGACAGACCCCGGAGAACTCGCGCGACGCGGCGATTCCGGGCGGAGCGAGACTTCGGTCCAGGCGCACGTAGCCGCGCCGCGCGAAGAACTTCTCCGCCGTCTCGGTGAGCAGGAAGAGGCGGCGGGCGCCGAGGGGAGCCGCGCGTGTCTCGACCTCCGCGCAGAGCCGCGAGGCGATGCGCGTGCCGCGCTGCTCGGGGGCGACCGCGACGGAGCGGAGCAGGCCGTCGCCGCCGTGGAGCTCGAGGCCGGCCACGCCGACGACGCGCGCGCCACTGGCCGCCACGAACAGCAACGCCGCGTCGTGTGGCACGCCGTCGACCGACAATCGACAGGTTCGCAGCAGTTCGTGAACCGCGGACGTGTCGGCTGCGGTCAGCTCGCGCAGCCGCATGCGGACGAGGGCGCGAGTCTTCGAGCGGGCGCGGGCTCCGGCTCGGCGTCGGCGAGCAGCGCGTACAACTCCCACGGAATTCCATCCGCGTCGCGCACCCAGAATTTGTCGGCCTTCGCGTAGCAGCAAGTCACGCCTGCCTCGCTGAACGGTTCGAGGGCATCCCCCTCGGCGCGTTTCAGCTCGGCTGCGACGCGGCTCGACTCGGGGTAGCGGATGCCGAGATGTCCCACCGTTCCCGGGGTCCCGCCTAGGTTCAGTGAGAGGATCAGCGGCGGGTCCGCCAGCTCGAACTTTGCGTAGTCCTCTCGCAGCTTCGCCGGCTCGGCGCCGAGGATCTTCCGGTAGCGCTCGACCGCTTCCGGCAGGCTCTTCACGTAGAGCGAGACGTGGAAGGTGTTGGCCATGTGGGGAGGCTCCTATATATCGATGGATGTCGATGTTGCGCCACACATCGATGGATGTCAATATCGACGGATGCCGATACGCAAGCCGTCCCCCGCCTGCTGTGCCCCCGTGCTGAAGGGGCGCCTCGAGCCGGGTCGCGCCGAAGAGCTGGCCGAGCTGTTCAGGGCGCTCGGCGATCCCGGCCGCCTGCGCTTGTTGAGCTTCCTCGCTTCGCAGCCCGGCGGCGAGGCGTGCGTGTGCAATCTCACCCTGCCGCTCGGGCTGACGCAGCCGACGGTGAGTCACCACCTGAAGGTGCTCTCCGAGGCCGGCCTCCTCGAGCGCGAGCGGCGCGGCACGTGGATGTACTACCGCCTGCGGCTCGAGCGCCTCGAGGAGATGTGCGGAGCGCTCGTGCCGCCGAAGCGCCTGGCGACGGCGATGCAACGCCGAGCGGCGACCGCGAACGTCGAGTGACCCGCGCGCGCCGAATCAGCGCGGAAGCAGTCGGCACCGCGTTCCTGCTCGCGACGGTGGTCGGTTCGGGAATCATGGGAGAGCGGCTCGCGGGCGGCAGCGTGGGGCTCGCGCTCTTGGCGAACTCGTTCGCGACCGGTGCCGTGCTGGTGGCTCTGATCCTCGCGCTCGGGCCCATCTCGGGCGCGCACATGAACCCGCTGGTCACGCTGGCCGCGGCGTGGAGAGGGACTCTCCCCTGGCGCGACGTGCCGCCGTACGCGGCCGCGCAGGTCGCCGGGGCAATCGCCGGCGTCGCCGCGGCGAACGTGATGTTCGAGCTTCCCACGCTCTCGCTCTCGCAGCACGCGCGTCACGGTCCGGCGCAGCTCTTGAGTGAGTCGATCGCGACGTTCGGCTTGCTCCTCGTCGTGCAAGCGTGCGCGCGCCTGCGCGACACGAACGCAGTGGCCTTCGCGGTGGGTGCATACATCGCGGCCGCGTACTGGTTCACAGCCTCGACGTCGTTCGCGAATCCGGCCGTGACGATCGCGCGCTCGCTGAGTGACACGTTCGCGGGCATCCAACCCGCGGACGTTCTGGGCTTCATCGCGGCGCAAGTCGCTGGGGCGGGCGCGGCGACCGCGCTGGCTAGCTGGCTGGCTCCGGCGCGATGACGACGGTGCTCTTCGCCTGCGTCCACAACGCCGGCCGCTCGAAGATGGCCGAGGCGTTCTTCAACGCGAGCGCGGACCCGGCGCGCGCGCGGGCGATCTCTGCGGGCACGCAGCCCGCGCTGCGAGCGCATCCAGAGGTCGTCGAGGCGATGCGCGAGATCGGCCTGCCGCTCGGAGGCGCAGCTCCGACTCGGCTCAGCGAGGAAGTCGCGCGCTCCGCCGACTTGCTCGTGACGATGGGCTGCGGGGAAGAGTGCCCCTTCGCTCCCGGAGTCCAGCGCTTGGACTGGAAGCTCTCCGACCCGAAGGGCGCGTCGCCGGAGTCGGTTCGCGAGATTCGCGACGAGATTCGCGTGCGCGTGCTCGAGTTGATCCGCTCGCACGGTTGGGCGTGAGACCCGAGCTGAGCCCTCTGGCGCGCGTGTCCGCCACTTCGGGCTATGCTCCCTTCATGCGCGGCACCCGCATCGTCTCCGTGGCGACCTACGAGCGGGTGCTCCCTGTCTCGGTCGAGCGGATTTGGGAGAACGTGCTCGACTGGGAGCACCTTCCGGGACTACACCGCGATGCGTTCGCCTCGGTGCGGCGCATCGACTCCGGCGACTATGGCTGGAGCGCGTACGTGCGCGCGCGCGGCGGGCTCGATGCGCTCGAGATGACCATTCAAGTCGTGCTCGAGCGCGAGAAGCTGCGCTACGTCACAGCGACCATCGACGGACCCGGGAAGGGCACCGAGATCTGGACGTCGCTCACCTCGAAGGGCGAGCACGAGACACACATCCGTGTCGAGTTCCTCGTGCCCGATGTATCGCCGGAGCGCGTGACCACGCTCGGCGAGGCCTACCGCAGGTTGTACGCGAGGCTCTGGGACGAGGACGAGGCGATGATGGTGCGGCGCGCGCGCTTGCTCGCGGTCGCGCGCGGCCCCAAGCCCGAGCGCGGCCTGCGCCTCGAGCTCGGGTCACTCGACGACGTGCGCGCCAAGCTGCCGCTGGTGATCGAGATGGGCGGGCGGCCGTGGCGGATCGTCGCGCTCGACGACGACCTCGTGGTTCACTCCGCGGTCTGCCCCCACTTCTTGGGCCCGCTCGAGGAGGCGCCGCTCGAGGGCTCCGCCGTCGAGTGCCCATGGCACCGGTACCGCTTCGACGTCCGCACCGGCCGCAGCTGCGACGGCCGTGGCCTGCGTCTCGCTCCCGCGCCGCGCCTCGCGATCGACGCGAAGCGGAGCGTCGCCGTCATTCTCGACTGAGCGCGTCGCTCCAGAGATTCCAGTAGGCGCGCGGGAAGAGGTCGAGCTCGTACCACGTGCTGCCTTCGAGCCGCGTGCGACCGCCCGGCAGAGGCACGAGCCGGAACTCGCCGCGCACCGAGCGGAAGTAGCCGTAGAGGTGCGGAGTCACGATCGGGCCGTACGGGCTCCACTCCTGCATCGGTGGCGGCTGACTCGCGACGTCGAACGAGAGCACGTTCGGCGCGTCCCAGCGCGTGATCGGCTCGACGAACGCGCCGGTCGAGAACTCGCAGTGGCGCAGTGCGCTGACGCCGCTGCGGTCGATGCGCGCGCGCTGCGGGTACGCGACGCCGCTGCGAAAGATGAGCTCCGCCGGCGGCGGCAGCTCGCCGAAGGCGATCACGTTCTCCCATACACGCGCGGGTGTAGCGTCGATCTCGACCGATGAGACGTAGACGGGCGAGGGCGAGGGCAGCGCGCCGATCCCTGCATGAGCGCGTAGTTGATCCCGGGCACGAGTACGAGCAGCGACAACCACGGCGAGCGCCCGGCGTCGATGCAGCGCCGCAGGGTGAGCGCGATCCACATGAAGGGCAGGGACCAGAGCGCGATCGCCCACAGGAGCCACGTGTGCTCGTCGCCCAGCGCCTTTGCGCGCACGGCGAGGAAAGGGCTCAGGTAGTCGAGCGGGGTCCAGAGGCGACCGGAGACGGCGTAGACGACCCCCCGCGTCCAGCGCGTACTAGAGCCCGATGAGCGTGAAGCCGGTCGCCATATATAGCTTGCGGCCGCTCGTATTCCCCAATCGACTCCATCTTTCGAGGTCAGTCTTTGCATCACATCGAATCTTGCCTCCAGAATCGATCTCTTCCGAATGCAGAGTGCGTACGAACCGGGACTTCATCGCTTCCGACATCATTCTTTATGAGACTCGAAGGAAGGTCGCTAGACGAATTCCTCGAAATCTGCGATCCTCCAGCGAAATCGCGGATTCGATTCGAACTCGGAGTGGAAAGTGCCCCAGAAAATTACGAGTGGTGGCGAGAAGCTGATTCAGTGCCTCGAAAGAGAGGGAGTCCAGTACATCTTTGGGCTCTCCGGTGGGGCAGCGATGCCGATGTTCGACGCTCTCGTCGACTCGAAGATCAAGCTGATCCTCGTTCGCCACGAACAGGGCGCGACCCACATGGCCGACGGCTACGCGCGCTCCACTGGTCGGCCGGGCGTGGTGCTCGTCACCTCGGGTCCCGGTGCGACCAACACCGTGACCGGCCTCCTCACCGCGCAGATGGACTCCGCGCCGATGATCGTGATCTGCGGGCAGACGAACTCGGCGAGCCTGGGAAAGGACGCGTTCCAAGAGGCCGACGTCACCGGCATCACCTACCCGGTGGTGAAGCACTCGTATCTGATCAAGAACCCCGCCGACATTCCGCGCATCGTGCGCGAGGCGTTCCACATCGCGACGACCGGACGCCCGGGGCCCGTGCTGATCGACGTGCCCAAGGACATCGGGCAGGGCCCGTGCACGGCGCCGTTCACGGACGTGCTCGATCTGCCGGGCTACACCGTCGCGAGTCGGGGCGACGCCGACGCGATCGCACGCGCCGCGCGCTACCTGCGCGAGTCACGCCGGCCCGTGCTCTACGTCGGCCACGGCGCCGTGATCTCGGACGCGGGCAAGGCAGTCACCGCGCTCGCCGAGAAGCTGCGCGCGCCGGTGGTCAACACACTTCTGGGCAAGGGCGCGGTCGACGAGACCCACCCTCTGCACCTGGGGATGCTCGGCATGCACGGCACCGCGTACGCGAACAAGGCGGTCGTGGACTGCGATCTGATCATGTCGATCGGTGCGCGCTGGGACGATCGCATCACGGGCCGCGTCTCGGACTTCTGCACGCGCGCGGTGAAGATCCACGTAGACATCGACGCGGCGGAGTTCGGCAAGATCATCAAGCCCGACGTCGCGATTCACGGCGACGCGCGGCTCGTGATCGAAGACCTCGTGCCGCAGGTCGAGCTCGCCGACACGAAGGAGTGGCTTGGCCAGATCGCTCGCTGGCGGAAGCAGTACCCGCTCAAATATCCGAAGCAGGGCGGGCTGCGCGCGCAGCACGTGCTCGACCGGCTGAACGAGCTCACGCGCGGCGAGGCGATCCTCACCACCGACGTGGGTCAGCACCAGATGTGGGCGGCGCAGTTCTGTCTCGCGCGCAGCAACCGGCACTGGATCACGAGCGGCGGCGCGGGGACGATGGGCTTCGGCTTCCCGGCGGCGATCGGCGCGCAGTTCGCGAACCCGAAGAAGAAAGTCTGGGCCATCGTCGGCGACGGCGGCTTTCAGATGACGTGCTCGGAGCTCGCCACGGCGTGCGTGAACAAGCTCCCAGTGAAGTGTCTCATCATCAACAACAACTACCTGGGCATGATCCGGCAGTGGCAGGAGATGTTCTACGACAACCGCGTCTCGGGCGCGGACCTCGAGGGCAACCCCGATTTCGTGAAGCTCGCGCAGGCTTACGGCGCGAAGGGCCTGCGCATTCGCCGGCCGGCCGACGTCGACCGCGTGCTCGCGGAGGCGCACGCCTGGGACAAGGGACCGTGCGTCGTCGTCGCCGAGGTGGTGAAGGAAGACAACGTCTTCCCGATGATTCCTGCGGGTGCGTCGCTCTCCGAGATGCTGATCGAGAAGCCCAAGCACCGGCTCGAGAAGCCGTCGGGGAGCACCTGATGTCGGCGGCGCAAGTGACTCCCGCGGCAGCGCCGCAGCGCACGCCGCTGCACACGATCTCGCTGTTCGTGAACAACAAGCCCGGCGTCCTGGTGCGGGTCGCGCTCGTGTTCTCGCGCCGTGGTTTCAACATCGAGAGCTTGGTCGTGTCGGCTGGCCCAGAGGGCCGCTTCTCGCGCATGACGATCGTCTGTTCCGGCGCGGCCGACGCGCTGGGCCAGATCATCCAGCAGCTCGCCAAGCTGATCGACGTCGTGCACGCCATCGATCACACCGGCGACGACAGCTACGAGACCGAGATCGCGCTCGTGAAGCTCTTTGCTCCGCTCGATCAGCGCACGCAGATCCTGCAGGTGGCCGAGCACTTCAAGGCCAAGGCCGTCGACTACGGATCGGACTCGCTGATCCTGCAGATCCACGGGCCGAGCGAGAAGCTCGACGCGTTCATCGATCTCTTGCGGCCGTTCAAGCTCTCGGAGCTCGTGCGCTCGGGAAAGCTCTTGATGGCTCGGGGCGTGCGCGTCACTTGACCGTCGCGGTCAGCATGAACGCGAGGAAGGCGAGCGAGGCTCCCGCGACGGCGAGCGATGCGAGGTCAGTCCAGATCGACTCGTAGTGGGTCATGACGGTGCCTCCTTGACCTTATGATGACTCGCGCCGCATGTGCTCCGCTGTGAAGTCATTCTCAGTGACCCACGACGAGCGGCCCCAGCAGGCTCACGACCGCGATGATCGCCGCGATCCCCACCAGGTCGAGCAGCACACCGTGGCGCATCATGCTCGTGAGGGGGATCCGTCCCGAGCCGTAGACGATCGCGTTGCAGGGCGTCGACACCGGCAACATGAAGCCGAGCGACGACCCCATCGTGGCGGCGAGCGCGGGCAGCACCGGATCGATGCCCGCGGAGCGCGCGAACGCGATCACCACGGGGACCACCATGTTCGCGGCCGCGGTGTTGCTCGTCGTCTCGGAGAGCGCCGCGGCGAGGGCCGTCGAGAGGGCGATCAGGCCGAGCTCCGAGCGCACGCCGAGCAGGCTCGTGAGCGCCGAGCCGAGCGCGTCCGCGAGTCCCGTCTTGAACGCGAGCGTGCCGAGCGCGATACCGCCGCCGTACAGGAACACGATCCACCAATCGATCTTCACGGCCTCGTTCCAGGGCAGCGTGAACTCATGGCGGCGCAGGTTCGTGGGCAGGACGAACAGGAGCCCGGCACCGAATAGCGCGACCACGGACTCGGGCAGCAAGGTCGAGAGCGCGTGATAGAGGGGCGTGTCCTGCCCGGCGACCAACGCGACCACCCCCGGCAGCACCCAGAAGAACACGGTCGCGGCGAACGCGAAGAGCGCGTTCTTCTCGCCCCGCGACCACGGCCCGAGCTTCGCGCGCTCGCCCCCGAGCAGCTCCGACACACCGTTGAGTCGGCTGCCGGCCGGCGCCCCGGAGCGGCCGAGGTCGAACAGCAGCCAGCCCATGAGCAGCGCGCAGAGCGGCACGCCGAGCGCCATCCACGAGAAGAACGGCAGGTCGACTCCGAGCTCGCGGCGAATGAACCCGAGTCCGATCAAGTTCGGCGGTGTCCCGACCGGTGTGCCCATTCCGCCGATCGACGCGCCGAACGCGTTCGCCAGGAGCAGTGCCGTGCCGAAGCCCGCGGGCAGCGCCGCGCCGTCGCGCCGTGACTCGAGCGCGCCGAGCAGCGAGACACCGATCGGAAACATCATCGCGACCGTCGCCGTGTTGCTGATCCACATGGAGATGAGACACGCGACCGAGGCGTACGCGACCAGCACGCGGCCCGGCCGGTCGCCTACACCGGGAAGTGACAGGATCGCGAACGCGAAGCGGCGATCGAGGCCGTGAAAGAAGATCGCCTGCGCCAGCATGAACGTGCCGACGAACAGGAAGATCAGCGGGTCGGCGAACGGCGCGAACGCGACCGACGCGGGCGCGACGCCGAGCGCGACCGCGCCGGCGACGCCGAGGAAGGCGGTCATCGCCATCGGAATCGCCTCGGTTACCCACAGAACGACGACCGCGCCCATGATCGCGGCTAGGCGGTGCGCCTCGACGCTCTGCGCGAGCGGCGCGAACCAAAGTGCCGCGAACGCGAGCGGGGCGAGCACGAGCCCGGCGCGCTCGCGCCAGGGTGAGCCTGTCGAGTCAGACGAGCTCGCGCCCTCGAGATCCCCCACGGCGCGGCAAGCATAGCCGAGCTCGCGCCGCAGTCAGCGCGAGCGCCGCCAGCGCCGCGAGCGCGAGCGGCTCCGGCTCCGGCACCGCGCCGTCGATCACGTCGCATGCGCACGTCGCGGACGCGAAGTGCACGCGGTAGCCGTCACTCACGTCGTCGTAGAACGCGGGTCCGATGTCGATCCGGAGCTGGATGCCGATCTCCGCACCGCCCATCGCCTGAGCGACCGGAAAGGAGCCGACGAACGCCGGATAAGAGTCCTCGAGCACGCCCCAGACCGGCTCGTCCGCGCGCAAGTCGTCCGCTGGATCGACGCCGAGCGCCTGCGCCGCGTCGAGCGTCCCGTGGACGAGATAGACGCTGCCCGGGAAAAATGGGATGCGCGTCGCTGGCTGCCCGACCGGGACCGGCTCGCCGACTCCATAGGAGATCCCGCCGATGCCGCCGATCGCGTCGCCGATGGGCCCGACCGGAATCGCCCAGAGCGACGAACGTCCCTGAATCAGCACGTCGCCAACGCCGACGGGCACCGCGGCAAACGAAGACCCGGGCACCGCAAAAGCCGAGACGGTCGTGTCGCCGCCGTAGTAGTTGAGGTCCAGGTTGATCCTCAGCGTCGTCCGGTCGAGCTCCTCGACCTCTAGCGAACGGATGTCGAAGTTCGCCTCGCTCCCCAGCACGTCGGGCGCGCCGACTCCGTAGGGGTCGCTGAAGAGGGTGCCCGCGCGCGCCGGCCCCGCGCCCCAGGCGAGCGCCGCGCCCAGGAGGGCGCCGAGCAGTGCGGGGGCTCGAGTCAGTCGCGTCATGACGCTCTCCTGGGGCTTTGCCAGTCTACGCCGCCTCGCGCACCCCAGATTCATACCCCGCGGCCCGGGTGCTCAAGCGCGCGCGCCCGGTGCGTCGATGCGCCTGGGGAACCATGTCCGCCTCGAACGCCGACCCTGTCGAGCCAAGCGCCGCGCCCCTGCTCGCGCTCGTTTCGGACCTCGTGCTCTGGCTCGACGCCGAGCTCTGCATTCTGCGCGCGAACGACGCCGCGCAGCGACTCCTGCGCCAGCCTGCGGAGATGATCTACGGCCTCTCGCTCGAGCAGCTCGTGGCGCCCGCGTCGCGCAAGGGCTTCAACGCCTACGTTGCGGAGCGGCGCGAAGCGGGCGGCGGCCCGGCGCGCGGACACGTCGATGTTCGGATCACGCACCTCGAGGTCGTGGAGCTGCCGCTCGAGCTCACGCTGCACGGCGCCGAGGTCGAGGGCAAGCCGGGCTGGCTCGCGGTTGCGCGCGATCTGACCGAGCGGCGCCTGCTGCGCGCGGAGCGCAACCGCGCCGAGTCGCTCGAGGAGGCGAACTCGGCGCTGCGCGGGGCGATGCTGCACGCCGAGCAGACCACGCGCGTGAAGACCGAGTTTCTCGCCAACGTGTCGCACGAGATCCGCACGCCGATGACGGCGATCCTCGGCTTCACCGAGGTCTTGCTCGAAGAGGCGCGGCGCGGCGACGCGGCGCCGGGAACCATCGATGCGCTGCGCACCATTCAGCGCAATGGCGACTACCTGCTCGCGCTCTTGAACGACATTCTCGACCTCTCGAAGATCGAGTCGGGCAGGCTCGAGGTCGAGCGAGTCACGTTCTCGCCGGTCGCGGTGGTGCGCGAAGTCGAGCGGCTGATGCGCGTGCGCGCCGAGGCCAAGGGGATCGGGTTCGAGGTCGAGTTCGACGGCGCGCTGCCCGAGCACGTCGAGGGCGACCCGACGCGCGTGCGCCAGATCCTCAT